>JBIISI010000057.1:0-13301 GCA_044341105.1 Rickettsiales bacterium | reverse complement strand
CAGCGAAGTGCGGACCATTCTCAACGCACAGAACTTCGCGCTTTCCCCGCTTTTGGGCGGTAGTGGCGGTGGTAGTGGCGGCTCGGGCGGCGCCGTGTCGATGAGCAATTTTGTCGATATGCTGGACGTGCAGAATCGCGCGCTTTCCGCCATCGGCGATGAAATCGGCGTGGGCAAAGTGACCAGCATGCTCAACTCGGCGCAAAGCACCATCACCGACATCAGCGGCGGCATCAACGCGGTTGCCAGCGGCAACCTTTCACAGCTCACCTCGGTGCTGGGCTCGCAGGTGCAATCGCTCACCAACCTGCCAACCAACCTCATCTCCAGCCAGATCAACAGCGTCCTTGGCTCCACCCAGGGGCTCATCAGCGGCCTTGGCGGCAGCATGGGGCTGAGCAGCATTCAATCGGCACTCACCGGCCAGCTTGGCAGCCTCTCCAGCCTCGCCGGCAACCTGCCGATCGGCAATGTAAGCGGCCTGCTCAGCTCTCAGGCGGGGGCACTGACCTCGCTGCTGGGCAGCACGCCGCTCGGCTCGGTGGCCGGCGTGCTCGATATTGGCACATTGGGGGGCATCACCTCCCTTGGCACGAATGCCATCCCGGTTGGCCCGAATGCGAAGAACCAATTGCCCTATGCGCTGGTGAAAGTCACCTTCCCCTACCAGCGCCGCGCAAAATGTAATCCCAACGAGCTGGGCGGCAACAATTCGCGCAGCATGGAAAGCCTCTGCCAGGAATTGCGCGCACCGTTTACGCCGATCAATAAACTGAAAATGCGCTACCATAACCCCAGCGACCAGGCCACTATCACCCTGAAAAATGGCGTGCCGGAGGGCTTCAGCTTCCGCGACTATTTCAAGGACAGCAACGCGCAACTGCCTTCGCACATGCCCTATCCGCGCCTGTGGGACACGGGTCGCTCCATCCAGAAAAACGACAGCGACATTCAAGATCCGCTCGACACCAGCGGGCAATATACCAGCATCGTGGGCGTGGGCCATGAAGCCTCGCCCGGCACCCCGCAAGCCCCCACCGAGAACGACCGCGCAGCCAAAGCGGAAACCATCACCAAGCAAGACCAGCGCTGCCTCATTGGCGGCTGGGGCCGCTCGCCCAGCATGGGGGGCGTGAGCATCACCGTGCCCGATCCGATCAGCAGTTGGACGGAACTGAAACTCTATCAGGCCCGCACCACGCGCGATTACAACATCGTCTGCCTCGCGCGGTATGAGAAACTCTTCAAAGTTGGCAGCGCCGAAAATGTGCTTCTTTCTGCGCTTGGGGCAGAATATGCGGTAGGCTTCCTCAGCCGCTGCAACGCCGATGGCAGTAATTGTAACATTCGCAGCCTCGCCGAAGATAAAGAGGCGAACGCCACCACCAACAGCGACGACAAGGTGATTACGCAATTGCGCAACCTGCCCTCGCCACTGCAATGGCGCGGCTATCTGAGTTCCACGGTGAGCAGCCAGCAATTCCCCAATTTCAGCGGCTCGGCCTCGACCATTACGAACCTCGACAAGGCCGAACTGGGTGATTTCGTGCTGCTGCCAACCGGCGGTGCCGCAAGCGGCAGCAAACCTGGCCTGCCGAAGCTCGGCATCGTGACCGAAGTGCATTTGTCGGATTGCAGCACAACGAACTATTGCTACGTGAAAGTCATGGAGCCCGATAACGGCAAATGGCCGGATATTTGCGGCACGACGGATAGCTGGGGCGAACTGAAATCGCGCTATCTGTTTAAGCCCGGCACCCTGCCGAAAGCGGCCGAAGAGGAATATGACCGCATTGATATCGCAAGCGATTGCGTCGACCCGCATTTGTCGTATTGCGAGTTGAAAGACTGGAACAGCACGAAGCTTTACCGCGTGCGCGAAGATCGCCGCAGCGTGCCGGAAGAAGAGACAACCAGCACCGGGGCCACGCCATGAAGCGCGCCCTTGCCTGCCTGCTGCTGATGGCCACCACAGCGATGGCGCAAGAGGCTGCACAGGAGCAGCCATCCTGCAGCTCGCTCGATAGCGTGGATATCAAAAAATCCTACAATGCCGATGACCGGCTGATTCGTAACTGCATTAACAAGGGCTGGGAACCGCCACTTTCCTGGCGGGCCAACGAAGGCAAAAGCCCGGGCGTGCGTGTCGGCGGCACGGCCGGCATCAGCATCAACGCACGGCAAGCACCGGAAAACCCCCCCGGCAAAGCCGGTGCAGCAGCCAGCGTTAGCGCCAACCAGTTCCGCCTGAGTTTCAGCCTGCCGCCATGGCGCGGTTTCCCGTGCCAGCTGCCCGCCGGTATCGATGTGTGCGGCAGCACTAGCAGCACCATCACCAACGCCGACGGCACCACTACCACCGTCACCAGTGGCAATGCAAGCGGCACCGGCACTTCGGCCAACTGCGCCATCTCTGCCGACGAAACCGGCACGTTCGGCACCACGCAGGCCCTCTCCGGCAGCACCAGCGTCACCTGCGGCGGCAGCGTGGCTCTTTCCAGCTACCGGCTGACGCTGAACCCCTCGCCCGCGGGCCTGTTCATTACCAATGCCGGTGCGCGCAACGCATGGGCCTACCGCGCCAGCGGCAGCACGTTCAGCGCGGCTAGCACCACCAATGCCAGCCTGCCCACGTATCTTTGCAACTATCCCAGCCGCAAGGACGCAAGCGATCAGGGACGTATCCAGATTCCCCTGCCGATCGCCCAGATGATTACGTGGACGGCGAACAGCACCTACATCACCGTGCGGCTACAGCCGGAATCGACGGGCGATGTGCTCGACCCCTTTGATCCCATCGAGGAAGACGACGAGCCGGAACATTACCTCGTGCTGCCGATCAGCAACGGTGTGCCGCAAATTCCCGGCGATTGCGCACTGGCCTCCAGCTATTACCGCACGCTTCCCCCCATGGCCGATGCGATGATCGTCGAATCGGCGACCACTCCCGGCTGCGAAGGCAATACGGTGCAGTGCGCCGGGCAATCGACGGTGCCGACCGCCACCACCTCCTGCGAGAGCGCATCGCTCACCCCGACCAGCGCTACCAGCACGCAATGCAGCGGCCAGATCCAGATCGTGCCGCTTGACCGGCCAAGCCTTGTATTTCCGCCGGGCAGCAGCATTTCCACCACCACGCTGGGCGGCAGCCCGGTCTCCATGGTGGCCACTGGCAGCGACAGCGTGCTGTACACCGCCACCGACACGAACATGTATTTTGGCCAGTCCAGCCAACGCTACACCCTGCCCGAGGGCGGCACGGTGAAGCTCGATAACGGTAACATCCTGCGCATGAACGGCCCAGCGCAATTCAACCCCGGCGGCCGCAGCGTCACCTTGCCTAACGGCGGCAGCATCCAAAGCAGCGGCGGCGCGCTGGTGCAAACCATCGGCAGCGGCGGCAGCAGCAGTATTGATGCCTCGTATCCGCTGATTGTGCGGCTGGGGCGCAATATCGAAATGCCCGCCGGCTACCTGATTCCCACGCAACCGACCGCCACGGTGCGGCTGCCGGTTGCGACCGAGTAATTAGCGAAAATAATCCTCGGCCACCCGCAGGCCGTCGAGATCGCCGACATTCAGCCACGGCCCATCATGCAGCACCGCGCGCACCCGTGGGAACCACCCTTCTGCGCCGCGTGCCCAGAGCCTGCTGAGCGAGAACGCGCCGTCGGGCGCATCAGCAAACACGCGCGGATGCATGAGTTCCACACCGGTAAAAATCACGGGCGCGTCTTCGCCCGGCGCGGGGCGGCGCACACGGCCCGCATCGTCGATCACGAAATCGCCATTGCCCGACCAGCCGATGGCGCGCGCGCGCGGCACCACCAGCAGCAAAAAATCCACCGTATCATCCCACTGCGCCTGCAACGCCTGCACCGGGTGCGTGGCGCTGGCGGGCAAAATCGCATCGGAATTCATGGTGAGGAACGGGCCGCTGCCCAGCCATGGCAAGGCCTGCTTCACCCCACCGCCGGTTTCCAGCGGCGGACTGCCCTCGCGCGAGATGGTCACGCCCGCGCGGCCCGCCAGATGGGCTTCGAGCTTTTCCGCAAGGTAGCTACTGTTGATGACTACCTGCGTGATGCCGCCCGCTGCCAGCCAGTCGAGATTCCAGTCGATCAGCGCTTTGCCCGCCACGGAAATGAGCGGCTTGGGCAGGTGCTCGGTAAGTGGGCGCATGCGCGTGCCAAGCCCCGCCGCAAGGATCATGGCGCGCAGCTCGCTCATGCCGCCATGCCGCCAATGCTGGTATCGGCAGCGAAGCGGCCACGCCACGCGGCGGGCACATGCGCCTCGATAAAGGCGCGAATGGGCGCCAGCGCCGGGTGCTGCAGATCCTGCAGGAAATGCGCCCAGACGCGCGGCAGGTAATCAAGGTAATGGGCTTTGCCGTCGCGCACGCACAGGCGGGTGAAGATGCCGATGATCTTGGCATTGCGCTGCGCGCCGAGCACGGCGTAGCGCACGGGGAAATCGTCGCCTTCGCCATTGGCGGCCACGAAATGCGCGCGGCAGGCCTGCACGGTTTCGGGCTGCACGTCGCGCCGCGCATCTTCCAGCAGCGAAACGAGGTCATAGGCCGCATCGCCCCACAGCGCATCCTGGTAATCGAGCATACCGACCGTGCGGTGCCCCTCGCGGTCTTCCAGCCAGAGCAGGTTATCCGCGTGGTAATCGCGGTGCACCAGCGTGCGTTGTTGCAACGGGGTGGCGGCCAGCACCGCGCGCCAGCGGGCGAGGTAATCCTCGCGCAGGGCGGTGGCGGCTTGCATGCCCATCACCTGTGGCAGGAACCATTCCACAAACAGCGCCGCTTCGCGCAGGTACACCGCCATGTCGTAGGGGGCGATGGCGGCGGGCTGCTGCGCCCCAGCGCGGTTGATCGCCACCAGCGCATCGACCGCCGCGAGGTAAAGCGTGGATTCACGCGCGGGCTGCGCCTTCAGCACCCGCGTAAAGATCGCATCGCCAAGGTCTTCGAGCAGCAGGAATCCTTCCTGCACGTCGCTGGCATGGATCGTCGGCACGGTGACACCATAATCGCCGAGCAATTCGGTCACCGCCATGAAGGGAGCGACATTCTCCCACGGCGGCGGCGCATCCATGAGTACCAGCGCGCGGCCTTCGTGATCCACGCGCTCATAGCGGCGGAACGAGGCATCGCCCGCCAGCATGCGGCGCACGGCGCCCTTCATGCCGATGCGCGCAAGGAATGCGTCCATCTCGGCGCTACGATCCGGACGGTTCATGCGTTGGCCATGCGTTCTTCGATGGGGCCATGCGCGCGCATGCTGACCGAGCGATCGCCGCCCTGATAGGTGAAATGCAGGCTGAGCCACGAATGCGGCGCAAAATCCTGCGGCAGGCGCTCGGGCCACTCGATCACACGAATCGCCTCTTCCGCCTCTTCCAGCCCGATTTCACGCAGCGCATCGGGCTTTTCGATGCGGTAGAGGTCGTAATGGAAAAGATCGCCGCCATTGCCCAGATGCATGGGGTAATGCTGCACAAGGTTGAAGGTTGGGCTTAGCACCTCGACATCCGCCCCCACAAGATGGCGGATCAAGGATTGCGCGAAGGTGGTCTTGCCGGTGCCGAGATCGCCGCTCAGCAGCACGGTGTCGCCCGCGCGTAACGCTTGGGCCACTTTCACCGCAAGGGTGTGGGTATCGGCAAGGGAGGTCAAAGGGGTGCTAGTCACGTTCGTCGATCCATGCTTGCTGAATGGCTTCCAGAATCTTTTCGTTACACCCATCCGGCGCGCCGGTAAAGCCGGGCAAGGCCAGCACCCAGTCGCGCAGGTCGGTAAACCGCAGATTGATGTTATCTTTGTCGGGGTGCGCGTCTTCCAACGCCATGGCAATCGGGTAGATATCGGTCCAGCGCATAGGCTCCTCGTGTGAAGTTATCCATGGGGGGGCGGAAAAGGAATGTCAACCCGCTTGCGTTCGCCGCGATTTATCAGGATGATAATCGCAAAACGAAAGAACAAATGATCCAGCACAGCACGAGACGCATCGCCCTGGGAGGATTGCTTGCCATCATGGCGGGCATGGCCTTTGCCGCGCCGGTGGTGGTGCAGCCGCGCGACGAGTACACACGCCTGCTCTTCCCGTTCGACCAGCCCACCACGCTGAATGTCGGTGGCGGCGGGCAATCGGTGATCCTGAATTTCAGCCAGCCGGTCGATGATTCGGCTAGCAACCTGCAAGCAAAACTGGGCACGGTAGTGCTCGGGGTGCAACAATCGGCCGATGGCCACCAGCTGGTGCTGAACCTCGCCAAAAATTACCGCGTGCGGCAATTCATCAGCGGCAATACCGTCGGCATCGACATTATGATGGCGGCCGCCGACCCCGCACCGGAAAAACCCGCCGCCGAAGCCCCAACCGCGATTGCGCCCACGCCCGCCGCCGCGAACCCGATGCTCACCACCAAAAACACGGCACCCGCCCCTGCTCCTGCCGCCCCGCCGGCAGCCGCGCCCCCCGTGAAGCCGGAAGCCCCCGCGCCGCAGGCCAACCCCATCCTCACCACAAAAAAACCACCGGCACCCGAGGCACCCGCCCCCCGCCCCGCGAAAGACACGCCGCCGCCCCCCGCCCCGGCCCCCAGCGCGCCTGCTGCGCCTGCCGCGCCTGCACCCGCCGCCGCCCTCGACGAACCGTTTCTGGTGGGTGTGCAGCCAACGAAGGGCGGCACCTTGCTCGAGTTCCCGTGGAAAGGCCGCGTGGCTGCCGCCGTGTTCGAGCGCGGCAACGATATCTGGATCAGCTTCAACCGGTCGGTGGATGTGAACGCCGCCCTGCTGCGCACGGTCATGCCTACTTCGGTCATCAAGCTCGACCAGTTCGCTTACCCGAGCGCGACGGTGCTGCGCCTGACCACCGATGGCAGCCTGCACGCCACCGCCAGCCAGCCGGAAAAATCCTATCACTGGCGCGTGAGCCTGAACCATGCAGCGCCCCATGCGGCGCTCGATATTCCCGTCAGCGGCGAGCGCGACGAACGCGATGCCAGCTACCTGCTGCTACGCGTGTTCGACGTGGCGGAACCGCTTAGCTTCTACGACCCGCAATTTGGCGATTTACTGATGGTCGTTCCGGCCTATGAAGTCGGGCGGGGCATGGCCAGCACCAAGGCCACGCCGGAACTCACCCTGCTCCCCACCCAGCAGGGTGTCGCCATTGTCAGCCGCCGCGACGCGCTGCAAACCACCCGCGACCGCGAGGGCCTGAAAATCCTTGGCACCACGGGGCTTGCCGTCTCCGAGAACTTACCGACCCTTGCCCCCGATGCCACCCCAACACCGGGCACCAGCCCCACCTCGCGGGTCATGATTCCCTACGACAAATGGTTTGTGGCACCCGAGGATTTCGCCACCGCCGAGCAAACGCGCATGGCCGCCCTCATCAATGCCAGCGCCGATGCCCGCGCCGAAGCGCTGCTCAGCCTCGTGCGCCTGTATCTGGGCAAGGGCATGGGCGTGGAGAGCGAAGGCTATCTTGAAATCCTGCAGAAGGATTACCCGAATTTTTACACCGAAAACAAACTCGCCCTGCTGCATGCCGCCGCCAATTTCATGAGCGGCCGCCTGCAGGAAGCGCTGCAACATATCAGTGCACCGGAACTGGCCGATCAGGAAGAGGCCACCTTATGGCGCGAGGCGATTACACTGTCGCAGCCACAGGCCATGAATTTCGTGCCGCCCCTGCCCCCGGCGGAAGACGCGGCGCAGGAAGCGGCGAAACCGCCAGCCCCCACCGCGCCGGTGCCGGTATTCGATTACATGGCCTACGACAAATCCTTTATCCATTTCTATCCGCCGTTGATCCGCCAGCGGCTGGCCCTTCTCGCCGGCGACCGGTATCTGCGCGCCAATATCCAGGACAAGGCGCTGAAAGTGTACGAGTCGCTGAACCGCGATGGCATTTTAGGCCCCGTGCAGCCTTATGCCGAGCTGACACTCGCGAATATCGCCATTCATAAAAACAAAATACCGCCGGCGCTTGCCGCGCTTGATCGCCTCAGCCAACAGCCCAACGACCTCTACGTACAGGCCCGCGCCCGCTACGATGCCATCCTGCTCCGGCTGGAGAAGAAAATGATCAAACCCGCCGAAGCCATCGAGCAGTTGGAGCGCCTGCACATGGCCTGGCGCGGCGACGGGCTGGAACGGCAATTGCTGATGACCCTCGCCGCGCTCTACCAGCAAAGCAAACAATACGACATGGCACTGCGCACTTACCAGAATGTGCTGCAAAGCTTCCCCGGCGATCCCGATACGCTGACCATCGCGGGCGACATGGCCGACATGTTCCAGCGTCTGTTCCTCGACGGCACGGCCGATGAAATGTCGCCGCTTAAATCGCTGGCACTGTTTTACGAATTCCGCGCCCTCACCCCCATCGGCCCACGCGGCGATGCGATGATCCAGAAACTGGCCGACCGGCTTGCCTCGGTCGACCTGCTCGACCGCGCCACGCAATTGCTGGAACGCCAGATCCGCTACCGCCTCAGCGGCGAGGAACGCGCCCGTGTCGGCGCGCGGCTGGCGCTGCTGTACCTGCTCGACAAACAGCCCCAGCGCGCGCTGGAGGTGCTCGACATCACCAATTACGGCGGCATGGACGGCACCTTGCAGCGCGAGCGCCTGCAACTCGCCGCGCAGGCGCTGAGCGCCAACGGCACCCCCGAGGAAGCGCTCAGCCTGCTCTACCACGATGAGAGCGAGTCCGGCAGCGCGCTTCGGCTGGAGATTCTGTGGAACATGCAGGATTGGCCGAACGTGGTGAACACCGCCGAAGACATGTTAAGCAGCCGCCCCGACCTGACCGCGCGCCTGAACGAGCGCGAAACGGCGGTGCTGCTGAAACTGGCGCTGGGCTACAGTTTCGAGCATGACCCCAACCAGCTGCGCTACCTGCGCGATTACTATATGGGGCTGATGCCGGAAGGGCCGTTCAAAGAAATTTTCGACTACATCACCAACGATACCGCACCGCTGGATACCGAGGATTTCGCCATGGTCGCGCAACAGATCAACCGCACGGAAAGCTTCCTCGATGCATTCCGCAAGAAAATCGCGAACGGGCAACTCAGCGATGTGGCGAGTGAAGGCGGCGACACCCCTGAAACGCAAGCTACGCCCGCGCAACAACCCGCGCCCGCCGCGCAGCCCTAGCGCCTAGGCTTTCGGGGCCTCATCGTTTTCGATGGTTTTGAAATCGCCATCGATGATGGTGATTTCCTCTTCCGGCGCAGCGGTCACTCCCGGCGACGGGTTCAGGATGCCTTTTTCCACGAGGAAATCGCGCGCGAAATACAGGCCGTAGCCAATCACCCCAACCACCGCGATGCCAATAAACAGGATGGCCGAAAAATAAATAAACAATGCCCCCAGCACGATGATCCCGATAGTGCCAATAATCCGTTGCATGTCAGACGCCTCCTGCGTTGAAGCTGCGCACCAGCGAACCTGCCAGCATGTACCAGCCATCGACCATCACGAAGAAGATGATCTTAAAGGGAAGGGAAATCACCACCGGCGGCAGCATCATCATGCCCATCGCCATGAGGATGCTTGCAATCACCATATCGATGATGAGGAAGGGAATAAAAATCAGGAAGCCGATTTCAAATGCGCGTTTCAGTTCGCTGATCATAAACGCCGGGATCAGCACCTGATAGGGCGTGTCCTCGGGCTTTTCGACCTTGGTTTCCTGCATGTCCATGAACAGGCGCAGGTCTTTTTCGCGCACATGTTCCAGCATGAACCCGTGGAACGGCGCCGCCGAGCGGGTGATCGCCTCCTCCTCGTTGATGGATTCGGCGATGAACGGCTTGATGCCCTCATCGTAGGATTTCTGGAAGGTCGGCATCATAATGAACAGCGTGAGGAACAGCGCCAGCGCCACCATCACCTGGTTGGGCGGGGTCGATTGCGTGCCCATCGCCATGCGCACGAACGACAGCACAATGATGATGCGCATGAACGACGTCATCATCATCAGGATCGACGGCGCGAGGCTCAGCACCGTAATTAGCAGCACCAGCTGCACGATGCGCGCGGTCGAGGTGCCACCGCCGCCCGCATCGATGTTGATGCTTTGGGCGTGCGCCAGCTCGGGCGCGGCAGCGGCGAGCGCCATGCCCACCAGCACCGTTGCGAGAATCTTAAGCAGCTGGCGCATGTTCCCCCTTATCCAGCACGGTGACGCTCTCCCCATGGATGAGCAACACATACTCACGCGCATCGGCGCGCACCAGTATCAATTTGCGTTTGGGATCGAGATAAATGGCATCGAGCACGGCCAGCCGCCCCTGCCCGCCTGCCACACCGCGCAGTTTTTTATCAAGGCCCGTGCGCTTGGCCAGCCACGCGCACGCATAAATAAGCGCCAGCACCGCGCCCAGCCCGGCAAAAAACCGGCTATATTCGGCCACTTCCATTACGACTCATCCTTCCGGTAGGCTTTGCTCGCCCGCTGCCGCGCGTTGATCTCGCGCAGCTCTTCTTCCATCGCCTGTTTCGCGGCCACCATTTGCGCCTGCAAAATACTCAGCCGGTCATGCAGGCTGGAAAGCGGCCCGCGAAATTCACCGCCGCGCTCGGCGGGCAGCGCCTTCACGCGGGCGCATAACGTGTCCACCACCGCATCCAACCCGGCGAGGTCTTCGATACGTTTCGCCTCCAGCGCCGCCGTGGCGGCATCAATATAGCCGTGAATGGCGGCGAGAAGCTGCTCGGGCGTGTCGTGGGCGCTGGGATCGGGCAGTTGCATCAGCGGTGCTCCCGCAGGGCGCGTTGTTTGGCCGTCGCATTGGCCTGATAGACATGGGCGAGGATTTCCGCCACCGCCGAAAACGCTTCGAGCGGAATGGGCGAATCGACCTCGACCAGGCTCAGGATTTCCACCAGCTCGGCATCTTCGCGCACCTTAATGCCGCGCTCGAAGGCGATCTGAAGAATCTGCTCGGCCACGGCGCCCCGGCCGCTTGCGGTTACCAGCGGCGCCTGTTCCCCGCCTCGCTCATATTCAATCGCAACGGCTTTCTGGATTTTCGGTTTTTCGCGATCGTCCGCCATCAGGATTGCTCGTCCAGGTGCGAAAGATCGAAATCGACTTCAAAGAAATCGGCCGCGTCGCCGCCATGGGTTGCGGCAATGTTCTCGGCCATCACTTTGTCGTAGATCTCTTTGCGCAACACGGTAGCCTCGGGCGGGAAGACAAAGCCCAGCTTCACACTTTTGCCGCGCACCTCCATCACCGTGATTTCGATGGCGTTATTGATAACGATCGCTTCCCCGATCTTGCGCGATAAATAAAGCATTGCCGACCTAACTGGTGTGCGTGAACCTACTGGTTCTTTGGCTATAGCATAGCCGCCCCGGCACGCCTAGCGCAGATTTATGTTGCAATATCGGTAATTTTTGCCTAGATTAACAAAACAAGCGGGGGCTACACTCGCTACACGCATCGGCTAGGCATTCCACCCACACGTCCCTTTTGGCATCTGCTTTGCATTATGCTGACCAACAAAGGAGCCTTGCGATGATGAGTAATGAATCGGTGCTGATGCAGATGCTGGGCAGCACCATGCGCTATACCTCGCAGCGCCAGACCGTGCTGGCCCACAATATCGCCAACGTCGACACCCCCGGCTTTCAGGCACAGGATCTGAAAAAGCTCGATTTTTCGCAAATGGCGGCCGAGGCATCGAACAAACTCCCCATGCGCGTAACCAGCGCCGGACACAATCCCGGCATCAACACCAAACCCAGCTATTACCGCGCGGAAGACGACCGAAAAACCTTCGAGATCAGCCCCACCGGCAACAATGTCGACCTCGAAGACCAGATGGCCAAAGTGTCGGACACCGGCGCGCAATCGCAGATTGCCCAGACCATCTACAAAAAATACACCGGCATGTACCGGCTGGCACTCGGCAACCGCTAGGGAGATTAAGCGATGGATCTGCTCGATACGATGCATATTTCCGCCGCCGGCATGCGCGCCCAGTCCGAGCGGCTGAAAGTGGTGTCGCAGAACCTGGCCAACGCCGAATCGGTGGGCAGTGCGAACGGCACCCAGCCCTATCGCCGCCAGACCGTGACATTCAAAAACCAGCTCGACCGCGAAACCGGGGCCGAACTGGTGCGCCTCGACCGCGTGCGCAAGGATAATTCGGATTTTGAAAAGCGCTACCAGCCCAGCCACCCCATGGCCGATGCGCAGGGCTACGTGCTGTACCCCAACGTGAATCCCGTCATGGAAATGATGGACATGCGCGAAGCGCGCCGCGGCTATGAAGCCAACCTGAACGTGATCGAGGCATCGAAATCGATGCTGAGCCAAACCATTAACGTGCTGAGGTAACTATGGTGAACGCAAATTACAGCGCAGCAGCGAATGCCTACAAAAACGCCCTCGCCACCGCCGAGCGCATCCTGCAGCAAACCAGCCTGCCGCAAGCCTCGCAGGCCAGCGAAACCACCGGCGCAAGCTTCCTCGACATGGTGGGCGATTCGCTGAAAGGCTCGGTCGCGCTGGGCTATAAAAGCGAAGACCTCTCCACCAAGGCGCTGTCGGGCAAGGCCGATTTGTCGGACGTGGTGACGGCGGTCGCCAATGCCGAAACCGCCCTGAACACGGTGGTCACCATCCGCGACAAGGTGATCAACGCCTATCAGGACATTATCAAGATGCCGATTTAACGCTGGCATCCGCCTGTTTTCCTGCTTATTCTGGCTTCCCAGTCACCAGCCATGCGGCCCCCTTATGGAATCCATCGACGTCATTAATACGGTTCGCGACGGCATCTGGGTGCTGATGATCGTTTCCGCGCCGATGATGATTACCGCGCTGGTGGTGGGCCTTGCCGTGTCGCTGCTGCAGGCGCTGACGCAGGTGCAGGAAATGACCCTCACCTTCGTTCCCAAAATCCTCGCCATGCTGCTGGTGATGATGCTGACCCTGCCCTTCATGCTGCAATCGCTGCAGGATTACACGGAAGAGATTTTCACCCGCATTGCCACCATCGAATAAGGCCCGCGCGCGATGAGCTTTAACCTCCTCGACTATTTCCTGATGGGGCAGATGGGGGCGTGGCTGCTGATTTTCTGCCGCGTCGGTTCGGCCCTCATGGTGCTGCCTGGCTTCGGCGATGTGTATGTAAGCGCGCGCATCCGCCTGCTGTTTGCGCTGGTGTTCAGCGTCATGCTGGTGCCCCTGCTCGGCGCGCAGATGCCCATGCTGCCCGGCAGCCCCATTGCCCTGTTCCTCATCATGCTCGGC
>JBIISI010000043.1:0-18100 GCA_044341105.1 Rickettsiales bacterium | reverse complement strand
CCCACGACGATCATGCCCCAGATCAGGATTCTGACCGGGGGAAAATCCATCGAAAGGACAAAACGAAACAGCATCAACTCCGATAGTTGCAACGACAGAATGCCGAAGAAGCCGAAGAAGAAAATGTTGGGCAAGTGGTGGCGAAGCCATTCTGTGACGGATTCGTCAAACAATGCACCGTCGGGATGCATAAAATTAGCCAACGCCAAAAAGACGGCGGCAAACGAGAAAAACACTACGATACGATAAAGATAGGCCATCGATAGTCTCCCGAAACAAACGTAACAGCAATGAATGCCATTATCAGTCCATGCTCCTCCAAACGGCTGTCTGGATAAAAAAGCACGCAATTGACGGTCCCATGGTACCGCAATCTTGTGACGGTTTTGTGACGTAGCTTAGGCTTTTTTCTGGTGCGCAAGCCGCAGGCGCAGGGCGTTGAGCTTGATGAAGCCTTCGGCGTCGCGCTGGTTATAGACCGAATCGGCCTCGAAGGTGACATGCGCCATGGAATAGATGCTGTTGGGCGATTTGCGGCCCACCACGCTCACGCTGCCTTTGTAGAGCTTGAGGCGCACGGTGCCGCTCACGTTCGTTTGCGACTTATCGATGAGGGCCTGCAGCATTTCGCGCTCGGGGCTGAACCAATAGCCGAAATAGACCAACTCGGCGTAGCGCGGCATGATTTCGTCTTTCAAATGCGCCGCGCCACGGTCGAGCGTGATGCTCTCGATGCCGCGATGCGCCACGTTCAAAATCGTGCCGCCGGGGGTTTCGTAGACCCCACGCGACTTCATGCCGACATAGCGGTTCTCCACCAGGTCGAGGCGGCCAATGCCGTGCTTGCCACCAAGGCGGTTCAGTTCGGCCAGCAGGCTGGCGGGCGAAAGCTGTTCGCCGTTCACCGCCACCGCATCGCCGCGCTCGAAATCAATCTCGATATATTCGGCCTCCGCCGGCGCGTCTTCCGGGTTCACGGTGAGGCGGAACATGTCCGTTCCGGGCTCGACCCACGGGTCTTCCAGCGCTTTGCCCTCGTAGCTGATATGCAGCAGGTTGGCATCCATCGAATAGGGCGCTTCGCCGCGCTTGTCTTTCGCCACGGGAATCTGGTGCTTCTCGGCGTATTCGATCATCTGGGTGCGCGAATTCAGCTCCCATTCGCGCCAGGGGGCGATCACTTTAATGTCGGGCTGCAGCGCGTAGTAGCCCAGCTCGAAACGCACCTGATCGTTACCTTTGCCGGTCGCGCCGTGGCACACCGCATCGGCCCCCACTTGCCGCGCAATCTCGATCTGGCGCTTGGCGATCAGCGGGCGGGCGATGGACGTGCCCAGCAGGTAAACCCCCTCATACATCGCGTTGGCGCGGAACATGGGGAACACGAAATCGCGCACGAATTCTTCGCGCAGATCGTCGATGAAGATTTCTTTCACGCCCATCAGCTCGGCTTTTTTGCGCGCCGGTTCCAGCTCCTCGCCCTGCCCGAGATCGGCGGTGAAGGTTACCACTTCGCACTGATAGGTGTCTTTCAGCCATTTCAGGATGATGCTGGTATCCAGCCCGCCCGAATAGGCGAGGACGACTTTTTTGATGTCTTTTTGGGCCATGGTTTTCTCCGTCATTGCGAGAAGCGTCGCAATGACGGTTGCTTACGGGAGGGCCGGAATCAACGCAACAAATTCCTTGCATCCCTTTGGTGATTTTCGCATAACCCAGCCTTGTATTAATCGCTTGTCATTCCCGCCTTGAGCGGGAATCTCCTTGTGCTACAGGAAGGGGATTCCTGCGTTCGCAGGAATGACAAAAACGAAGGAAGAACATCATGGATATCAGCAAAATCAGCATCGGCAAGAACCCACCGGAAACCATCAATGTCATCATCGAAGTGCCGATGGGCGCCGACCCGGTGAAGTATGAAATGGACAAGGAATCGGGCGCCATCGTGGTCGACCGCTTCGTGCAGACCAGCATGCACTATCCCTGCAATTACGGCTTCATTCCCCACACGCTGGGCAATGACGGCGACCCGGTCGATGTGCTAGTGCTCACCCGCTTTCCCCTCGCCCCCGGCGTGGTCATCGCCTGCCGCCCCATCGGCGTGCTGCTGATGGAAGACGATGGCGGGGTGGACGAGAAAATCCTCGCCGTGCCGACGACCAAGCTCGACCCGTATTTCGAGAACATCGCCGCCCACACCGACCTGCCGGCGATCCTTACCGCGCAGATCCAGCATTTCTTCGAGCACTACAAAGACCTCGAGAAAGGCAAATGGGTGAAGATTCAGGGCTGGAGCGACAAAGCCACCGCCCAGAAGCTGATCGAAGAAGGCATCGCGCGCGAGAAGAAATAAGCGCCGCCCGCCCACGATGTTTCATATGAAGCATTTACGGCTATTTTCCAGCAGCTTCCTGGTTTTATTTCACCATACTAGGCTAGGCGAAGTTAATGCACCCGCTCGGCCTGCTCGGTCTGCGCCTTGTCGTGCAACGCCGCATCGGCATGGCTGCCATGCGCTGCGCGGGAGTGATGCATATCCGTGAATTTCTTCGTGTTCTCGTGCAGCATGGCGTTTTCGATGGCGAGGTTTTCTTTTTCGCCAGTGAGCGTTTTAATTTGCTCTTTTTGCTCCTCGAATTGTTCCTTGCCCTTGGATGCCTTGCGCCAACCGCTAACAGCGCCATACGCAACAGAGCCAAAAGCCACTACCGTGCCGATGGCCGCAAGTACGCGGCCTTTTAGCTTAGGGACTTCTTGCAGCGCGACATCCTTGCCTGAGTAGACAGCCTTCAACTTTAGAAAGCTGTTATGTCCTTCTACTTCGCTAATCTCCGAGACGCTTTTGAACAGGGGGATCGACATTAATCCACCCACAATGCTACCCGGAATTGACCATAATGTTGCACCACCGATCATCGAAGCAAAGCGCCCCGTACCTGCGTACCGTTCACTCTTGCCATCACTTTTATCGTTTGCCATCGCATGGTCCATCAAAGAAGTTAATGGGATCATTCTGGCATGCAAAAAAAAAGAATGGATGACAGTTTGATGAAGATTAGCGTGCCTAGGCGGGCAGCAGGGCGCGCAGCACCGTAGGCACCGCCCCCAGCAAATCCTCGGCGACCATGCCGGGGCCGAAGGTGCGGGCGGCTTCGCTGTGCAGCCAGACGCCGGCACAGGCAGCGTCGAACGGTGCCATGCCCTGCGCCAGCAGACCGGCGATGAGGCCGGCCAGCACGTCGCCGGTGCCGGCGGTGGCGAGCCAGGGCGCGTCGGCGCGGTTTCGCACCACCGGCCCCTGCGGCGCGGCAATGGCAGTATCGGCCCCCTTCAGCACCACGATCGCCCCGCTGGCGCGCGCCAGTTGCTGCGCGCGGGCTTGCGGCGAAGGCGCATCGGCGATCCCATAGGCCTGCGCCAGACGCGCATATTCGCCCGCATGCGGGGTGAGCACGAGGCGCATCGTTTCATTGCGCACCGGGGAAACCGGGTGCTGCGCGAGCCATGCCAGCGCCCCGGCATCGAGCACGAGGGGCAGCGATGTTTTGAGGGCCGTGGGCATGGCGCGCTTGAGCTCGCCCGGCGCACAGCCGGGGCCGAGCAGCACGGCGCTGACCTTGCGGGCGGCCAGCAGCGTGGCCCAATCCTTCGGCCCGTCGAGCGGCAGGGTGATGACGCTCATCATGCCCATGGCGTAGATGGGCCAGACGGCGCGGTCGGCAGCCAGCGTGACCAGCCCCGCACCGGCGCGCTGGGCGGCCAGTGCGGCGAGTTTGGCCGCGCCGGTCATGGTTGCGCCGCCAAGCAGGGCGACATGGCCGCGATCGTATTTGTGGTGATCGCGCAACAAGGGCGGGATTTGCCAGAGGGCGGGTGAATTTTCTTTGGTGTGTGGCGCGCGGTTCATGCTAACGGCACTATATGAAACGCGCACTCTTTTCCATCGCTATCCTGCTTGCCCTGCCCGCCCATGCCGCCGACCCCGCGGGCACGCTGGCCGACTGGAAATTCCTGCGTGACCCGCAAACGCCGGCCATCAGCTTCGCGCAGGGCCTGCGCTTTCTGAACCGCCACGGCGACTGGCCGGACACCAAGTTGATCCGCCTGCGCACCGAAGAGGCCGCCCTGCGCGAACAGCCCGAGCGCGGGCTGCTGCACAGTTTCTGCGCCACCTATCCCCCCATTTCCGGGCGTGGCATGGTGGCTTGCGCCCATGGCGGCTATGGCAGCGCCAGCGAGCGCGATGCGGCCATCCGTCAGGCGTGGCTGCAGGGCGATTACAGCCCGTTCGAGGAAAAGCAGATCCTCGGCCAGCATGGCGCGCTGTTTAACCGCGACGACCACGAAAAACGCACGGCGCGGCTGCTCTACGAGCGCAAAATTCCCTCGGCCCGGCGCATGCTGCCCATGCTGTCGGCCAGTCAGCAGCAGTTGGCGAAAGCGCGCATCGCCCTGCAAACGCAGGCAGGCGATGCCAATGCCCAGCTCGCCCGCGTGCCCGCCGCGCTGAAAAACGATGCGGGGCTCACCCTCGACCGCATTCGCTGGCGCAACCGCAAGGGCATGAACACGGAAATGCGCGCGCTTTTCCTCGACGCGCCGTTTTCGCCGCCCTACGCCGATGAATGGTGGCCGCTGCGCGCCATCGCGGTGCGCGAAGCCCTGCAACAGGGGCAGGCCGACACCGCGCTGCGCATCATCGCGCGGCATGGCAATTTGAAGCCCGAGTTCCTTGCCGAAGCATTGTGGCTCAAAGGCTGGATCACCCTGCAGCGCAAACGCGATGCGGGCAGTGCCTATAAGGATTTCTTCAAACTGTATCACAGCGTGAGCACGCCGGTGAGCCTTGCGCGCGGGGCGTATTGGGCGGCGAAGGCGGCAAAGCGCAATGGCAATGCCGACATCGCCCATGACTGGCTGGAAAAAGCCGCCGAGCACCCCACCGTGTTCTATGGCCAGTTGGCGCATGCCGAACTGCACCCCGGGCAGCCGCTCGACCTGCCGCGCAGCCCCACGCTGTCCAGCAGTGAAAAACAAGCGTTCGCGCGCGAGGAACTCCCGCGCGTGGTGCGCCTGCTGAATGACATGGGCGACCAGCAAATGGTCGATCGGTTCCTGATCCATATGGGCGAGCAGGCGAAAACGCCTGGGCAATTCGCGCTTCTGGCCGACCTCGCGACCACGATCAATGCCGCGCATGGCGGAGTGGTGGTCGGCAAGCTGGCGCTGCGCAAAGGCATTGTCCTTACCACCGCCGGGTGGCCCACCACGGCCACGCCGGCCAACCTCGCCATCGAACCGGCACTGACCCATGCCATCACCCGGCAGGAAAGCGAATTTAACCCCAAAGCCCGCTCCAGCGCCAATGCACAGGGGCTCATGCAATTGCTGCCCGGCACTGCGCGCGACATGGCGCGCAAACTCAGCCTGCCCTTCGGCCCGAACGATATCTGGACGCCACAAACCAATATGCTGCTCGGCTCCGCCTATTTAGGCCGCGTCATTAACGGCTGGGATGGCTCGTACATCCTTGGCATCGCGAGCTACAATGCCGGGCCGCGCAACGTGCGCAACTGGGTGGAAGATTATGGCCAGCCGCCCGCCAGCACCGATGGCGCGATAGACTGGATCGAGAATATCCCCTTTGGTGAAACCCGCAATTACGTGCAGCGCGTGCTGGAAAATGTGCAGGTGTACCGGCAATTGCTGAAGCAATCCGGTGGGGTGAAGCTTGCCGACGACCTCAAACGGGGTCGCTAACGCCCTTATTCGCCGCAGGCTGGCGAATCCATGATGGTACAACTGGGGGCCGAATAATAGGCATCGTTGTCGATCACACCGTCATATTGGCGGGCGTAGCCATCGGGCACCTGATAGGTCTGGGAAAGCGGATGCCGCGTGTCGTAGCTGTCCCACACGCTCGCAGGGCGTTTGGGCCCGCCGCAGGCAGCGAGCCAGAACAAACTCGCCAACCCGAAGGCACGGAAGACGGAGGACGCAGACATGTCGCGGCTATAGCATAGCCCGTACGCAGTTGCAGCAATTTTATTCACATGATTCCACCTGCTTAACCATTATATCACAACAAAAATTTGTGATTATTACGGGAAATAAATACCCCTCGGCGTAATTTAACCATTCGTTAACCAATATGCGCTACCTCTGGTAGTAATGCCAGGCTTGGGAACTCCCCGTTATTTGCAACAAATCTCGCTGATTGGTCGCGCCCCGGCGCTCCTTGGCGTAAGCCTCACCCTGCTTGGTTTTCTCTGCCTTAGCAGCGCCGCCATGCTGCTGTGGCATGCGCCCCTGCCCATCCTCGACGGGCGCTTTAACGCCCAGCAATTGCTGGTAGCAGGCACGGGCTTCACCCTGACTGCCTTTTGTTTCTGGTATGTGCGGCGCCAGCTCATGCATCCCTGGCAGCGCATGACGCAGCTACTCAAAATCGCCCATGACGGTTATGCGCAGGAGCTGGGCGAGCTGGCGCTGGGCAATGCCAGCCTGAACGACATGGCCCATGCGATCAGCCAGCTGGCCGCCCACCTGCAGCACACCCATGCCCAGCGCCGCCTGCTGGAGCACGAGCTGGAGCGCGCCCGGCAATTGCTGGCGAGCCACAGCCTGCAGCAGCAAACCATTATCGCCACCACCAACCGCGAACTGATCGAGCAGTACCAGAGCGTGGTCGCCTACGCGCATTACCTCGATGAGTATATCCAGCGCGACGCGGCCGATGCCCAGCTGCGCTACGATTTCGACGATGTGTGCGAATCGGGCTTCAATTTGAAGCTGATCGCCCAATCGCTGGAAATGCTGCGCTATACCAGCATGGAGCGCGTTGCGGTGTCGATGAACGACCTGTTGCAGCAGACCATGCTCGCCCTCGCCCCGGCGCTCGACCGGCGAAGCATGACCCTATCGACACTGGGCATGGAAAAAACCGTGATTGCCTTCACCGACCTTGGGGTGATCGCCCATGTGGTGTGGATGATGCTGCTCGGCAGCATTCGCTATGCTGCGGCCGAAAGCAGCCTGCGCCTGCGCTGCCTCGAGGTGAATGATGGCCAGGAGGTGCTGCTCAGTATGGTGCTGAGCGAACTTGCCCCCGGGGCGCTCAGCCCCAGCGAACGCGAAGCCCACCTCGCCCGCCAGCTCGAGCATCTAAGCGCCCCCATGTTCGCCGAAACCATTCGCCTGCACGGCAATATCCAGCTGGCGGAAATGCTGCTTGCGCGGCTGGATGGGCAGATTCTGGTGCATCCCATTACCGCCTATGCCTGTGAAATCTGCCTTTATTTGCCCGCTGCGAAAAAAGAATGACGGTTTTACGCAGGGATTTGATACTGGTTTTCGTATTAGAACCACAGCGACGGCATGGGGCCGGCGCCGCTAGACACAAAGGAGAACACCATGAAAAAAGCGTTGGCCACTGCTCTGGCCTTGAGCTTGTTTACCGTACCCGCGCTGGCACAGGAAGCGCCGCCGGAAGGCGCCCCGCCGATGGGCGATCACAAAGGCCCGCCTCCGGGTGGCCCGCATGGTGGCCCCGGTGGCCCGGATCGCTTTATCAGCGAACTGGATACCGACAAGGACGGCAAAATCAGCCGCAGCGAGTTCCAGGCCAAAGGTGATACGATGTTCAAAGAAGCCGATGCCAACGGCGATGGCTACATCACCAAGGAAGAGCTGAAAGCCGCGCATGAAAAGCGCCGCGAAAAATGGGAAGCCCGCCGCGCTGAGTTTAAGGACAAGCGCGACGCCAAAGCGGCAACCGGTAAGTAGTGGATTGATCGACCGATCATGAAACCACTGACCAGCATGGCCGACGAGCAGTTGATGGAGCGCATCGCCCAGGGCGACAAGCGCGCCTTCGACTGGCTCGTCCGCCAGCACCTGCCGCGGGCCTACGCCATTGCCCGCCGCGTGCTGACGCATGCACCCGATGCCGAAGAAGCGGCGCAGGATGCGTTTACCAAGCTGTGGGTGCACGCGGCGGACTGGCAGCCCGGCAAGGCAAAATTCTCGACCTGGTTCTACCGGATCGTGACCAACGCCGCGCTTGACATCGCCCGCCGCCGCAAACTACCCACCAGCAGCGACGAGACGTTACTCGCCCTGCTGGAAGACGACACCGCCTCGATCGAGGAACGGTTGAGCGAAGACGATGAGCGCGCCGCCGTGCGCGAAGCGCTCGATACCCTGACCCCGACCCAGCGTGCGGCGGTCAGCCTGTGCTACTTCGAGGAGATGACCAATCCCGAAGCCGCGCAGGCGATGGGGATTCACGTAAAAGCGCTGGAAGGATTACTGGTGCGGGCGCGCAAAACCCTGCGCACCGCATTACTGGCCAAGAAAGGAGACGCACGCCATGCTGCCTAACGAGATCACCGCCCTGCAACGCCACTGGCCTGCCGAGGAGCCCGCGCCCGACCTGGCCGACCGCATCGTGGCGCGCGCCACCGCCCTGCCGCAACGCCATGCATGGAGCAGCCGCGCGCTGCGCCTGCTCGGCTTCTCCGCCACGCAGCCCGCCACCGGCAATGTCGCGATGCGGGGCTTTGCCGCCATGGCTGCCTGCCTCGTGGTCGCCGTGCTGGCCTATGGCCCTGCACGCCAATCGCCCAGCGCGCCGAAAACAGCAAAACTTTCGACCGAACGCATGGTCGAGGATTTGATCTGGAACGATTACAGCAGCTACTAGCGCGCGCCTTTTTTCAGCAGGAACACACCCTGCTGGCCAAACAGATTGGCTTTGAACCCATGGCCGGTGAAGCGCGCTTTCTCGCCCGCCGCATCGACCACCACGCGATCATCGATCGTGATGCCGAGCTGTTCGGCGAGGATCACAAAATCGGTGATGGTGCAGAAATGGATGTTGGGCGTATCGAACCATTCATAACTCAGCGTGCGCGTGACCGGCATGCGCCCGCGAAGCAGCAATTGCAGCCGGTTTTTCCAATGGCCGAAATTCGGCACCGACACAATCGCCTGCCGCCCGATGCGCACCAATTGCTCCAGCACCGCGCGCGGATCGGCCATGGTTTGCAGCGTCTGGCTCAGCACCACGAAATCGTAGGACTGGTCGGGGTAATAGGCGAGGTCGCTGCTCACATCGCCCTGAATGACAGGCACGCCGCGGCTGATGGCGCGGAACACCTGCTCCTGATTGATCTCGATGCCGCGCCCATCGACCTGCCGGTGGCGGCGCAGCCAGTCGAGCAGCTCACCCTCGCCGCAGCCAATGTCGAGCACCCGCGCACCGGGCTCAATCAGCGAGGCGATGACCGCCAGATCCGGGCGAAGCAACTGGCTCATGCGATCCCCCGTGCGATGGCCGCGCCTTCGAGGAAGCCGCGCAGTGTGCTGTGGAACGCGGGTACATCGAGCAGGAAGGCATCGTGGCCTTTGTCGGTGATGATCTCCGTAAAGCTCACATTCGCCGCCACCGCGTTCAATGCACGCACGATGTAGCGGCTCTCGCTGGTGGGGAATAGCCAGTCGCTGGAAAAGGATGCGACGCAAAAGCGCGTGGGCGTATCTTTGAAGGCGGCGGGCAATGCCCCGCCCACCTCGGCCTCGAGGTCGAAATAATCCATCGCGCGGGTGATGTAGAGATACGAGTTCGGATCGAAGCGCTCGACAAAGGTCGCACCCTGATGGTGCAGGTAGGATTCGACCTGGAAATCGACATCGAAGCCAAAACCGATCGCCTGTTTGTCTTGCAGGCGACGACCAAATTTCTGCTGCAGCGCGCTTTCCGAAAGATAGGTCACGTGCGCCGTCATGCGCGCCACGGCAAGCCCCTTGGCCGGGAAGGTGCCCGCGTCGATATAGCGCCCGCCCATGAAGGCGGGGTCGGCCATCACCGCCTGCCGGCCGATTTCGTGGAAGGCGATGTTCTGTGCCGAATGGCGCGCCGCGGTGGCAATCGGCGCGCAGGCGAACACGCGCTGCGGATAGCGCCGCGCCCATTCGAGCGCCAGCATGCCCCCCATCGACCCACCGACCACGGCGAAGAGTTGCGCGATGCCGAGCGCATCGCACAGCAACGCCTGCGCGCGCACCATGTCGGCAATCGTCACCACTGGGAAATCGAGGCCATACACATGCCCCGTCGCCGGGTTGGTGGATTTCGGCCCGGTCGAGCCAAGGCAACTGCCGATCACGTTGCTGGCAATGAGGAAATATTTATCGGTGTCGAACACATTGCCCGGCCCCACCAGATCCTGCCACCAGCCGGGCTTGCCGGTGACCGGATGCGCGCCGGAGAGATACTGGTCGCCAGTCAGGCCGTGGCACAGCAGCATGGCGTTCGATTTATCGGCATTCAGCGTGCCATAGGTCTGGTACGCCACGGTGATGCCCGCCATCTCGGCGCCGCAATCGAAGCGAAACGGCGCGTCGGGCGTGATGTCGATCAACTCGCCCACCTCGACCGCGCGCTGGGCGGGGCCGAAATCGAGCTTGGTGCGATACGGGGCGGAAACCTGCATGCCCCTCTCATAGCGCGGCAGGCGGGTCGCTGCCAAGCGTTGCTTGCATCCATGGGGTGGGTGCTTTACATGGGCTGGCATGAGCGACCGCCCCGAACAGCTGCTGGAAGAATACCGCGCGCGCATCGATGCCATCGACGCGCAACTGATCGCGCTGCTGAAAGAACGCATCGGCATTGTGCGCGAAGTGGCTGCGCTGAAGCGCCGCGAATGGCCGAAAGACTGCCATATCCGCTCGGGCCGCGAAGGGCGCATGCACGAACATATCGCCCGCGAATTCCGCGATTCGGATTTTCCGCCCGCCTCGGCACTGGCCATCTGGCGCGAGATTATCGGCGCCAGCTCGAACCTTGAAGCGCCGCTGCGCATCGTCACCGCCGGCAGCCAGTTCGCGCATCTCGCGCATGATTATTTCGGCGCGGTGGCGCAAGTGGCGCACAGCGAATCGGTGCATGCCGCGCTCGCCGCCATTCAGGCGAAGCGCTACAGCATCCTCATCGCCCCGCGCGAGGGGTTGGCGGTGGTGGCCGAACAGGCCCCGCATATCAAAATCTTCGCCGCCCTGCCGCTAGTGGGCGAGACCGAAGCCTTCGCCCTCGCGGCGATCGACCCCGAACCCTCGGGCCATGACATCAGCTATTTTCTGGAACGCGGGCAAGTGACCAGCACCCACGGATTCGTGACCGAGCAATTCGGCGCGCAGTGGCTTGGCGCCCACCCCGCCCCCCTTTCGTTGTAGGAGCCGTATGAGCCAGCACCCCACGCCCAAAACGGGCATCATGGAAATCAGCCCGTATGTGGGCGGCAAATCGAAGGTCGATGGCGCGAGCCGCGTCATCAAGCTGTCGTCGAACGAGAACCCGTGGGGCCCCTCGCCCAAGGCCGTCGCCGCCTATGAAGCCAACGCGCGCGACCTGCACCGCTACCCCGATGGCGGCCATGCCGCACTGCGCGAAGCCATTGCCGGTGTGACCGGCTTCAAGGCCAGCGAACTGATCTGCGGCGCAGGATCGGATGAGCTGCTCGGCATGCTGGTGCATGCCTATGCCGGTGCGGGCGACGAGGTGCTGTTCACCGAACATGGCTTCCTCATGTACCGCATCTACACGCTGGCAAACGGCGCGACGCCGGTGACCGCACCGGAGAGCAACCTCACCGCCGATATCGACGCGCTGCTCGCGGCCGTCACGCCGCGCACGAAAATCGTCTTCCTCGCCAACCCGAACAACCCGACCGGCACCGTGCTGCCGTTCAGCGAAATTCGTCGCCTGCGCGCGGGCCTGCCCGCGCAGGTGATCCTCGGGCTCGACGCCGCCTACGCCGAATATCTCGACCACCCAGATTACGAAGCCGGGCACAGCCTGGTGGCCGAAGGCACCAACACGGTGGTGTTCCACACCTTCTCGAAAATCCATGGCCTGCCCGCGCTGCGCCTTGGCTGGGCGCATGCGCCTGCGCATCTTATCGATGTGCTGAACCGCGTGCGCAGCCCGTTCAACGTGAACGCCCCGGCGCTGGCCGCCGGCATCGCCGCCATCACCGACACTGCCTATGTGGCGCAGATGCGCGACGCCAACACCACCGAGCGCACGCGCGTGAGCGATGCGATCCGCGCGCTGGGCTACAATGTGGTGCCGAGCGTAACCAACTTTATCCTCGTGCATTTCGGCGCGCAGGCAGGCGCGGCCAACGCGCATCTTGCGCAGGCCGGGCTGATCGTGCGCGAAGTGGGCAATTACGGGCTGCCGGAATTCCTGCGTATCTCGATTGGCACGACGGAAGAAAACGACCTGCTGCTCGCCAGCCTCGCCGCCTTCGCGCAAAGCCAGGCGGCATGAGCGATACACTCAATCTTGCGCTGATCGGCAGCGGCCATCTCGGCGGATCGTTCGCGCTTGCGCTGCGCGAAGCGGGCGCGCAGGTGCATATCACCGCCTTCGACAGCGACCGCGCGCAGGCCGAACTGCTGCAACAGCGCGGCGGGGCCGATGCCATTGCCAGCAGCGCCGCCGATGCTACACGCGGCGCGGATATCGTCATGCTCGCAACCCCGCTGCGCAGCTACGCGGCCCTCGCCGCCGAGATCGCCCCGGCGCTTGGCGCGCACGCCATCGTCACCGATCTTGGCTCGGTAAAACGCAGCATGGACGCGCTGAAAACCACCCTGCCCCCCGCCCGGCTGGTGCCCGGCCACCCCATCGCAGGCGGCGAGAAAACCGGCGCGGCGGTCGCCAGCGGCGAACTGTTCCGCGGCAAATTATGCATCCTCACCGGCGACGACGCCGATTCGAGCGCGGTCGAAACCATCGAAACCCTCTGGCACCTCGCCGGGGCCGATGTGCTGCGCATGCCCACGCAAGTGCATGACAGCATCTATGCCTATGTCTCGCACCTGCCGCATGTGATCGCCTTCGTCGCAGCGGAATTGTTTTTCCGCCTCGGCGTGCGCGTGGGCGACGAGCAGGAAGTGCTGCAACGCTTCCTGCGTATCTCGCGCTCGAACGCGCGCATGTGGGCCGACATTGCGCTGGAAAACCGCGAGACACTGCTTTCGGCGCTGTCTACTTACATCGCGGTGCTGGAGCATTTCGCCAAGGAACTGCGCTCGGGCAAGGGCGAAACCAGCCCCGCCCCTGCCGAGATCGCCGCGCGCTTCGTGCCGCGCATCCTCGCGGGCAGCCTTATCTCCGCCGTCTCGCTGTATGAGCAACAATCGGGCATGAGCCTGCGCCCGTTCGGGGCGGGCGGCATGCGCGATATTGTGGCCCCCGCCGCCATCGACCCCGAAAGCGAATTCGAGGCCATGTCGCAGGCGGCCCCGTCGATCGCCGCCGTGATCGAGCAGGCGCTGGTGCTATTGCGCGAGGTAGAGCGCAGTATCGGTAGCGAAGATGCGGAAGCGCTGCTGCAGTATTTCACTGCCTGCACCGCCCACGCGCACGAACTTATACGCCCGCGCCAGTAAACAACGCCTGCAACGCCGCGTGATCGACCACATGCGCGGCAAAGCCGTGGCCGTCATGCGTCGCGCCGACAGGCGTGTGGTCGCCATACAGAATGGGCGTGGCACCGATGGCGGCGGCGCAGGCGAGATCCACCACCGTATCGCCCACGAACCAAACGCCTGCATCGCGCGCGCCATCATAGTCGGCGAGTGCGAGCAACGCCGGATCGGGCGCGGGTTTGTCGCGCGCGGCGTCGCCCGCGCCGATGGTCACGTCAAAATAACGCGCCCAGCCCAGCGCCGAAAGCTCCAGCCGCAGCGTGTCGGTTTTCTTGTTGGTCACGATGCCGACAAACAGCCCCGCCGCGCGCAGCTGGCGCAAGGTTTGCTCGGCCCCCGCCAGCGCCGCAAGATGCTGCAGGTGAATGGCGCGGTAGCTTTGCTGGTAATGCGCGGCGGCCTCTTCCCAGCGATCGCCAAACATGGCCGGAAACGCCTCGCGCATGGATTTTTTGACATTGCCCTTCACCGCCTCCAGCGACCATTCGGGATGCTCCATCTGGCGCAGCGTGACATTCAGCGCGCTATGGATGGTGGGCCAGGTATCGACCAGCGTGTTGTCCCAGTCGAACAGCACGGCGTGGGGGTGGGGAAGTTTCATCGTGGGGCTCGGTAGCTGATGGGGATGAGGAATTCGATGAGGTTGCCTGCGGGATAGTTAGCGGGCACGGCAGGCACGGGGTTGGCGCGGCGCACCATGTCGACCGCCGCGGCATCCAGCGCGTCGATGCCCGAGGATTGCTCGACCGCGAAATAGCGCACATAGCCCGAGCGGTCGATGCGCATGCGCACGATCACTTTGCCTTCGCGCCCGCCCGCTTCGGCGGGGTAGAGTTTGTGCTGCTGGATCCATGCCGAGATTTGCTGCTCGTAGCGCTCGCGCACCTGTTCGGTGGTGCCATTCACCAGGGTGGTTTCCGCCGCCGTGCCGCCGCGCAGGCCGTTTGCGGCCCCGGCGGGTGCTGCACCGGTTTCACGCACGAAACGCTGCGGCTCCACCGCGATGGCGGGGCTTGCCACCTGCGTGAGGATGTCGGTGCTGGGCAAGGCGGGTTTAGGCGCCGGTGCGGGCTGCGGCGCAGGCGCAGCAGGCGCAATGACGGTGGGCGCCGGTGCGGGCAGGTTTTCCATGGGCACCGTGCGCGGCAGGTCGGGCAGGATTTTCACCGGCTTCACCGGCATGACGGGAATCACCTTCGGCATGGCTGGCGTGATGGTGGGGCGCAGCGGTGCCGCGCTCGCGCGCCATGCCTGCGGGCTCGGCGCGGGCTCGGCAGGCGCAGGCTCGGGCACGGCGGCGGCGGGGCGCGGAATGCCAAGCGCGGCGATGCGATCCTGCCCGCCGATTTTGAAGCTAAGCGCCCGCACGGGAATATCCGTCACCTTCTCGCCGGGCAGCAGGCTTGCGATCACCACCACCACAATATGCGCGGCGAAGGCCACGCCCAGCATGGTCAGGAAATCTTTCTCGCGCAGGTAGCGGTTGGGGCCAATGGCCACCAGCGAGGGCGACAGCGTGCGCTGCGCAATGCCGAGAATGCCGGTGCGAAGTAGCCCTGCCATCAGAAGCTCCCGGTCGATTGAGTGACCACGGAGAGGTTAATGCCACCCGCCGCGCGCACCTGTTCCAGTAGCGCCACGAGCTGGTTGGCCTGCTGGTTCGCATCGGCCTTGATGGTGATAATGCGATCGGGGTTGTGGGCCAATTGGCGGCGCATCTCGGCCGCCACGCTGCCAGCCATGAAACGCTGGTCGTTGATGAGGATTTCACCGTTCGGCCCCAGCGTCACTTTCACCGGCCCTTCATCGAGCAGCTGGCCGGAATCGGCGATGGGCAGATCGACCGCCACCGGCGAATAGGCCTCCAGATGCCCGGCAATCATGAAAAACAGCAGCAGCACGAACATCACGTCGATCAGCGAAATGAGCGCGACCTGGCGGGGCTTTCGGGTGGTGCGGTTGAACTCAATTTCCATAGGGAATCTCATCGAGTTTATCGACCTGCACGTTGCGTCCGCCGGTGAGGTAGACCATGTCCATCACGCTCACCAGTTGCTGCACCGTCACGCCCGGCGTAGTGAAAATGGCAATGCGCGCATCGGCATCTTCGGCCAGCAGCCGTGCGAGGTAGCTGTTGAGCGCACTGCCCTTCATGGGCGCCTGGTTCAGGTAGAGATTGCCGTCGTCGAGGATGAGGATGCGCGTGATGCTGCTATCGCTGGCGCTTGATTTGCCACCATCCGCCGGCAGCGAAAGCTCCATCGATTCCGACGCGACGAAACTGGTCGAGATCATGAAGAACACCACAAGCATGAGGATAATATCCACCAGCGGGGTGAGGTTCAGGTCGCGCGCGCGGCGGGTTTCACGGGGGATGTCCACCCTGCCCTCCTAATATTTGGGCGAAAGCAGGCGCAGGGTGCTGGAGCTTTGCGGCGCACCGCGCGGCGTCATCGCCGCTTCGTTCTGCTCCTCGATCAGTTTGCGCACGCGCTCCTCGCGTTCGATTTCCTCACGCTTGGCCTGCTCTTTTTCGTTTTTGATGTACATATCCTCGAGTGCGAGGATCTGGATCGTCACGTCGCGCATGGTGGCGCGCACGCGCTCGATCAGGCTGTCGAGCAGGTAGTAGGAGGCAAGCGCCGGAATGGCCACCATAAGACCGCCGACGGTGGCCACCAACGCTTCCCAGATGCCGCCGGCCAGCATGCTGGGATCGACCCGGCTGCCCGCTTCCGAGAGCTTGCTGAACGATTCGATCATGCCGATCACCGTACCCATGAGGCCGATGAGCGGGGCGACCGTGGCCGCCATTTCCAGCCCGCGCATGTGCGATTCGAAATAACGCACTTCCGATGCACCGACGCGGCTGATTTCCGACTCGCGCGATTTCATGGTCATCTCGCGGTTGACGATGCATTCGATCGCTACGCGCATGATGCGGGCGACCGGCCCCGGCTCGCGCGACAACATATGCGAGGCATCGGTCAATTCGCCGCGCTTCACATGCATCATCACACGGTCGATGAAACCGGTATTGAAAATGCCCGACGTGTAGAACTGGTAAGCCTTGAAGAAGATGATGCCCAACGCATAAATCGACAGCAGCATGATGAGGTACATGACCCAGCCGCCCTTGACGAAAATAATCTCCAGCATAATACCGTCCGCCCTAAAAATTTCGGCCAGATTAGAGATTTTGTGTGCGCGAGTCGAGCGCTCCGTTGGGGTTTTCCCCCCGTTTTCTCGCCCGCCTTACCCCGTCATTGCGAGGAGCGTAGCGACGAACCCTCAGCATGCGGAAGCTTCTGGATTGCTTCGCTCACGCTCGCAATGACGGCGTGGGTGGATTAAAGCTTGCGCGCTTCTTCCGGCAGCATGATGGGGATGCCATCGCGAATGGGATAGGCAAGGCCTGCGCGCTCGGAGATAAGCTCCTGCGCGTCCTCGTCGTAACGCAGTGCGCCTTTGGTGACGGGACAGACGAGGATGGAAAGCAGCGAAGGATCAAGTTTACCGGTATGCATGGCCGCGTTCTACGCCCCCGCGCGGAAGAAGTAAACCCCCAGCACGATGAGCGCGATGAGGGCAATCAGCCCCCATGGCAGCCCGCCCTCGCGCCGTGCAGGCGTAATCTCCCCGGTTTCCCGGTCGATCTGCTCGGGCACCTCTTTGCCCTCGTAGTTGCTGTAATGCGAGTATGACAGGCCGGTACCGGGTTTGCCGATGGTGCCGCGCGTGCCTTTTTTCCCGATATTGTAGGTCAGGCCCTTGCCGCCGATGCTAAGACTATTAATGCCATGCTTCGTGATGTTCAGCCGCACGCCCGGCAATAGCCGCACCCCTTTGCGAAAACGTAACCCCATGCGCGCCCCACTGGATAATCTGTTGACGAATTATGCATAATCGCATCCATCTTCGGATGCTAGTACGAAGGCATTGCAATTATGGAGGCACTTTATGGCATTTCTTTTTTTCGCGGGCGCACTGCGCACCGATTCGTTGAACAAAAAACACGCGCGCGCGGCGCAAAAACTGGCCGCTGAAGCCGGCATTGCAGGCGAGTTCATCGACCTGCGCGACTACGCGATGCCGATCTATGATGGCGATATCGAAGCAGGCGAAGGCGTTCCCGCCAGCGCGAAAGCCCTTGCCGAAAAAATCGCCGCCGCCGACGGGCTGGTGATTTCCGCCCCGGAATACAATGCCGGAATCAGTGGTGTGCTGAAAAATACGCTCGACTGGATTTCGCGTGTGAGCCCCATGCCGCTAGCTGGCAAACATCTGTTGCTGCTGGGCGCATCGCCGGGGGCGCTGGGTGCGGTTCGCGGCCTGTGGCACACCCGCGTGCCGTTCGAGGCCGTGGGCATGCATGTGCACCCCACCATGGTTGGCCTGCCCAAAGCGCACGAGGCATTCGATGCCCACGGTAGCTTCACCGACGAGAAAACCGCCGCCAACCTGAAAGCCACGCTGGAGAAATTCGCCGCCCACGCAACGCGCTGATTTCTGTCAGAAATCGCGGGCGATTTTTTTCGCACGAAGGGGCTTGCAATTTCTTTTTCATTGCGGATGGTGCGAGCCCTGGGTGGACTGGTGA
>JBIISI010000016.1:0-28620 GCA_044341105.1 Rickettsiales bacterium | reverse complement strand
ACCTTGCCAAGGTGAATGTCGAGAGTTCGAATCTCTTCGCCCGCTCCAATTCCAAACAAAAAAGCCTCCTCACAAGGGAGGCTTTTTTGTTTGGAATGACACACGACAATGCCGAACAACCTCGCGCGCGCCCTCTCGTTATTCCGCCCAATAAAAAAGCCGCCAGGCGGCGGCTTTAAGGTGAAGGACAGCAACCCGGTGCTTAGCGCATCATGATCAGGCCGTTATTGTTGACGTGCGCCGCCGTGCTGGCCGCCGCCATTTCGTCCCAGTGGACGGCACTGACCTGCATGGTGCCGAGGCTGGCTTTCTTGCCTTCCATGCCGCCGCAGGCCGACATGCCCATTGCGACCAACACCAGAAGCGTCATTGTTGCGTAACGTGTCATCATCTTCCCCATCAAAAAAGCGTTGCTGAAGCCGTTGCTTACTTGCCGCTTTTGTTTCTTCTTGGGGGCCTTATGCGATGAATCCCGTGCGCCGAGTAGCGCTCATTCGACAAGGGAGTTATGCATTGGGCGCATAACTATAAATTATTGTTTTTAAATAAAATAATAATCCACAGCGGAAAAATCAGCTGCGCACAGGCTCGTGAATGCTGGGGCCTATGCGGTCAAGGCCATGGCCAAAAATATCATTCGGGCTGCAGGAAACCACCGGCCCTGCCTGTGCGCATTTGCGCAACCCATCCATAATACCATCGGCAGTAAACCCTAACTCGCTCATGAACTTACTGGGCTGGCGGCCACGACCCCATTGCAGCTTTTTATCAAAAATATTTGGGCTTGGCATTTTGAAGCTGGTAAATTGCACATCGCCGAAAACCCCCAGCAACCGCGTGGGCTGCTGCGAGAGCGGTGTCTGCATGGATGCGAGCTGTTGCTGCATCTGCTGCATACGCAGGAAATCGTTGGCGTCGGCCATAGCTTTACTACCTCACCCTGCACTCTACCAAAACTGTGTGACAGTTTGATGACGGCACCGAGGATTTTTCCTTAGTTGGGGCGCATCACCTGATAAGGGCTGTCGAGGGAGAAGGCAGGCACTTCGGCATCGAATGTCTGGCCCGAGGGGGTGCTCATCTCATACTCCCCGCTCATGATGCCCGAAGCGGTGGCGAGCGCCGTGCCGCTGGTATAGCGGTAGGCTTCGCCGGGCTTCAGCACCGGTTGTTCGCCGATCACGCCCTCGCCGCGCACTTCCTGCGTCAGCCCGTGCGCATCGGTGATTTTCCAGTGGCGGCGCATCAGTTGTACCGTCTCTTCGCCATCGTTTTCGAGCTGGATGGTGTAGGCCCACACGTAATGGTCTTCTTCGGGCTCGGAATGCTGGTCGAGGAAGTGCGGGGTGGCGGTGATTTTAATCGAACGGGTGATTTTACTGAACATGGCGATACCTTTGCAGACTGCATATAATCCAGCCACGAACGACATCAAGGGGCGATAAGGATTAGGACTTAGGACTTAGGACTTAGGACTTAGGACTTAGGACTTAGGACTTAAGCTCCAATATCCTAAGTCCAATATCCAATATCCAATCCCTATTTCACCAGCACCTCGCCCACGCGCTGCATCATGCCGACGCCTTTGGCCAGCTGGTCGCGGCTGATATATTCGTCGGGCTGGTGGGCCTGTGCGATGTCGCCGGGGCCGCAGATCACGGTGGGGAACACATTGCCCATCGCGCCGCCTTCGGTGCCATACGACACGGCAAGCGCTGGCTGGTTGCTGCCCGCAAGGAAGGTGGCCAGCGCAAGGTGCGGCGCCTGCGCATCGCGGCGTTTCAGCCCATGCACATGCGCAAGCGGGGTGGTGGTGATATGGCAACCGGGATAGCGCGCGGTGAGCGCCGCGACCTTCGTGTGGAACGGCGCAAGCAACTGCTCCACATCGGCCCCCGGCAGGGGCCGCACTTCCCAATAAAGCGCGGCATGGTCGGGAATGATATTGCGCGCGCTACCCGCCTGAAACACGCCGACATGCACCGTGCTGTGCGGCGTGGGAAAGCGGCTGTTTTCTTCGTGCGGCTGGCTGTCATTGAGGTCGCGCAAGGCGAGCGCCAGCTCGGCCATGATATAGCCGGCATTGATGCCCGCCTCCGGCGCGCTGGAATGGCCCGCCTTGCCGGTGATGATCGTCTCGAACGAATCAATGCCTTTATGCTCATCGACCACCCGCATGCTGGTCGGCTCGCCCACCAGCACCAGTGCGGGGTTAATGCCGCGCGCGACAAATTCGCGGCTCATCGGCTCGGCGCATTTGCAGCCGATTTCCTCATCGTGCGAGAAGGCGAACCAGACCGGGCGTTTAAGCGGCAGATCCACAAATGCTGGCACCTGCGCCAGCGCGAGGGCGATGAAGCCTTTCATATCCGCCGTGCCGCGGCCATAGAGCCTGCCGTCGCGCTCGAGCAGGGTGAAGGCGGTTTGCGCGCCCTGCCCGCCCGTCCATTGCTGGCCCTCCACCGGCACCACATCGGTATGGCCGGAGAGCACGATGCCGCCCGGCACATCCGGCCCGATGCGCGCGAGCAGCGAGGTTTTTTTCACGCCGTCTTCGCGGTGTTCCTGCACGCGCTCGTGCCACACGCCATGCTCGTCGAGGTAGTTTTCAATCCACACAATCAGCGCTTCGTTGGAACCGCTACTCACCGTATCGAACGCCACCAGCGCTTTCAGGATCGCCTCAGCGCGCGCCGTATCGCTCATGCCGCCCTCGGCGGTTCCATGAGCTTCGGCAAATCGCCGATCAGCCCCATGGCATGGCGCATGAAGACCTGCTTCAGGCGCGGCATGCGCTCGACCGCTGCCAGCCCCGCGCGGCGCACCAGCGACAGGCCGGGCGCGTTGTTGCTGAACAGGCGGTTCAGAATATCCGTGCTGGCGGTCATGCTCATCGAATCGAACCGCCGCCAGCGCTGGTAGCGCGCCAGCATGGTGTGCGCGCCCAGATCAAGCCCCAGCGCTTTTTGCTCCGCGAATAATTCGGCCAGCACCGCCACGTCGCGGTAGCCGAGATTCACACCCTGCCCCGCGATGGGGTGGATGCCGTGCGCCGCGTCGCCCACCAGCACGAAGCGGTTGGCGATGAACTGTTCCGCCGTCATCAGCACCAGCGGGTAGGAAAAACGCTTGCCCACCGGCTTCACCGCGCCCCACACGCATTGGTAGGGCGCGCCCACGCGGCGCTGCAATTCAGCGGTGAATTCGCTGTCGGCAAGGGCGCTGTAATGCGGTGCATCGTCGGTCGATTCCGTCCACACCACGCCAGAGCGGTGCACGCCGTCTTTGTCGGCGAGCGGCAGCAGCGCGAACGGGCCGGGCGGGTAGAATTTCTCGAGCGCGAGGCCATGATGCGGCAACGCGTGTTCGATCACGCACACGATGGCCGACTGGCCGTAGCTGATTTTGCGGTGGGCAATGCCCGCCTGCTCGCGCAGGCCGGAAAAGCGCCCATCGGCCGCCACCAGCAGCGCCGCTTCCTGCACCACGCCCGAATCGAGCGTGACGCGCACGCGGTTGGCGTCGGCCTCGTAGCCGATCACTTTGCCGGCGAGGGTCTGGATGCCGGATGTTGCCTCAAGCGCGAGGTACAGCCCGCGACGAAGCACATTGTTTTCGACGATATAGCCGAACGGCTCCCCCACCTCGCGATCGCTGTAATGCACGAAGCCGGGCTTCTCGCCCTCGCACACGCGGATGTCGTGAATGGGCTGGGCCTGCGGCGCGATATGCTGCCACGCGCCAATATGTTCCAGAATGCGCACCGAGCCCTGCGCGATGGCCGAGGTGCGGCCATCGAACGCGGCGTCGAGCTGCTGGGCGCGCGGCAACGGGTCGATCACCGTGACCGCAATGCCCGCCTGCGCGGCGGCGATGGCCAGCGCGTTGCCGACCAATCCGCCACCGGCGATGATAATTTCACTGCGCGCGGTCATGCTCATGCCCCTAGTGCTAGCATGCGCCCGCACGGAATGCTAGCCTGCGCGCATGGAAATATCCTCGCTTGTTGCGCCCGCGATTTCGCTGCTGGGTCTTGTGATGCTCACCGTTAGCAGCGCCATGCCGCGCGCGCGGCAGCATGCGCTGCTGCTTGGGCTGTCGCTCGCCATGGCGGGTGGGCTGCTGTGTTTGCTTGTGCCGCTCAGCGTTTTTCCTTCGTGGCTTTTGCTGCTGGCGGGGCAGGCCATGGCCGCCCCCCTGCTCGACCGCGCGCGCCATAGCGGTTTGGTGGCGGCGTGCCTTGTGGGTGCGCTGGCCATCGTGCTTGGTCATGCGCTGGCGCTGAAATTCCTGCTCGCCTATGCATTGCCCGGCCAGTTGCAGGTGGTGCTGGCGAGCGCCAGCCTTGCCGGGCTGGCAGGCAGCGCAATGACGCGCCACCACCCCACACGCGGGCCGGAAGGTGACCTGCCCGAACTGGCCCTGCTGGCCGGGGCGGCCCTGTTTGCTGGCGGCCTGTTTTTCCTGCCATCGGTCGATGCGCCAATGCTCGCCATCGCTGCGCTCAGCGGCGGCTGGTCGAGCCTGCTCCTCGCGCGCCGCCATGACCACGCCGCCCCGCTGCGCCGCGTGGGCGAAGGGCTGGTGGCGGCCACCTTGCTTGCCCTCCTCGCGCCGCTCAGCCCGGTGCTGGCGGTGGTGGCGGGCGTGGTGGCCAGTGTGCTGGTAATTGCCGGTGTGCGCCTCGCCCACCGCCTGCACATCGACGATGCCGCGCACCTGCTGGGCATGGTGCTGCTGCCCGCGCTGGGCGGCCTGCTGCTGGATGGGTATGGCGACACGGCGCTAGCGCTGAACGCGCTGCAATGGTGGCTGGTGGTGCTGGCGCTGGCGCTGGCGGCCAGCCTCGCATGGCCGCTTTCCATGCTGGTCTTCGGGTTGCGCGCTGGCACGCGCCGCGTGCGCGAGGGACTTGATTTCCAGCGCTGATCGGCCTAACTGGCGGGCATGAAAATCGCCACCTGGAACATCAACTCGCTGCGCATCCGCGAACCGCTGATCGCGCGCTTCCTCACCCTGCACCAGCCAGATGTGCTCTGCCTTCAGGAAACCAAGGTGGAAGACAGCCTTTTCCCGCACGAAATCGTGCAGCGGCTTGGCTATGCGCATTGCGTGTTCACCGGCGAGAAAAGCTATAACGGCGTGGCGATCCTCGCCAAATTCCCCATCCAGCGCATCGCGGCCTACGACATGATCGGCAACGGCCACAAGCGCCACATCGCCGCCGAGCTGCCGGGCGGCATTCGTGTGCACAACTTCTATGTGCCTGCGGGTGGCGATATCCCCGATACCGAATTGAATCCGAAATTCGACGAGAAATTGCGCTTCGTCGATGCCATGCGCGACTGGGCGGTGGACGACCGCACGGCCAAGGGAAAAACCATCGCCGTGGGCGATTTCAACATCGCCCCGCTCGAGCACGATGTGTGGTCGAGCCGCCAGCTGCGCAACGTGGTGAGCCACACCCCCATCGAGCGTGAAAAATTTACGCAGGCGCAGCAGCAGGGCGATTGGTTCGACGCGCTACGCGCCTTCACCCCTGACGACCAGAAACTCTATAGCTGGTGGAGCTACCGCAACCGCGACTGGGCAGCGAGCGATCGTGGGCGCAGGCTCGACCATATCTGGCTGTCGCCATCGCTGAAAAGCGAGCTGAAATCCGGCCTCATCGCCCGCGATGCGCGCGGCTTCGACGGCCCCTCCGACCATGTGCCGGTGATGATCGAGCTGGCGGCCTAACGGTGAATCACCGGCGCCGGGGCGTGGTAGGGCACATCCAACTGGTCGACCAGCGCTTCCATCGGCCCGTCGATCTTTCCTGAACGATGCATGTTGTCATAGAAGGCGTAGGCGCGTTTTAATTTGATCGTATCAAATCGCGCATTATCCCATCGGTAGAGATTCTTGCCGCTTTTCAGATCGTGTGCATAGACTTCACGTAAGTACTCTACCCTATCCTCCAATGTCACCCTGGTGCAGAATGCATGGCGCGGATCATGGGGCTGGTACGTGATATTGCCGATCAGGCGGTCAATTTCGCCAACGAAAATCCGCGCGTCGATGCGCTGGCGGTCTTGCACATTCATGGTGTCGTAGGTGGGAATATCCATGGGCTATTTCTTGCCCGTGCGCACCGGCTTCAGCACGGTGCTATGAATATAATAGGCCATCATCGACAGCCAGAGAAAGCCCAGCAGGGCGGTCATGAAAAGAAGCGTCATCGTCGTAGCTCTTAAGAGGCGGTGTACGTGACGTGGTTTGCCAACAAGGCAGGCGATTGCTTAGTGCAGGCTGGCCGGTTGCAGGTTGTGCTTCACGGCGTTGTAGTAGGCGGTTTCATGGTTATCGAACAAGGCGAGCTGGGTGCCGTCGGCAGCAAAGACGGCGTAATGCGTCAGCTCTCCGAGGATGATGGGCTTGATATAGGCCATCGTTTCAAGGCCAACCATTGCCATCATCATTTCTTCCAGTTGCGGGCTTTGCGTTTGCAGTTGCATGGGTGTTTCTCCGTATAGGATCACCCTAGCAAAGATACCGGTGCGCGTGTGTGACAGTTGCGTGAAATCGCACCGCAAAACCGTCACAGAACTGTCATGAAGCCTAGTGGCGGCGGCGCGCCTGAATACCGCGCGGGTCTTCGAAAACGAACAGCTTATCCGGCAGGGTTTTGCCGTATTCGGCGTTTTGCAGCTGGATGGTGGTACGCTGGCCCGACGCATCGGCCACCACCATTTGCCGCAACTGCAGCGGTTCGTCGCTGAATTCCAGCGTCAGGCTGCCATCGCCGGGCTTGTCGGCCTGCACCACCTGCGCGCGGATCATCTTATCGGCGTTGGTGAATTCCACCAGCGTCGTCGCCTTGCCGCTGAGTTTGATGTTCGGCGCGGTGAGAAACCCGGCCAGCGTATCGTCGACCGGAATATAGTTCACCTGGTCGAGCTCGGCGTCGTAATAGGTCAGGGCCTTGCCGTCGCTCACCAGCAGGATGGGCGTGGGCGGTTTGTATTGCCAGCGCATTTTGCCGGGACGTTTCAGGTAAAACTTGCCTTCCGAGAGATTGCCATTGCCATCGACCTGAGTGAAATCGGCAACGATGGTGGTGAGGTTGGTGAGGTAATCCTCAACCCGGGTGATGTCTTTTTCCTTGGCGGCCCATGGCAGGGTTTCCGCAGCCATGGCAAGGCTCGGCAGCAGGCAGGCAAACATGAGAAAACGGCGCATCATCACTCCTCTTATACGCGATGCTTTAGCGCATCCCCTGCGCGCCGCCAATGCGAAAAGCTTATTCGCGCGAACTCATCCGCTGGGCGAGCAAACGGGTGCGCTGGTGCTCCAGCGCATCGGCATGGGGATTGCGTTGCTGCGCGTCGTGGGCCTGAAAATCGGCGGCCACGCGGGAATAGCCAAGCTCTGCCGCGGCCACGCGCGGGTGGTCGACCGGCAGCCCCTCTTTCACCAGTTGCTCTTGCAGCCGGATCTTCGCATTGCGGGCACCCAGCAATTTCTGCCATTGATTGCTATGTCTCATGGCCGCGGCAGTAACGATCGTGGGGCACGAAGGCAAATGACAGTTTCGTGACAGTACCGCTAGAATTCGCGGGCGAACCCATGCTCGCGGGCGGCGCGGTTAAAACGCTTCTGCCACAGCCGTGTGCTGAGCCTGCTATGCAGCGGGCCGAATTCGGGGTGGTTTTTCAGGTGCTGCGTGAGCGCCGCGCGCGCCCTTTTAAAGCCAAGCAGCGCCAGCAACGCGAGCGGCACCACCGCCAGCAACGCCACACCCAACCCCAGAATCATGGCGATGCTGTTGATGAGGTACGACACCACCACCGCCACGCAGACGATGAGGATGGTGGCGGTCGTCATCGCCAGCACCTGTTGCAACGGGGGCATGGCGCGAAGCGCTTCTACCCTGCCATCGACCCAGCGCAGGCTGGCTTCCTGCTGCGGCTTCGAGAGCAGATAGGTTACCACCGCCGCGCGCTTATCGCGGTCGCGCTCTTTCAACGGCATGGCGATAAGCGCCAGCAGGGTAAACATGATCAGTAAAATCGGGTACCGCATCTAGCGCTCCAATACTTCGCGTTTGCCGACATGGTTGGGTGCACCCACAATGCCTTCCTGTTCCATTTTCTCGATAATCCGCGCCGCACGGTTATAGCCGATTTTCAGCTTGCGCTGCACATAGCTGGTGCTGGCCTTCTGGTCGCGCACCACAATATCCACCGCCTGGCGATAGAGTTCTTTATCGGCTTCGGTTTCGTCTTCGTCGAACAGCTCGCCGTTTTCACCTTCGGCTTCTTCGTCGAAGGTCACGGCGGCATCGTAGTGCGGCTCGCCCTGCGTTTTCAGGTAGCCTACGATATTCTCCACTTCCTTGTCGGAAATGAACGGGCCATGCACGCGCGTGATGCGCCCGCCGCCCGCCATGTAGAGCATGTCGCCCTGCCCCAGCAATTGCTCGGCCCCCTGCTCGCCCAGAATGGTGCGCGAGTCGATTTTGCTCGTCACCTGGAAGGAAATGCGGGTCGGGAAGTTGGCTTTGATCACGCCGGTAATCACATCGACCGATGGGCGCTGCGTGGCCATGATGATATGGATGCCCGCCGCACGCGCCATCTGCGCGAGACGTTGGATGCTCGATTCGATATCCTTGCCCGCTACCAGCATGAGATCGGCCATCTCGTCGACGATCACCACGATGAATGGCAGCGAGTTCATGTCGAGCGGCTGTTTTTCCATGATCGGCTTGCCCGTTTCGGGATCGAACCCGGTCTGGACGCTCCGCGTCAGGGTTTCGTTATTTTTGACTGCTTCAGCGAGTCGTTTATTGTAATTGTCGATGTTGCGTACGCCGAGATTGCTCATCAGGCGGTAGCGCTGCTCCATCTCCTTCACCGCCCATTTCAGGGCGACGACGGCCTTACCGGGCTCGGTCACCACCGGCGACAGCAGATGCGGAATGTTATCGTAGACCGACAATTCAAGCATTTTCGGGTCGATCATGATGAACTTACATTCCTCGGGCGTGAGGTGGTAAATCAGCGAGGCGATCATGGTGTTGATGGCGACCGATTTGCCCGAGCCCGTAGTACCCGCCACCAGCACGTGCGGCATGCGCGCGAGGTCGGCGATGATGGCTTCGCCGGAGATATCCTTACCCAGCACCAGCGGCAGGCTGGCCTGCGTGTTGATGTAGGTTTCGTCTTCCAGCAGCTCGCGCATATACACGGTTTCACGTTGCGCGTTCGGCAGTTCGATACCGAGCGCATTCTGCCCCGGAATCACCGAAATACGCGCCGAGATGGCGCTCATCGAGCGGGCGATGTCGTCGGCCAAGCCAATCACGCGGCTGGACTTGATGCCCGGCGCGGGCGCGAATTCGTACAGCGTGACCACGGGGCCGGGGCGCACGCGGGTGATCTCGCCTTTCACGCCGAAATCCTCCAGCACCGATTCCAGCAGGCGAGCGTTCTGCTCCAACGCGCTTTCGGAAAGCTGCTTGATGGATTTTGTCGTGGTTTTTTGCATCAAATTCAGGCTGGGCATGGTGTAGCTGCCGCTGCGCTCACGCAGATCGAGCGCACCCTGGTCGTTCGCTTTTTTTGCCTTCTTGGCCTCTACGCGCTTTTTCGGCGTAGCCTCAATGCGCGGCCCGGCCTGCGCGTCTTCGTCCTCGTCTTCATCGTCGTATTCCTCTTCCTCGTCGAGCAGGTCTTCTTCCTCTTCGTGGTCGTATTCCTCGTCGTCGCGGCGGCCCCGCAGCCATGCGGCCACGTTGCGCGCTGCACCGAACGCCCCTACACCAGCGCGTTGCAGCACCACCGAAATCGCCACCCATTCATGCATGCGCAGGCCGAGCGCGAACGGCACCGAAGCCAGCGTCACCACCGCCATGAGGATGGCCACCCCGGCCACGCCAATCTGCGGCACCAGCGCATTGCCGGTGACAATGCCAATCGCCCCGCTGGCGGCGCGCAGCCACGGCGCCCCCGTGCTGGCCGCCAGCAATGCAAACAGGGTGGAACCGCCCACCAGCGCGAACAGCAGCGCAATCACACGCCATGCCACATGCACGGTTTCGTCTTTCAAAATCAGTCGCCATGCCCAGCCAAACAGCGCCAGCACGATGAACGCCGACATCCAGCCCACGGTTTGTTTCAGCAAATCGGCCAGCACCGCGCCCGAACTACCCAGTGCGTTGCGCACGGCCACCGCATCGCCCGTGGCGTTGAGCGAGGCATCCGCCGGGTTGTAAGTGATAAGGGCGGCGGCCAGCGCAACCCCCGCCAGCACAAAGCCGACCGCCATCAGCTCGTCTTTGCGACGGCGAATGAAGGGCGGCATGGCAAGCGTGGAAATCAGTTTGGCGACCATAGAATCCTCAACACGAACAGCCGCCCGCGTGGGCGGCAGAAAAACGGTGCGCCGATGCACTGGTTGGATGCCCTTTGCGGGTCTGCTGGGCAATTTTTACCAATTCGCCCCACCCTACTCAAGCGCCACAAGCACAAACAGCCCGGATTTCTCCGGGCTGTTGCAATCCTGTACTAGGGGATACAGGCGTATTCAGCGCTTATTTCGTGCCGCCAACGGGCGTCACTTTCGGTGCCTGGCCGTCCATCATGCGGCCGACATTGCGTTCGGCGCGGCCTTCAACCGCTTGTTTTTTATCGCCGCGCATTTCGCCGAGTTCTTCCTTGATGTAGCCTTTAGCTTCTTTAAAATTGCCTTTGATCGACATGGTTATCTCCTTTGGTTATGGGCCGTTGCGGCCACACCAGCAACCTAGCCAGCCGCGGCACAACGCGCCATGCGAAGCACTGGCTAAAAAGATCAACACACCATCAGTCGCACGAAAAACCCCCTGAATATGACAGGATGATGAAGTTTTCTCACCGCAGCTGCCAGCATCGCCCGAATCTGTTATGACAAGGTATGGATATGCCCACCAGCCGGGTTCACGGCCATGCGCGCGTGATCGACGACCTGAACGCCCTGCGCGACGGGCATCGGCTGGCCGTGCATATGTGGGAGCAATCGCTGGACTGCGATAACCCCTCCTACTCCCTGAACTGGCTTTCGCTGATTGCGCCCGAACAAATTACCCCACGCCTGCAACGTGGCACCATGCCCTTGCTGTCGATGTCACTCATGCCTAGCAGCGCCGGCAGCCGCAACATGGTGCCCTATGGCCTGCCCGTCGATAACAGCATGGCCATGGGTTACCTGATTGACCTTGGCCAGACCGCGGCGGAATCCGCCAAAATCGCGCGCGCCAGCTGGGCGAATCTTGATAGCGGCATGAACCCCAAATTCAAAAACAGCAAGTTGCATGTGCCAACTGGCATCGCGGCACTTGATGCGCTTTATGCGCCCCGGCGCGGCCAGACCATCAAAGGCATGGAAGCCTCTGCGATGGCAGCCTTCACCGAACAGCAGCTCGATGCGGTGGGCCGCCATATCGACCAACTGCCCACCGAAGATCTCGCCACGGCAACGCAGCAGACAGGCAGCGACGTGTTCCGCACGGCGCAGACCATGCCGAACAACGAAATTCTGGTCGCCGCGCATCGCCGCCATATCCGGGCGATTATCTTTCCCGACACGGCAACGCCCGCCAGCCCGGCATGGCTTGCCCCCGTTTCCCGCCTGTGCATGGCGCTGGCAGGACTGGGTAACCTGCAGCGCGGGCTGGATGTACCGGTGGTGTGCTACCGGCTCGACGACACGCCGCCGGGTGGGTTTCACTTCTTCGCGCAGGGTGAGCGGGCCTTGCGCATTAAAGCCACCGAAGCCCTGCAGCAACTGGCGCGGGACCCGGCGCTGCTTGAAAGCTATCGCGAACATGCCCCCCGCGCCTGCGACAAACTGGCCAGTGCCGTGCAACGCCAGCTGGATATCGACATCACGACGCTTTCATCTTGCCCCGGCGGGCAATTTTCCCTACATACCCCATCGGCTGGCGGCGGACGGGGTGCCTGCTAACCCGGCCAGGGCCGAAAGGCAGCAACCGTACCAGATTCCGCCCCGGGTCGTCCGCCAGCCACCTTTTTCATGCAATTGTCATACATCGCCCCCGCGCGGACGCTATAGTGCCGCCCATGAAGCACGTGATCGTTTATGGCTGCCGCGGCAGCGCCGAGGAATTCCTCGACCGGCAACAATTGCTGGAAAGCCCGCACCGCGCCGCCGATGGCCGGGGCGATCCCTATGACAGCTGCAGTTATCTCGACCGCATCGGCAGCCGCAACCCCACGCCGCTCGATAGCCAGACCGGCATTCGCTTCTACCATTTCAAAGACAAATTCTTTGCCACCAATCCCGGCCACTTCACCGGCACCGAGCATTTTGAATACTGGCTGGAATGCGTGGAGCACAAAATCGCGCTGCGCAACCGTTTCGTGCGCGACAAAGAACAGCTCGATGCATTGGTAATCCCCGAAGGGGTTAAGGAAACCCCGCAATTCCACACAGCCCTCGCGCGGTTCAAGCAGGCCCATCCGGCGACAAAAATCATCGCCATCCGCCCGCAGGTGCAGGAAGCTGGCACACCCATCGACGGGCATTTTGCGGTGCATGCCACGAATGCACACGCCACGACAAATCGCGCGCAAGCGCCTGTGCTGCACACCAGCGCCGAGACGATCATCGCGCCCTACCTCGTGGCAGCCATGGTCGATCTGCCTGATCGCATCGCCGGGCAATGGCTGTGCAGCCTGATCGGGGCCGACAAGGCGCCACCAAGCGCAAAGGTCTGGCGTTAATAACTTGCACACAGCCCTCGACTTACCCCACCGCGCGCATTAGATTGCCGCCATGTACCGCGTTTTAGCCCGAAAATACCGCCCGCAAACCTTCGCCGACCTCATCGGCCAGGAGGTGCTGGTGCGCACCCTCACCAACGCGTTCGCCAGCGGTCGCATTGCGCATGCATGGGTGCTCACCGGCATTCGCGGCATCGGCAAAACCACCACCGCGCGCATCATCGCGCGCGGCCTCAACTGCATCGGGCCCGACGGTAACGGCGAACCGACCACCCAGCCCTGCGGCGTGTGCCCCAACTGCATCGCCATTGCCGAAGACCGGCATGTCGACGTGATCGAAATGGATGCGGCAAGCCGCACCGGTGTCGACGACGTACGCGAAATCATCGATTCGGTGCAATACGCGCCGGTATCCGCCCGCTACAAAGTCTACATCATCGACGAAGTGCACATGCTCAGCAAAAACGCGTTCAACGCGTTGCTGAAAACGCTGGAGGAACCCCCGCCGCACGTGAAATTCATTTTCGCGACGACGGAGCTTCGCAAAATCCCCGTCACCATCATTTCGCGCTGCCAGAAATTCGATCTCAAGCGCGTGGAGATGGACGAGCTGGCCCAGCATCTGGTGAGCGTGGCAAACAAAGAGAATATCGCGCTGCCAATGGAATGCGCGACACTCATCGCCGCCGCTGCCGAAGGGTCGGTGCGCGATTCCCTGTCACTGCTCGACCAGGCCATCGCCATGCATACCGACGCGTCGGGCAATGTCGCCATCACCGCCGATTCGGTGCGCGATATGCTGGGGCTGGCCGATAAATCGCAGCTTTTCACCCTGCTTGGGCAATTGTTCAATGGGCAGGCCGAAGCCGCCCTCGCCGGTGCGCAGCAACTGCACGCGCAAGGGGCCGATGCCTCCATGCTGCTTTCCGACCTGCTGGAAATCACCCATTACCTGACGCGCATCGTCGCCGCCCCGGCGCTCAAGGCCAATTTGCATTATTCGCCCGCCGAACAGGCACTGGCCGAGGAAATGGCCAAGTCACTAAGCGTCCCCGCCCTCACCCGCGCCTGGCAGATTCTGAGCCGCGGTCAGGAAGAAATGCGCCACGCCACCAACAGCAAAGCCACGCTGGAAATGGTGCTGGTGCGGCTGGGCTATGCCTCGAACCTGCCCGCCCCGGCGGAGCTGGTGCGGGTGCTGCAAAGCGGCGGCAGCCTGCCACCTGCTACCCCGCCCGGCGGCGGTGCAGGCCGCAGCGCGAATGCCGCGCCTGCCTCCGTGCATGCCCTGCCCAGCGCCGTAGGCAGCGCCAGCACCGTGGCCGCCCCTTCCGCCAGCGGCACACTCATGCAGGCCGCCACCGCCCCGAAGATCGAGGCACAGCCAGCGGTCGAGCTGCATAGCTTCGCCCAAATGGTTGAGCTGTTCGAGCAGCAGCGCGAAATGATCCTCGCGGCGCATCTGGTGAACGATGTACGGCTGGTGCGTTTTGCGCCCGGCAAGGTCGAGCTGAACCCCGCCACCCACCTCGCGCCCGACGTGCCCGCCCGCCTGCAGCGCCGCCTGAACGAATGGACCGGCACGCGCTGGCACGTTGCCTTCGTCAACGAACCGGGCGAGCCGAGCATGCGCGAGATCCGCGCCGCCGCCGCCGCCAAAGCGCAGGAATACGCCGTCGCCCACCCAAAAGTGCAGGCGGTGATGGAAGCCTTCCCCGGCACCAAAGTGATCGCCTTCGTGCCGAACAAAAAATAGGAGTACCCCATGAATATCCAGAAAATGCTGAAACAGGCACAGGAAGTGCAAAACCGCCTCGCCAACGTGCAGGCCGACCTTGAAACCCGCGAAGTGGAAGGCCAGGCAGGCAGCGGCGCGGTGAAGCTCACCCTCACCGGCAAAGGCGCGCTCACGAAAATCGCCATCGACCAGGCCGCGATGGATGATCGCGAAATGCTGGAAGACCTCATCACCGCCGCCCACGCCGACGCCAAACAGAAAATGGACGACATGGTGGCCGATGCCATGGGTTCCGTGACCGGCGGGCTGAACCTGCCCGGCGGCCTGAAGCTGCCGTTCTAGGTTTCAGGTGCCCACCAACGCCATTGACCGCCTGATTGCCGAACTGGCCCGCCTGCCGGGGGTTGGCCCGCGTTCAGCGCGGCGGCTCGCCCTGCATTTGCTGCGCCAGAAAGACCAGCGCATTCCCCATCTCGTCTCCGCGCTGACCATGGCGCTGCAGGATGTCAAAACCTGTTCCATCTGCGGCGCGCTCGACGATCACGACCCCTGCGCGACCTGTACCGACGCGACGCGCGACGCGAGCGCGCTCTGCGTGGTCGAAGACGTGGCCGATGTGTGGGCGATGGAACGCGCGCGGGTGTTTCGCGGGCGCTACCATGTGCTGGGCGGCACGCTCAGCGCCATCGACCAGCGCGGGCCCGATAGCTTGCGCATCGAGCCGCTGATAGCGCGTGTGCAGGCGGGCGAAGTGCAGGAGCTGATCCTCGCGCTTTCGGCCACCATGGCCGGGCAAACCACCGCCCATTACGTGGCCGAACGCCTGACCGGCCTGCCGGTCAAAATCACCCGCCTCGCGCAGGGCATTCCCATGGGCGGCGAGCTGGATTACCTCGATGACGGCACGCTTGGTGCGGCACTCAGCGCGCGCGTAAGCTATTAACATACAACGCCATTTTTCCTTTACTGGTTATTAATACGCGGCGTGTTATCCTAAGGGCATGGAAGATCGCCCAAACCAGGAACAGGCCCGCGTTGGAAAACAGCGCCGTCGCCCACGCGCGCAACTAAACGCGGCCAGCGACGGGGAGCAGCCTTTTTCGGATCGCGAACGGCGGCGAGAAGCTGGCCGCGTTCGGGCCGAAGCGCGGCTGCAGGGGCTGGAAGGCGAACAAGGCATACAAGGCGAATCGCGCAACGAAGGGGAGCCCGTTCGCAGCATTCCCCGACCGGATCGTTCCCATCTTCAGGAAGAAATGGATCGCGCCTGGCGGCAAAAGCGCAATACCGACGAACCACAACGCTAAGCCACGTCGCCTTTAATGCTCAGTACCGTCGCCGCTTCGTCGGCTTCCAGGTTCAACACATCGTCTTCCTTGTGAATGCTGTAGCGCGCGAGGCCGGCGGGGATTTGCTTGTTCTTTGCCGGCAACACCCCTTTGCCCGCCAGTTTGCGCATTTTTGCCAGCGCGTTGCGCAGTGAACCGCCGAATTTGTCGTAGGATTTCGCGCTGCTGGCGATGGCTTTCATCACATCATCCGCATAGCCGAGCGAGGTAATGAAATCACCCATCAGCTCGCTGGTGAGGGCGACGATTTCGGCTTGTGCATCGACCTGCCGCGCCTCGCGTATCAGCGCGCGGGCGGTCACGAAAATGCCCGACAGCGTGGTCGGCCCGGCCAGCACGATTTCATGCTCGCGCAGGAACTGCATCAGGTTCGGGTCTTTGTGGTTCAGGCGCGTCACCACCTCGTCGTTGGGAATGAACATGACCAGCGTGGTGCGGGTGATGGGCTGGTCGTGGCGGTTTTTCAGTTTGCGCAGGTTATCCTGATAGGCCTTGCTGGAGAGCGCCTTGGCGTGCTGGCGCATGGTGGACTGGATGTCGCGAAACGCCGCGTCGAATTCCGGCGTGCCTTCGCTGCGGAACAGGGCGAACACATGCTGGCTCGCTTTCGCATCGACAATCACGGCGTGCTGGTGCGGCAGGTAGATCACGCAATCCGGGCGCAGATTGCCTTCCTCGGCGGCGAGATGCACTTGCAGCTCGTAATCCACCCCCGGCGTGAACCCATGCTGCTGGAGGATGTTGTTCATCACCACCTCGCCCTCGGCCCCGGCACCGATGGGGTTTTGCATGGCGCGCACCAGCACCGAGAGCTGGCTGGTCGAGGCATCGACCTGCCCTTGCACTTTGCCCAGCGTTTGCGCCAGCTCGGCCTGTTTCTGGGTGAGCTGTTCGGTCGCCAGTTTGGTGAATTGCTCGAACTGTTTGTGCGTTTCCTCGCGGGCGCGCTGGTGGTCGGAAAGCAGCTTGTTGGAAAGCTCGTTGGCGGTGCTGAGCGCCGCTGATTTGGCGTATTGCTCGAACTGTTTCTTTGCTTCGTCGAACTCGCGCAGGCGCAGCTCGGTGGTAGCAACTTTCTGTTCGGCCAGCGCCTCGCGCTTTTCGCTTTCGGCCAGTTGGCGCTGCACCGCTTCGCGCGCGCTGCGCTCGGCCAGCGCTTCGTCTTTCAGGCGGCCATTCTCTTCCAGCAATTGCTGGGCGCGGGCTTCGGCCAGCTGGTGGGCGGCGTCCAGCGCCTGCGCCGCGTTCCATTTGCGCCACAGCACAAACACCGCCACACTCAGAACCATGCAGAAAAGATAGGGCAGCAGGATAAAAGCGGGCGACATCGGATCTCCTTGACGAATGGCCGCCAGCATAGCAGGTTGCCGCCCATGACCAAGCATAAAACCGCCATCCCCACCGCTGCCATCATCCTCGCCGCCGGCAAGGGCACGCGCATGAAATCCGCCCTGCCGAAGGTGATGCATTGCATCGCCGCGCAGCCCATGGTGGTGCATGCCGCGCAGCAGGCAGTGGCCGCCGGGCTTGCGCCGCTTTGCGTCGTCGTTGCGCCGGGCATGGACGCGGTGAGCCGCGCGGTGCAGACCGTGGCGGCGGATGCACGCACCGCCGTGCAGCACGAAGCCCTCGGCACCGGCCACGCCGTGCGCAGCGCGCGCGAAGCCCTTGCCGGGTTCGATGGCAACCTGATCGTTTTGTATGGCGACACGCCGCTGGTCACGGCGGCCACCATTGAAAACCTCTCCGCCGCGCTGAGCGAGAATCCCCGTAACGCCGTGGCGGTACTGGGCTTCACCCCGGCTGATGCGGGGGCCTATGGCCGCCTCGTGGTGGAAGATGGCGTGCTCGCGCGCATCGTGGAAGCCAAGGAAGCAAGCCCGCAAGAGCTCGCCATACCCCTGTGCAATTCGGGCGTGATTGCGCTGCGCGGCGACGTGGCGTGGGGGCTTCTGGAGAAGATCACCAACGCAAACGCCAAAGGCGAATACTACCTCACCGATGTGGTGGCGCTGGCCGTTGCCGCGGGCGATCGCGCCGTGGTGGTCGAAGCGGCGGAAGACGAAGTGCTGGGCGTGAACAGCCGCGTGGAGCTGGCGCAGGCGGAGGCGATTTTCCAGCAGCGCGCGCGCGAAAAACACATGCTGGCCGGGGTGACACTGCTCGACCCCGCGAGCGTGTATTTCAGCGCCGACACCGACATCGCGCCCGATGTGCTGGTGGAACCCCACGTATTTTTCGGGCCCGGCGTGGTCATCGGCAGCGGCGCGCATATCAAGGCGTTCAGCCATATCGAAGGCACAGTGATTGGCGAGCAGGCGATTATCGGCCCGTTCGCGCGGTTGCGCCCCGGCAGCAATATCGGTGCCGAGGTGAAGATCGGTAATTTCGTGGAAATCAAGAAATCCGACATCCAAGCCGGTGCAAAAATTTCGCACCTCAGCTACATTGGTGATGCGACGGTGGGCGAAGATGCCAATATCGGCGCCGGCACCATCACCTGCAACTACGATGGCTACAACAAATACCGGACCGAAATCGGGCGCGACGTGTTTGTGGGCAGCAATTCGGCGCTGGTCGCCCCCGTGCGTATCGGCGATGGCGCCATGGTCGCGGCAGGCTCGGTGATTACGCAGGATATCGAGGCGGATGCCCTCGCCCTCGCCCGCTCACGGCAGGAACAGAAGGCCGATTGGGCCAAAGCCTTCCGCGATAAAAACAAGAAGTAGTTATTTTTGGAGTGCGGCTAACGGCTCTGCCTGCATTTTGCCTTCGTTCATGCTTTCACGGATCACGGGATCCGGTTGGGCCGAAGCAAAATGCCTGACGACCGGCTTTAGCAGCACATATCCGACTAGCGCACCGGGAACAATCGAGCCCGCTTCAATGGCGGCTTCTTTACCCAGATCTTTCCAGATCGCGCTACCGCCCAATTCTTTTTTCGCCAATTTTAGATTCTCAAGCGAAAATGCGTCTTTCAGCGTCATCGGCGCAAGCTTGGGAAAGTTCGCACGGGCACGAATCTCATTCTCAATCAAGTCTTTCGTCGCCCAGCCAGTAAAGAAACTACCGAGATAGGTGAGGAAGCCTTGTTTGGTTTCGGATGTGGTTTGTTCATTCATCATGCGTGCAGCATAAACGATACGTCACGTATTTGTATGAACCTTTTGTGACATTATGATGTAAGGGCCGCCACCATCATCCCGAGCGCATGCTCCGCTGCCGCGAGGCGAATGGCGCTTCGGTCGCCATCGAAAATAAGGTGGGCATGCATCGTTGCCCCGCCGCGCATGGCACAGGTGAAATGCACCGTGCCAACGGGTTTTTCGGCGCTGCCGCCGCCCGGCCCGGCCACGCCGGTAATGGCAATGGCAATATCCGCACCCGAGGCGCTCAGGCCGCCCTCGGCCATGGCGCGCGCGACCGGTTCCGACACCGCGCCATGCTGTTCGATCAACGCCATGGATACCCCCACCATCTGCGCTTTGGCGGCGTTGGCATACGTCACGAAACCGTGGGTAAACATAGCCGAGCTACCGGGCAATTCAGTGAGGACCGACGCAAGCAACCCTCCCGTGCAGGATTCGACCGTAGCCACCTTCAGGCCGCGTGCCGTGCAGGCCACAAGGATGGCGGCGGCCTTTTCCATCAGCGCCGCGGGGAACAGGCTCATACCGAGGATTCCAGCATCTGCCCGGAAAGCAGTGGGCCGAAGAAATAAATGCCGTAGAGCACCGTGCCGGCCGCAATCCCCGCCAGCAGATCATCGAGCAGCACACCGAAGCCGCCTTTGATTTTCCGATCCGCCCAGCGGATGGGCCAGGGCTTCAGAATATCGAAAAAGCGAAACAGCACGAACCCGAAGAACAGATGCAGCGGATCGCCCGCCATCTCGCCCAGCAATTCGGCCCCGGCATCACCGTCGACCGCCATGAAAAACATCCATGCGTGCCAGGTGGTGAAGGTGAGCCACTGACCCGCCCATTCATCGACCACGATGGCGGAGGGATCGTGCAGCACGGCTTCCTCGGGAATGCGATGCGCTTCCATGTAAGCCTGCGCGGCGATGCTGCCCAGCGCGGTGATGATGAGGATGCCAAGCGCCATGACGGCCCAGCCATGCGGCCATTGCAGCAGCGGATAGGCCAGCAGCGCCGCGGCCAGCGAACCGAACGTGCCGGGCGCCATGCGCGCGCGGCCAATGCCGAACATGGTGGCGAGCGCTAGCATGGCAGGCTCACCGTGGCGGTTGCTTGCGCCGCGATCCCTTCGCCGCGGCCGGTGAAGCCGAGCCCCTCGGTGGTCGTGGCTTTCACGCTGATAAAGTCGGTGCCGACCCCCAGCATGGCGGCAATGCGGGTGCGCATCGCCTCGCGGTGCGGGCCGATTTTGGGGGCTTCGCAGAGAATGGTGAGGTCCACATGCTGCAACTGCCCGGCGCGCGATTGCAGCAGCCGCATGGCTTCGCGCACGAAGGTTTCCGAATCCGCGCCCTTCCAGCGCGCGTCGCTGGGCGGGAAATGCGCGCCGATATCGCCCGCGCCAAGCGCGCCAAGCAACGCATCGGTAATGGCGTGGAGCGCCACATCCGCATCGGAATGGCCGAGCAAGGCATGGCTGTGGGGAATGTCGATGCCGCCCATACGCAGGCCGGGCTTATCACCAGCGGGCACCAAACGATGCACATCGAACCCGCTGCCGGTAACGATGCGGCGCGGGGCCAGCTGTTCGGCCCAGATGAAATCGGCGGCGGTGGTCATTTTGCGTAAACGCTCCTCCCCTTCGACATAGCGCAACGGAAGGCCCGCATCAAGCCACAGCGCGGCATCGTCCGTCAACGCGGCGGAGGATTGTGCATGCAGCGTCGCCAAGGCAGCATAAGGGAAAAGCTGCGGGGTCTGGATGCGCAGCAACCCTTCGCGCGGCACTTCCTGCCACCCGCCATCGCGGTAGCGGCGCACGGTATCGACCACCGGCAGGGCAGGCACCACGGCGGTTTCGTCGTCGCCTTCGGCGAGCAGACGGTCGAGCAACACTGCCGAAAGAAACGGCCGCGCCGCGTCGTGGATCAACACCCGCTCGGGCGCGTGGGCGGCGAGCGCCGCAAGCCCCGCCCGCACCGAAAACGCGCGTTCGGCCCCGCCGATCACCGGCGGCAACAGGGAAAGCCCTGCCGTGGCTTCGCCGTAGCGCGCCGCGTGCTCGGGGTGAATCACCACCTGCACCGGGCCAATCGCCGGGTGCGCAAGCAGCGCCTGCAGGCTGTGGCGCAGCAGCGGCTGCCCATGCAGGGGCTGGTATTGTTTCGCCACGGCACCGCCCACGCGCTGGCCGGTGCCAGCCGCCACGATCAGCGCTGCGATTTTCGGTGTTTCCAACATGGCGGGGGTTATGGCGCAAAAAACCCGCATTGTCATCAACCTGTCACAAAGCTGTGCTAGCGTTGGGGAATGGACACGACAACAGACGATAAAACCACCCTGCTCGACGACCTGCCGCCCGGCGGCCAAACGCGGTTTAGCACCGTGGTCGGTGCGGTGGGTAATTACGGATTGATCGGCACACTCGGCGCGCTGGCATTGAAACAAGGCCATAAAATCGCGACCAAAGACCCGACTGCCCTGAAATTCGACAAAATTACCGGCATTAGCGCCGCGGTCATTGGTGTGCTTTCCATCGGCGGGCTGATTCATGGCTTTAAAGAAGCCGATGACATTCAAAACTACCGCGAATCGGTGGCCAAGAAAATCGACGGGCTTGGCCGTGAAATCACTGCCGATCGCGAGAAAATCGCCGAGCTGACCCGCGCCGTACACGCCAAGGCCGAAGGCCACCACGCCCAGCGCGCGCGCTAATCCTTGCTCCGCGCCACTGTTTCGGTTATGAGCGCGCGCATGGCGCACCAACTGAACCCCATCCATATCGGCCCGATCACGCTCGATGGCAACGCCATCCTTGCGCCGATGACGGGTGTATCCGACCTGCCGTTTCGCGTGCTGGTGAAAAGCTTCGGCGCCTCGCTGGTAGTCAGCGAAATGATCGCCAGCAAAGCCGTGGTGCTGGAAACCCGCAACGCCGAACGCATGTCGCGCTCGGTGCCGAAGGAGCGCCCCTTCTCGGTGCAGCTCGCCGGTTGCGACCCCGAGGTGATGGCCGAAGCCGCCAAGCTGAACGAAGATCGCGGCGCGGATATCATCGACATCAATTTCGGCTGCCCGGTGAAAAAGGTGGTGAACGGCATGGCCGGCAGCGCGCTGATGCGCGAGGAAGCCCTCGCCATGCGCATTCTGGAAGCCACGGTGAAGGCGGTAAAAATTCCCGTCACGCTGAAGATGCGCATGGGCTGGGACCACCAGTCGCTCAACGCCCCCATCTTCGCCAAGCGCGCCGAAGAGCTTGGCATTAAAATGATCACCATCCATGGCCGCACGCGCTGCCAGATGTATCGCGGCTCCGCCGACTGGGATTTCATTCGCAGCGTGAAAGACGTGGTGAAGCTTCCCGTTATCGCCAACGGCGATATTTGCGATTACGCCGATATCGACGCGGCGCTGGAAAAATCCGGAGCCGATGGGGTGATGCTGGGCCGCGGCACCTATGGCCGCCCGTGGTTCGTGGCGCAGGCCGCGCATTACCTGAAAACCGGTGAAAAACTGCCCGACCCCACCATCGACCAGCAGCGCGACATCGTGCTCGGCCATTACGAGGATATGCTCCAGCTTTACGGCGAGGTGAACGGCATTCGCGTGGCGCGCAAGCATATCGGCTGGTATTGTTCGGGCCTGCCGCATGCGGCGGAATACCGTCAGCGCGTGAACCGCTCGACCAGCAGCAATGAGGTCAAAGACTTCATCCGCGAGTTCTACGACGCCACCCTGCAGCGCGGCATCACCAGCCGCGCCCACGAGCGCGTGACCGAAGGCGAATAGAATCGTTGCTATTGCGGCGCGGCGGTGCTAATTCCCTGCCTAAAAAATAAGCAACCCTGATCCAAGGAGGCAAGCATGCAACCCACTTCCAACGTCTATACCCTGCCGGAACCGCGCGCCGGGCTTGAGCAGTTGATCGACCAGCATATCGCCCAGTATTTCGCGACGCTGAATGGCACCCTGCCCGCCCCCGGCCTGTATGAACGCATGCTGGCGCAATTCGAGCGCCCGCTGCTGGTGCACACGCTGCGCGCCACCGGCTTTAACCAGATCAAAGCCGCCGAGATTCTCGGCATCAACCGCAACACCCTGCGCAAAAAAATGCGCCTGCTCGCGATCGACAGCAAAGCCGTGTGGAAACAGGCGGCCTAAGCGCATGACCCTGCTCGCCAGCGATTCTCCGGAGTCGGCGACCGTCGCCCCCGCCGGCATGCGTTCGTGGGCGGGCACCATTATCGTGGTCGCCGCCGTGCTGCTGCTCGCCATGCTCGGCGGGCTTATCGTGGAGATCAACAATCAGGCAAGCGCGGGCCTGACGCCCAAAAGCAGCATCGCACTGATGCTCGTCATCCTCGCCGGCCTGCTGGTCGCCATGGCGCTGATTGTCATTCGCCGCGCCATCAAGCTGTGGCAACAGGCCCGCAACGGGCTGATCGGCACACGCCTGCAGTCGCGCATCATCCTCATGTTCTGCGTCATCGCGATTTTGCCGACGCTGATCGTGGCCGTGTTCTCGGCGCTGTTTTTCAATTTCGGCGTGCAGGCATGGTTCGATAACCGCGTTGCCGGGGCGCTGGAAGATTCAGTGCGCGTGGCAAGCGCCTATCTCGACGAACATAAAACCGCCATCCGCACCGATGCGGTGGGGCTGGGCTCCGACATCCAGCGCCAGTTGGCGGGGGCCTATTCCAACCCCGCCGGGTTCCAGCGTTACCTCACGCAGGAATCGGCCTCACGCAATCTTTCCGAAGCCGTGGTGTTCGACCGCAACCGCGTGATCGCGCGCACCGCGCTTTCCTTTTCGCTCATTTTCGAGCGCCTGCCCGAAATCGTCATGGACCGCGCCGATCAGGGCCACGCCGTGATCTTCGGCGAAGACGAAGACAAGATTCAAGCCGTCGTGCGCATCAGCGCCATTCCCGAGCTGTACCTCATGGTGGGCCGCGTGGTCGATTCGACCGTGATGGACCACATGAAAGCCGCGCGCACCACGGTGGTGCAATACCGCCAGTTGAAAGAAGACATCACCAGCATCCAGCGCCAGTTTTTTTCGGTGTTCGTGCTGGTGGCGCTGCTGGTGCTGCTGGCTTCGATCTGGGCGGGCATGATGCTGGCGGTGCGGCTGATCGGCCCCATCGCCGGGCTGATGGGCGCGACCGAGCGCGTGCGCGCGGGCGACTACTCGATCCGCGTGCCCGAAGGCCGCGCCGACGATGAGATCGCCAACCTCGCCCGCACCTTCAACCGCATGACCGCGCAGCTGGAAGCCCAGCGCCGCGATCTGGTGGAAGCCAGCCGCCAGATCGACGAACGTCGCCGCTTCACCGAAGCGGTGCTTTCGGGCGTGTCGGCCGGCATCATCGCGCTCGATTCCACCCACCGCGTGACCCTGCACAACCGCGTGGCGCGCGAGTTGCTGAATGTGCCGCCGGGCAATGAATTATTTGGCATGCAGGTGATCGACTGGCTGCCGGAACTGGCTGCGCTTCTCACACAAGCTGAGCGCAAGCCCGAAAAAATCGCCAGCGGCAACATGACGATTATGGACGGCGACAGCCGCACCAGCCTGCATGTTCAGGTCACCGCCGAGCGCTTCAACGACACGATCGAAGGCTACATCGTCACTTTCGACGACATCTCCGAACTGGTTTCCGCCCAGCGCAGCGCCGCGTGGGCCGATGTGGCGCGCCGCATCGCGCATGAGATTAAAAACCCCCTCACCCCCATCACCCTGTCGGTCGATCGCCTGCGCAAAAAATTCGGTGAGCAGGTGGCCAGCGACAAAGAGGGCTACGAACGCTACCTCGAAACCATCTCGCGCCATGTGCGCGATATTGGGCGCATGGTCGAAGAATTCGTCTCGTTCGCGCGCCTGCCCACCGCCAACTTCCGCGACGACGATCTCGTGCGCCTCATTCGCACCAGTGTGTTTTCGGAACAGACCGTGCATCCCGATATTCGCTACACGCTCGACCTGCCCGCGCAATTGCGGCTCACGATGGACGAATCGCAACTGGGGCAAGTGCTGCTGAACCTGCTGAAGAACGCTGCCGAAGCGCTCGATGGCGCGGATAAAAAAGAAATACGGATCCAGCTGCGCGACGAAGGCGAGCACGCGGTGCTGACGCTGGAAGATAGCGGCCCCGGCTTCCCGCCCGAGCATATGGAACGGCTCACCGAACCCTATGTCACGACCCGCGCAAAGGGCACCGGGCTTGGGCTGGCGATTGTGAAACGCAGCGTGGAAGAACATAAGGGAACGCTGGCGCTGGCCAACCTGCCGGGCGGTGGTGCGCAAGTGACACTGACGTTTGCGAAAAAATTCCTCTAGACAAATTCCCCCACTGCTGTAACTTTCAGGCAACAGCAAAAACACACGCGCTTCGGTCAAGCAAAACGAACCAAATACAGAAGCTACAAAGGTTGTGAACATGGCTGCAGCAGACATTCTCGTTATCGACGATGAATCCGACATTACCGCACTGATCTCCGATATCCTGACGGACGAAAAATACCACGTCCGTACGGCAAACAATTCGGATCGCGCCCTCAAGGCCCTCGCCGAGCGTGTGCCCAACGCCATCATCCTCGACATCTGGCTGCAGGGCTCCGAGCTCGATGGCCTGGGCATCCTCGAGATCGTGCAAAAGAAATACGCGCATGTGCCCGTCGTCATGATCTCCGGCCACGGCAATATCGAAACCGCGGTGAACGCCATTAAAATGGGTGCCTACGATTACATCGAAAAGCCCTTCAGCGCCGAACGCCTCATGATTATCGTGAAGCGCGCGCTCGAAGCCGCCAAACTGCGCCACGAGAATTTCGAGCTGAAAAAACGCGGCAGCAACGAATCCGAGCTCATCGGCGGTTCCGCCGCCATCAACACCGTGCGCCAGACGGTCGAGAAAGTCGCCCCGACCAACAGCCGCGTGCTGATCACCGGCGCCCCCGGCACCGGCAAAGAGTTGGTCGCCCGCCTCATTCACAGCAAATCCATGCGCGCACACGCTGCGTTCATTCCGCTGAACGCCGCCAGCTTCACCGCCAGCCGCAACATCGAAGCCGAACTGTTCGGCACCGAAGACACCAACCCGAATGGCGGCGCCGAGAAACTCGGCCTGCTGGAGCGCGCCCATGGTGGCACGCTGTTCATCGACGAGGTGGCCGACCTGACGATCGAAACCCAGGGCCGCCTGCTGCGCGCCCTGCAAGAGCAAAGCTTCGAGCGCGTGCGCGGCAATAAGCGCGTGCAGGTTGATGTGCGCGTGATCGCCGCCACCAACAAAGATTTGCACGAGGAAATCGCCGCAGGCCGTTTCCGCGAGGATCTCTATTACCGCCTGAACGTGGTGCCATTGCGCATGCCAAACCTGCGCGAGCGCCGCGACGACATCGTGTCGCTCTCCGCCCACTTCCTGAAGCGCGCGGCCGATGCCATGGGCCTCGCCACCCGCAACATGAGCGAGGAAGCGCTGGCTGTGCTGCAAAGCTACAATTGGCCGGGCAATGTGCGCCAGCTGCGCAATGTCATGGAATGGCTGATCATCATGGTGCAGCCAGGCAGCAACGGCGAAATCACCGCCGAAGCCCTGCCGCCCGAGCTGATCGACGCCAACATCACGGTGCTTCGCCCGGAACTCTCCAGCGACATCATGAGCATGCCGCTGCGCGAAGCCCGCGAAACCTTCGAGAAGCAATACCTCGCCGCGCAGATCAACCGTTTCGGCGGTAACATCAGCAAAACCAGCAATTTCGTGGGCATGGAGCGCTCAGCGCTGCACCGCAAACTGAAAATGCTCGGCATCGGCAACGAGGACAAACAAGTCGCCTGAATGACCGACACCATGGAATGAGAAAGGGCCGCTTTTCAGCGGCCCTTTTTTTGTCCCAATGCTGGTAACAGCGACTACTACGCTGCCACTTCGGCACCATCGCTCAGATGGCCCCATTCGCCGCCAGCTTCATCGTAGACATGCAGCTCGCCGAGCCCGATATCGAACCACGCACCGTGGATCGACAGTTCGCCGTTCTGGATGCGCGAGCGAATCCACGGGAAGGTGCGCAGATTGGCCAACGAATGCTCGACGCTGGCATGCTCGATCAGCTTGCAATGCTCATGCACCGGCGTACCTTCGGCCACATTTACCGCGCCGGCCACGTCGCGCACATCGCCCATCCATTTGCCGATAAAGTCGCTGTTGGTGAGCGGCTCGCCATTGGTCACGACGCTGGCGATACCACCGCATTTGCCATGGCCCATCACTACGATATGCTTGACCTTCAGCGCGTTGACCGCGAACTCCAGTGCGGCGCTGGTGGCATGGTGTTTTTCATCGGGCGCATAGGGCGGCACGAGGTTGGCCACGTTGCGCACCACGAACAGCTCGCCGGGGCCGGCGTTGAAAATGGTTTCCGGGGCAGCGCGGCTGTCGCAGCAGGCAATCACCATCACCGCCGGTTTCTGGCCCTTGGCGGCGAGTTTCTCGTAGCGTTGCGCCTCGCTGGCATAGCGGTTCGTGCGGAAATGCTGATAGCCTTCGGCAAGCACGGGCGGCAATACGGGGTGGGATACAGGTTCGGTCATAGCTACTCCTTTTTCTTTCGCTATTTTCCCGTGCATCCGCCTGAAGTGCAACCCTCTTTCACCAACCTTACCAAATGGTAAAGTTGGACTGGCGCGCTACAAATCTGCAAAGATGTGGGTTTCCGCCTTGGCGCCGGGGTGCGTGACCGCCCCACCCTGCGCGCTACCCACGGTCTGCGCGTATTTCCAGATCGCACCAGACTGGTATTCATGCGCGCGCGGTGCCCATGCGGCGCGGCGTTTTTCCAGCTCGCTGTCGCTGACTTTCAGGGTGATGCTGCGAATACCGTCGCGCGCGTCCAGTTCAATCATGTCACCGTTTTGAATCAGCGCAATCGGCCCGCCCACCGCCGCTTCCGGCCCCACATGACCAACGCAGAACCCGCGCGTGGCGCCGCTGAAGCGGCCATCGGTGATGAGGGCAACTTTATCGCCAGTGCCCTGCCCATAGAGCGCGGCGGTGGTGGCCAGCATTTCGCGCATGCCGGGGCCGCCTTTGGGCCCTTCATTGCGAATCACCAGCACTTCACCTTCCTTGTAGCCGCGCGCTTCAACGCAGGCGAAGGCCTCTTCTTCGCACTCGAACACGCGCGCCGGGCCGGTGAAGGTCAGGTTTTTCATGCCCGCCACTTTCACGATCGCGCCCTCTTCCGCCAGGTTGCCGGTGAGGGTGACCACCCCGCCGGTCGGCGTAATCGGCGCGCTGGTCGGGCGCACAATATCCTGCCCAGTGGGCAGTTGAATATCTTTCAGGTTCTCCGCAATCGTTTTGCCGGTCACGGTCAGGCAGTCGCCATGCAGGTAGCCGCCATCGAGCAGCGCCTTCATCACCACCGGCACCCCACCGATGCCGTACAGGTCGAACGCCACGTATTTCCCGCCCGGTTTCAAATCGGCGATGTAGGGCGTTTTGGCGAAAATCTCGCCCACGTCGTGGATACTAAAATCAATGCCCGCTTCGTTCGCGATGGCGGGCAGATGCAGCGCGCCATTGGTCGAACCGCCGGTGGCGGCCACCACCGCGGCGGCATTT
>JBIISI010000007.1:0-48025 GCA_044341105.1 Rickettsiales bacterium | reverse complement strand
CGACCTGCTCGCGCGCATCACCACCGACACCACGCTGCTGCAGACGGTCGTCGGCTCCAGCGTGTCCATCTTCCTGCGCAACACGCTCATGTTCCTGGGCGGGCTCACGCTGCTGCTCGTCACCAGCGTGAAACTGTCGGCCTATGTGGTGGGCATGCTGCCGCTGGTCATCATCCCCATCCTCACGCTGGGTCGCCGCGTGCGCCGCCTCAGCCGCGCCACGCAAGACAAAGTCGCCGATATTTCCGCCCACGCGGAAGAATCCATCCACGCCATCCGTACCATCCACGCGATGGCGCTCGAGGAGGCCGAGCAACAGCGCTTCGGCGCGCTCGTGCAAAGCAGCCTCAGCACCGCGCTCACTCGCATCCGCAACCGGGCGCTGCTCACGGCCATCGTCATCTGCCTCATTTTCGGCGCGATCGTGAGTGTGCTCTATATCGGCGGGCAGGACGTGATCGCCGGGCGCATCACACCGGGCGAGCTTTCCAGCTTCATTTTCTATGCCGTGGTGGTGGCCGGGGCATTGGGCGGCGTGAGCGAAGTGATCGGCGAGTTGCAGCGCGCCGCCGGTGCCACCGAGCGACTCATGGAGCTCATGGCCCTCGCCCCGGCCATCACCGCCCCGGCCGAGCCGTTTCGTTTCGCCAAGCCGCCGCAGGGCCGCCTGAGCTTCGAGCATATCACCTTCCACTATCCCTCGCGGCCCGATAGTGCGGCGCTGTCAAACGTGTCGTTTCGCATCGAGCCGGGCGAAACGGTCGCCATTGTCGGCCCCTCGGGGGCGGGCAAAACCACCCTCTTCCAACTGCTGCTGCGGTTTTACGACCCGCAATTCGGCATCGTCCGCGTCGATGGGCACGATGTGCGCACGCTCGATCCGCGCGACTGGCGGCAACATATCGGCATGGTGCCGCAAGACCCGGTGATCTTCTCCGCGAGCGCGTGGGACAATATCCGCCTCGGCAAACCCGGTGCCACCAACGAAGACGTGCTGCGCGCCGCCGAAGCCGCTTCGGCCCTCGGCTTCCTTGAAGCCATGCCCGAAGGCCTCGCCACCCATCTGGGTGAAAAAGGCGTGCGCCTCTCAGGCGGGCAGCGCCAGCGCGTGGCCATTGCGCGCGCCATCGTGCGCGATCCCGCCGTGCTGCTGCTCGACGAGGCGACCAGCGCCCTCGATGCCGAAAACGAAACCGCCATTCAGGCGGCGCTCGAGCGCGTCATGCAAAACCGCACCACGCTGGTCATCGCCCATCGCCTCGCCACCGTGGTCAATGCCGACCGCATCATCGTGCTGAATAACGGCGTGATCGACGCCATTGGCACCCATGCGCAATTGCTGCAATCGAGCCCGCTTTACCGCCGCCTTGCGGAACTGCAATTCGCGGAATAAATAGCCGTCATGCAGATTCTTCCCTATGCGCCCGAGCGCGCCCCCTATTTCGACCGTTTCAACCGCCAATGGATCGAACAGTATTTCTGGATCGAACCGTTCGACGATGCGGTGCTGACGCAACCGGAAACCCACATCCTCGCCACTGGCGGCGAGCTGTGGTTCGCGCAGATCGACAGTGAAACCGTGGGGGCCTGCGCCCTGCTGCCGCTGGCCGATGGCATGCTGGAATTCACCAAGCTGGGCGTGAGCGAAGCGGCGCGCGGGCGCGGCGTGGCACGGGCGCTGCTGCGCCATTGCGTGCAGCGTGCGCGCGAGAAAAACGCCCACACGCTGCGCATTTTCACCAGTAGCATCCTCACGCCCGCCATGCAGCTTTATGTGAGCGAAGGCTTCATCGAACAGGAAATGACTGCCGAGCAGAAAGCGCGCTACAAACGCGCCGACCGCATGCTCGACCTGCCGCTTATTTAACGAACAGCTCGACCTTGTCGTCGCCCTTGGCGTTGCCCAGCGACTGCACGCTGATCGACAGCGCGCTCACGCCCTTGCTGAGCAGGAAGGCCCGCACCGCCAGCGCCCGCTGGTTGGAAAGTACCCGCGCGGCCGAGGCCTCTTCCGGCGTGCCGGGCGCATAGCCCACCACGCGCACGGTCTCGTTCGATTTCTTCACCTGTTCGGCCACGCTGCTGAGGGCCGATTTTGCCGCATCGTTCAGCGTCGATTGCTTGGGCCCGAAATTCACAGTTTGCGTGAGCGTGCCCGTCTTGGACACCACCGGCTGCGTCGCCACCGCAATCGGCGGGGCATCGCTTTTCGCCGCAACGGCGGGGGCAGCCGCAGGTGCCGGCTCCACCGCCGGTTTGGCGACTGGAATGGGCGGCAGTGGCAGCGGCGGCGGCGGCGCCTGTTCGGCTTTCACCGCCGGTTTGGGCGTTTCTTTCGGCGCGACCGGAATGCTGGGCACGGACGGTTTTTCCGGGCCGCTATCCGCCACCTTCACCTCGGGCAGCTCGCGCTTCACCACCGGCAAATCATTGCCCACCACATCCGGCAATACGGAAGGTTTCGGGCCGGTCGAAGGCAGCGGAAGAATATCCACCGCGTCGCGCGGCTGCACCACATCCATGCTGCTCGCGGGCGCATCGTCGCCAGTAATGGCGTTCAGCGACGGCAGGCCGGGCGGCGGTGCGGGCACAGCACCCAATGTCGGCAGGTCTGGCAAGGGCGGCGTCGGTGCTTTCGGCAGTGCCACTGGCTCCGCCAGCTTCGCGGCGGGGGCTGCGGCCTCGCTCACTTTCGGCAGCGCGGCGATTTTTGGGCTTGCCAGCTTCACCGTTTCTTTCGGAGCGGCGAGCGGGTCGACCGGCGGCGTCGGCAAAATGGCGGGCACTGGCTTTTCCGCGGCTTTCTTTGCCGCCAGCGCGGCAGCGGCTTTGGCTTTCTCGTCGCTCGCTTTTTTCGCGGCGGCTTCGGTTTCCGCTTTCAGGCTGGCGGCCTCCGCCTCAGCTTTTTGTTTGGCGGCCAGCGCTGCATCCGCTTTTGCTTTGGCAGCGGCATCAAGTTTGGCTTTTTCATCCGCCAGCTTTTTGGCGGCGTCTTCCTTCGCTTTCGCTGCGGCAGCGTCGGCGGTTTTCTGTGCTTCCAGTTTTTTCGCGGCCGCCGCATCATCCGCTGCTTTTTTCTTCGCGGCGGCTTCGGCTTTCAGGCGGGCTTCCTCGTCGGCCTTCCATTTTGCCTGCACCTCCGGCGTGGCACCTTTGTAGGAAATTTTGTCGCTCACGACGCCGTTTTCCTCATCGCCACCATTCATCGCATTCAGGCGCTCATTCACGCTTGGCGGCAAGGCGGGCGGGTCTTTTTTCACCGGCACCATGAGCGGCGCAAGATCCGGCGCAATGCTATTTTCGCCCGGCACAGGCGGCGGTGGCGGCAGCAAGGGGGCATTCATTTCCGCTTCCGGCAAGGTGGGCACGGCCTCTGCTTTCGCGGCAACCGGCAACGGTGCGGGCGCGGCAGGCGGCGGGCTGGCCACGGCCTTTGCCGCCGGAGCAACAACCGGTACCGCCGCCGGGGCGGGAAGTTTGCTGAAATTCAGTCCGGAAATATCCGGGGCCGCAGGCATGGCCGGGGTGGCGCGAATTTGCGACAAGGGCGGCACCATGACGGCGTTTTTCGCCGGTGCTGCCGGCGCAGGTGCCGCCGCTGGGGCAGGCACCGCCGGTTTTTCCACCACGCGTGGCAATGCGGGGGCTACCGCCGGTGCAGAAGCCGCGACCGGGGCTGCTTTCGGAGCAGGCAGCGGCGGCATGGCCACCGGGGCAGCAACAACGGGGGCCGACGCCGGTACGGGCAGCGGGGCGGCGGGTGCCGCCACGGGCGGCAGCGGCGGCGGCAAATTGGGAATGCTGGCGCTGGGTTGCACCGGTTTCGCCGCTACGGGGGCGATGGCAGCAGGCGCCAGTTTGGGTGCGGGCGCGGCAGCAGGAACGGGTTTTGCCAAGGGTTTTTCAATCACGGCGGGCGGTGCTGGCACCGGCTTCGGCGTTACGTTAGCCGCCGGTACCGGCGCAGGCCTGGCTGGGATCGCGACAGGCTTCGCAACCGGCGCGGGGGCCGGTTTTTGCACCGGTGGTGGCGGCAGCGGCACGGGCTGGGCCACAGGCAACTGGCGAGCCACCGGCGCAGCGGCGACGGGCTGTTGCTGTTGCGGCATCTGGCGCACGGGTGCGGGGGCTGCTGGGGCAGGTGCAGGCATATAGATGGACGCCGCGCCCTGCAATTCACGCAGCGCCTCGAAATTCACTTCCACGCTGGGTTGCTGCGGCACCATCATGGGCCGGGCGGCCGCAAAATCGGCGAACGCCAGCACGCACGCGCCGCACAGCAGCAGGCGATGGGTGGTTGAAAAAGCGTGACGCAGTGGGAGCATGAAGTTGGGGGGTATGGGGTGTGCGTGAGCGAGTGCTTGGTTCTACAAATCCGCATGGGCGGTGGCAAGTGCAGAATCAGAACTTGCGGGCCAGTAGGCTTTCCTCTAGGTTCCGCGCCATGTTAAATTCCCCCATGATCACCGTAATGACCAATGCCGTGCGCAAAGCTGCGCGCGGTGTTACCCGCGACTTTGGTGAAGTCGAAAAACTGCAGATCTCCAAAAAAGGCGCAGCCAATTTTGTAACCGCCACCGATTTGCGCACCGAAAAAATCCTGCTCGAGGAACTGGGGCGCGCCCGGCCGAAATTCGCGTTCCTCACGGAAGAATCTGGCTCTATTGATGGCATCGACCAAACCCAACGTTTCGTCATCGATCCCATCGATGGAACGACCAATTTCATCCACGCCATTCCCTATATCTCCATTTCCGTCGCCGCCCAGAAAATGAACGCCGCCGGGGAATGGGAAACGACCCACGGCGTGATCTATGACCCGATCCACGACGAGCTGTTCGTCGCCGAGCGCGGCCAGGGTGCCTACCTGAACAACCAGCGCCTGCGCGTTTCCGACCGCAGCGAGGATCTCGTTCTGTCCACTTCTTCACCGCGCGTTTCGCGCCAGAGCTTTGCAAAAAGCTTCGCCCGTTTCCAGAAAGTCATCGAATCGGGCGCGGTGGTGCGGTGTTCAGGCTCGGCCGCACTCGACCTCGCCTATGTTGCCGCCGGTCGGCTCGACGGCACCTGGTACAACCACCTTAACGCGTGGGATATGTGCGCCGGGGCACTGATCGTGCAGGAAGCCCTTGGCCGGGTGAGCGATCTGGATGGCAAGGCGGTGAGCAATGTGGCCGGTGGCATTGTGGCCGCCAACAGCGTCTGGCATGCAAAATTGCTGGAATGGCTGGCTTAGCCCCCTGTGATGCCCTTGCATCAATAGCTTAGAATAGTATCCTGCTTTGGTTGCTTATCTAATTTTTGCTGCACATGCGTATTTTATGCGCTACAACAGTAAGTGCGTTTTTTATTCACGTTAGGGGATGTTCATGGCTTCCATGCGCAATATTCGCGCCAGCGACCGTCTGGAGTTTTTCCAGAACAAAGATTCAGGATTTATTACCCGTAAAACCACCGTTAGCAGTTCGCTGCTGAACTACCTCGTGCTGGGCACGGTGGCCGCCATTGGCACCTGGCTGCTGGTCTATTTCCAAACACCCATCGGTTGCGGTGTGGCTGTCATTGTGGGCATGGTCATGCTTTCCATGAGCATGCAACTCAATCAGGCCCGCAAAACGCTGTTTGCCACCGAGTTCATGAACGCCCTCTTCTCCTCCATCGTTGCTAAGGGCAACCAGTTCTGCGCCATCACCACGCTGGGCGGCGACATCGCTTACACTGACCGTTCTTTCCAGGCCTTCTTCCCGGAATTCACCCAGCAGAAAAAGCGCCGCATCGACGATCTGTGCACCCTCGCCAAACTTGATACCGCCACCGCGGCCGAATGGCAGAAGCTGGTGACGCATGGCCAGGAAGGCCAGGTGCAGGTAAAACTGGAAGATGAAAACGGTATCAGCCGCAGCCTCACGCTGCATATTGAGCCGATTGCCCGCCCGAACGGCTTCGTGCTGATTCGCGGCCGCTAAGCGGCTTACGCCATCAAACAAAAGGGCGCGGGCACCTCTCTTGGTACCGCGCCCTTTTTTATTCGCCTTTCGCCCGGCTATTTCGCGCGTTCGACGTAAGTCAGTTCCTCGGTGTTCACCACGATCTTCTCACCGCTGGTGATGAAGGGCGGTACCATCACGCGCAGGCCATTTTCCAGCATGGCGGGCTTGTAGCTGCTGCTTGCGGTCTGGCCTTTCACCACCGGCTCGGTCTCGGTGATTTCCAGCACCACCGTTTCCGGCAGCGCCACGCCCAGCGGACGGCCTTCGTGGGTTTCCACTTTCACCACCATGCCGTCCTGCAGGAACGCGCGACGGTCGCCGAGCAAATCGGTCGGAATGGTGATCTGCTCGAAATGTTCCTGATCCATGAAAATCAAATCATCGCCTTCGGCGTAGAGGAACTGGTAATCGCGCTGCTCGAGCGTGGCGCGCTCCAGCATTTCGTCGGCGCGCAGGCGGGTGTTGGTTTTCGTGCCGCTTTTAATATCGCGCATTTCCACCTGGTTGAATGAACGCAAGTTGCCCGGCGTGCGAATTTCGTGCTTCACCACCAGCCAAAGTTTGTTTTCATATTCCACCACCATGCCCATGCGCACGGCCGATCCGTTAATTTTCATGATTGCCTCGTTTGTTAGCTGGCGGCTTCATAGCGGGCCGCCCGACCACTGGCAAGCCCTCAGTATCCGTCATCCCGCGCCGTTTTATGCGCCGCGCGCTTTGATGCCGCGCTTAATCGCGGCGTTAAACGCCTTCACCGCCTCGGCCGGGCTTTGCGGGTGGCCCCACACCGCATTGATGACCGCCACGAAATCGGCCCCGGCGGTCACCAGTGGCGCGCAGTTCTCCGGGGTCATGCCGCCAATCGCCACGCAGGGAATGGTGGTGTAGGTGCTCCACCATTCGACAATCTCGGTATCCGGCGTGCCGTACTGCGCCAGTTTTTCCGCCGATTTCGAGGTGGTCGGGTAAAACGCGCCGAAGGCGACATAATCCGCCCCACCATCGCCCGCTTCCATGGCGAGGTGCTGCGAATCATGGCAGGAAATGCCGATGATCGCCTGCTCGCCCAGTTGCTTGCGAGCCTCGCGCACGTTCATATCCTCTTGCCCGAGATGCACCCCATCGGCCCCCACCTGCGCGACCAGATGCACCGCATCGTTCAGGATAAACGCCACCCCATGGGCATGGCAGATGGGCCGAAGCGCGCGCGACGCGGCCACGATGCTGGCCTCATCCGTGTCTTTGAGGCGCAGCTGGAATGCCGCCACATCGCCAGCGCTTAGGGCATCGTTCAGCGTGGCCGCGAAGCCCTCCGGCAGATGCGGCGGCGAAATCAGGTAGAGTCGGCAGGCATAATCGTCGGACATGCGAAACGTTATACGCCCCAGCCCTGATTGCGTCCAGCGGAGTTGTCGCGGCCATTCTTGTTCTGCAATGCTTCGATATGGTCACGCAGCGCGCTGTGGTAACGCATGACTATGTGCTTCGCCGCGCGATCAAAGTCGCGCAGCAAGGCGATATCCTGAATACGCGCCACCGCCACTTCGTGCAGCGCATTGGTGATCGGCTCGATGCCCTCCCCCATTTTCACGCACGCAAAAAGAGACGATTTCCGTTGCGGATGAACCAGCCCACCATACCGCTCATCGATGGCCGCGCGGCATTGCTGCTGCAGCTGTGTGTGTAGCACATCCAGCAGGGTCACGTAGCAAAGCTCGCGGCTGATATGGCGTTGCGCAATGAAATTGCCAACCGCAACCTGATTGGGCATCGGCAGGTTTGCCTCTTCCGGATGCCCCGGGAATTCAACGGCGGGGAAGTCATCGGCCAGTTGGTTGCGCATAGTATATTTTAGCGCGGATAGGCCTGCCTCGCCGCAATGGGTTTCCACCACCCATTGCCGGAAAGTTTTGATGTGATGATCGGCATTGTCCGCCTGCCGGCGCAAACTGTCCAACTGGCGATAAAATACGCCATTTTCTTTTTGCATCAGCGCCTCGCGCGCCTCGGCTACCATCGCGTCTTCCTCGCCTTCGCACGATTCCACTTCCTCGGGCGAGAGGCGCTGCGTTAAGCGCCCTCCCAGGTTCACGTGCTTCTTTTTGCCCTTAGTCGGTGGCAAGCGAAGGCCTTCGCGTTTGCGCCAGTTCCCCTTGGCATCCTGTACCGACGTCGTAAGGTGGCTTGGTTTCTTTTCGCCGAACGACGTGTCTGGCGCGCGTGCGATAGACACGGCGGAAAATGCATGGTCCTGCATGCGCTCGGTAAGCGTTTCCGCCCTACCTTTGGTCTCACCGGCATCCTGCATCAGCTGCTGTATTTGCTGATCGATGATGCCATTCACATCCTGCGCAACAGGCTGCGGATTCAAGAGATCGAACTGGCTGGCAACGCCGTTAAAAATCTCCGTCGCGGCGGCCATCATGCTTTCGCGATTGTCACGCGAGAGCGCGATGACCGGATCGTTTGCCAGCAATTCAATAAACGCATCCCACGTACCCTGGCGGCGGCCATGGTGCAGCCTTTCACGCAATACCGAAATGTCCGGCCGCTGCGTGAAGTGGCGCTGGAATTTCGATTTATCGGGATCATGTGGTTCTGGCTCGCTCATGTCGCATGAGCTAGCAGCCAATCATGACAGTTTCATGTCAGCCGGGAAATTATTTCGTCGCTTTGTAGATACCGATGATCTCACTCAGCAATTCCTTTGCCTCGGCGTTCGGGCGCTGGAAAGCGTTGCGGCCCATGATCGAGCCATCGCCGCCACCGGCAGCGATCTGGCGCACTTCCTCCAGCACTTCGGCGTTGCTTTTGGCCCCGCCGCCGCTGAAAATCACAATGCGTTTGCCGCCAAAGGTGGTTTGCTTGATGTGCGCGATGCGATCCGCCAGCGTGGCGATGTTGATCTTCTCTTTTTCATACACTTTCTTGGCTTCGGCCTGTTCGATATGCGCCGTCGGCGGCTTCACCTTAATGATGTGCGCGCCCAGCAGCGCCGCCATATGCGCCGCATACGCGGTCACGTCGATCGCGGTTTCGCCGTCTTTGCTGAGATCGGCCCCGCGCGGGTAGCTCCAGATCACGGTGGCCATGCCGAGCGATTTGGCTTCGGCCGACAGCTCGCGGATTTCTTCCATCTGGTCGTAGGCCTGGTGCGAGCCGGGATAAATGGTAAAGCCGATGGCCGAGCAGCCAAGGCGCAGCGCGTCGTACACGGTCGCGGTCACGGCCTGGTCGGGCGCCGCGTCTTTCGCCACCAGCGAGTTGTTGCTGTTCACTTTCAAAATCAGCGGAACCGCCCCGGCGAACGTATCGGCCCCGGCTTCCAGCATGCCAAGCGGCGCGGCATAGGCGTTCAGCCCGGCATCGACCGCCAGCTTAAAATGGTAATGCGGGTCGTAGGCCACCGGGTTGGCGGCGAAGCTGCGCGCCGGGCCGTGCTCGAACCCCTGATCGACCGGCAGGATCACCATCTTACCCGTGCCGCCAAGCTTGCCCTGCATGAGCATGCGCGCGAGATTGGCTTTGGTGCCGGGATTGTCGGATTCGTACCAGCTGAGAATGTTTTTAACCGTGCGGGAGAGCGCCATGGGATGCCCTTTCTTATAGGAAATTGATAATTGGCCCGAGCATTACAACAGCGGTTTGATATTTGCCAAGCCATAGTGAAGGCCTGTGGAGGATTTTATGAAACTTTGGCTCTTTTTTGCGGGTAGCACCGTCGCCCTGCTGGGCGCGCTGGCCCTGAACAACAAGCAACTGACCGCCCAGCGCTTCAAGCGGCGCGAAGCACGCATCGACGATACGATCGACGATTCGTTCCCGGCCTCCGATCCGCCCTCATGGACGGTCGATGTCGGCGTAGGCCGCAACAGCCCGCACTAGGCGCGCTTTTTGGCTGGCGCGGGGTGCAGCAGGGCTGCAATGCCCGGAAGTTCCTTGCCTTCCAGCCACTCAAGAAACGCGCCGCCCGCGGTGGAAAGGTAGCTGAGTTCCTGGCTGAGGCCCGCATGCGCGAGTGCTGCCACCGTGTCGCCGCCGCCGGCCACGCTATGCAGCGCCCCACTGCGCGAGGCCGCCGCCACCAGCCGTGCAATCTGCACCGTTGTGGCATCGAACGGTGCAGTTTCAAACGCGCCCACCGGGCCATTCCACACCAGCGTTTTGCTCTGCGCAATCACGCCTGCAAGGTTGAACAGGCTTTGTGGGCCGATATCCAGCACCATATGGTCGGCGGGAATGCGCGCCGCATCGACCACCACGCTTTTGGCGTGGGCGGCGAAGGCTTTGGTGGCCACCACGTCGACCGGCAGGTGTATCTGGCAGTTTTGGCCCGTGGCAGTGGCAAGAATCTGGCGTGCCGTCTCGGCCATGTCGCGCTCGCACAACGAGGCCCCAACCTCGATCCCCTGCGCATACAGGAACGTGTTCGCCATCGCCCCGCCGATAATCAAATGATCGACCTTGGCGACCAGATTGCCGAGCAGCTCCAGCTTGGTGGACACTTTTGAGCCGCCGACAATGGCGGTGAGTGGCCGCTGCGGCGAGGAAAGCGCGTGGGTTAGCGCGCCCACCTCTTCTTCCATCAGCCGCCCGGCGGCGCTGGGCAAATGCGGGTTAATGCCGACCATGCTGGCATGCGCGCGGTGGGCGCAGCTGAACGCGTCGTTCACGAAACAATCGCCAAGCTTGGCGATCTGCTCGGCGAAGGCAGCGTCGCCCGCCTCTTCCTCTTTGTGGAAGCGCAGGTTTTCCATCAGCAGCACATCGCCCGGCTGCAGGTTGGCGACCGCCGTGCGCGCGGTGGTGCCCACCACGTCGGGCGCGAATTTCACGGGGCGGTCCCACAGCTGGGCCGATAGCGCATCGACCAGCGGGGCCAGCGATTGCGCCGGGTCGAACTGCCCCTTCGGGCGGCCCAGATGCGACAGGATCACCACCTTCGCGTCGCGCTCCAGCAAATATTGCAGCGTGGGAATGATGCGCAGAATGCGTGTGGCATCCGTCACCCGGCCCGCCTGCATCGGCACGTTCAAATCCAGCCTCACCAGCACGGTTTTGCCGTTCACATCGAGCGATTCAAGGGTGGGCAGGCTGGCAGTCATTTTCACAAAACCTTCATAAAACAGGCGCTGGCGCAAGCTATACTGCATGGCGTTAGTGAATCAAGCGCCCAGAGGGGCAACGGGGATAATTCATGGATAACGACGAAAATGAAATGAAGCGCCAGTGGTGGGTAGCCGGGCTGATGGGCGAAAGCCAACCGGGCCGACCGCAACCGGATACTGAACCTGCGCCGGAGCGCCGTGCGCCGCGCTCACCCATGGATATTGTCAAGCTCCAATCGCGAGGTGGATCGCATGAGCGCAGATAACGTCATTCCTTTTCCCAACCAACCGACCCGCAAAGTGGGGCACATCACGCGACTTGCGGCGTTGGGCAGCACATCGCTTTCCACGTCGGAAGTGTTTCCCGGTAGAGAGTCTCTTGCCATCGAGGGAGAATCGGGTGAGTGGACGCTCATCGAAGCATCGCGCAAGGATATGCATCACTTAAAAGACACCGTTGAAACGCTCACCGGCTATCGCCCGCAAAGCGACTCATTTTTCCGCTAGAGTCCTGCCGCTTTGCGCGTGAGGTCGAGCATGCGGCAGCTGAAGCCCCACTCATTATCATACCAGCTGGCGACGCGCACAAAATTGCCGCCCACCACCTTCGTGCCGGTGAGATCCACAATCGAGCTGCCGTTATTATGCGTGTAGTCGATGCTCACCAGCGGGCGCTCGTCGGTCTTCAGCACATTTTTCAGCATGCTGCCCGAAGCAGCCTTCAGCGCATCGTTCACCTGTTCTTTCGTCACGGTTTTTTTGACCACAGCGGTTAAGTCCACCAACGACACGTTGGCGGTCGGCACGCGCACGGAAACCCCGTCGAGCTTGCCCGCCAGTTGCGGCAGCACCAGGCCAAGCGCCTTCGCCGCGCCGGTTTTGCTGGGGATCATGGAAAGCGCTGCCGCCCGCGCGCGGCGCAAATCTTTGTGCGTACCATCCACCAGATTCTGGTCGCCGGTATAAGCATGGATCGTGGTCATGAAACCGCTCTCAATGCCAAACGCCGCGTCCAGCACTTTGGCGATGGGGGCCAGCGCATTGGTGGTGCACGAGCCTACAGAAAAAACATCGTGCCGAGCTTCAAGCTGGTTGCAGTTCACGCCGTAGACGAAGGTCGGGCAATCGTCGCCCGCCGGGGCCGATATAATCACTTTCTTCGCACCGGCCTTCAGGTGAATGGCCGCCGCGTCCTTGCTGTTGAACGCGCCGGTGCATTCAAGCACGATATCCACGCCCAGCTTGGCCCAGTCGATTTTCAGCGGGTCGCGCTCGTGGGTGATGGTGATGTGGCCTTTGCCCATGTCGAGGCCGGCCTCATCGAACGCAATCACGTTCTGGAAACGCCCATGCACCGAATCGAACTGCAGCAGGTGGGCATGGGTTTCGTTCGGGGCCGAACCGTTGGCGGCCACGAGCTGGATATCGTCGTAGCCTTCTTCGATGATCGCCCGCGCCACCGCGCGCCCAATACGGCCTAAGCCATTGATCCCAACCTTGATTACCATACGCGATTCTCCTTGCGCCCGGGTTATAGCGCGCGCGGGCGGCAGCACAAGCCCTATCCGCAGCCTATCCCCGTTTGCCACATAAGCAAGATCTGCCTTGATTTTAGGCAGGAACGGGACTATTGCGGCGCACCATAGACGGCGCGATCATGAAAAGCGCCCCCAAAGGAGCTAATGAGATGACCCAGTTTTCGCAAGCCATGGCCCAGTTTTCGGCCACCCACCACACCCTGCCGCATTTTGTCGATGCAATGGAATTCAGCACCCGCGCGCATGGCAGCCATGATGTCACCCTCGCCCTCGACGCGGTGGATATCGGCGCCATGATGCACCTCATCGCCGCCGATGGTACGCTGATCGCCTCGCACCTCGCCTTCGGCGACGCGCCGCTCGCCCTTAACCTCACCCTGAGCCGCGACGGCTACAGCGAAACCCTGTGCTTCACCTATTGCGGCGATGCCTGGCACCATGCCGAACAGCCCATGCATGTGCTGTTGGCGCAGGCAGTGCGCTTCAGCGCCGCCAGCCGCTTCACCTTCACCGGCTGGACGCTCGATCGCGTTGAATTCGCCGATGCGATGCCCGAAGCCATGCGTCAGGCGGCGTAAGCCCCCAAACTTCAGCAAAAAAGGCGGCCAACACCAGTTGGTCGCCTTTTTTTATGCGCCGAATGTCACCGAAGCTTCATATTCGGCAATCACCCTATCACGTATAATACGCCTGTTTTCCTGCCTTCTTGCACTATCGCTTGCGATGATGCTGGGGGGTTGCAGAACATTTTTCTGAAGCCTCGTTTTTCCTCACCGGAAAAGCGGACAGAAGGAGTGAAGATGGATGCGTAATGAAGATTGTATTTCTAACGAACTTTTCAAATCGATTGTTGAGAATGAGTTTAGGGGGACAGAAGGCATTACCATCAGACTTGGTACTATCACCGATGAGGGCGGTCGCAAAAACCCGCTCATCTCGATGCGGCAAGGAGCACGCGTAGTAACCACGCGTGGAAACGGATGGGCAACTGCCCATGGCCCTGCACCATCCATTCACCTCTATCCGGGGCGAGACGATGGCGAGCCAATCCGCATCGGTCACATCGAGCCTACGCAGCGTGAACCCGACCCGAAGATCTATTGGAAAATGGTTTTTCGGCACGGTCAATGGAGCCGCGTCATTATGAATGGCGTTGATTCCAAACACCATCGGCTTACCGCCGAAAGCGTGGAACTTCATTTGGAAGAGTCACGTATATGGCAAATTTTGTTCCGGAAGTTTCTTCTCTGAACAAATAGACTGCGTGAGGCCTTAAGGAAAGGGGTGCCGCTGGCACCCCTTTCCCTCCTTTCCCAGCCCGCTGCGCCGCGCGCATTGTCACCGAAGCTTCACATTCCACCCATGCCAAATCGCTTAAAATGAAGGCGTTTTCTGCCTTTCTTTTAGCGATCGCCTGCGATCGTTTTCTCAAGGGCTGAGGATATTTCTGAAGCATCGTTCATGCGATTGCATGGATGGACTAAAGGAGACACGTAATGAACCCACATGATCAAGCTTTGGCTGGTTTTTACGGTGCAGCGCTCGTGCGTTGTGGCCGTTGGTCTCAGCTACAATTATCGCTCGTCGAAGAGCAGGCTGCCACGAAGGACGGGTATCCTCGTTTCCTTCTTTCCGTGGTGGGATGTGTGGAAGGAAAATCGCAAGGCGAAAGCGTCGACATCGAGTTCGAGGCTCTCGGGCATTTTTCCCCAACAACGATCTCTTTCTATCTCAGCGATGAAAAGGGAACACCACGCGCCAACCACGTCACCGCCACGTTCCGTAATGGAACATGGAATCTGACAACGCTGCCGGACGGCCTCACCACATCGCTGGACTACCAGCCTACTATGCTTCTGCATGGCAGGCTGATCGGCATCAATATCGATCATGCCCGAGACGTGGAGTTCGATACTTCTCGCTTCGCGCAGGTCGCCTGATGCTGCTACAAATTGGGGCGGCGGTTTATCCGCCGTCCCAATTTACGTTCTTGGTTAGGCGACAACCGCTTTCACCACCGCATCCACGGTAATGCCGAATTTCTCGTACAACACTTCGGCCGGGGCGCTGGCGCCGAAGGATTTCATGCCGATGAACACACCCTCTTCGCCCAGCAATTTTTCCCAGCCCTGCTCGATGCCCGCTTCAATCGCGATGCGCTTGCTGCCAGCGGGCAGCAGTTCCTTGCGGTAGGCCACCGGCTGTTGCAGGAACAGATCGAGGCACGGCACGCTGACCACGCGCGCGGGGATGCCTTTGGCTTCCAACTGCTCGGCGGCCTGCACGGCGAGGTGCGTTTCCGAACCGGTGCCCATGATGACAACCTTCGGCGCGGCGCTGGCTTCGCGCAGCACATACGCACCCTTGGCGCATTTGTTCTCGGCGGCAAATTCCGTGCGCAGATGCGGCAGGCCCTGACGCGACAGCGCGAGGATGCTCGGCGTGTCGCCGGTGGCGATGGCGAGCTGCCAGCATTCGGCCACCTCGGTCGAATCCGCCGGGCGGAACACGTTGAGGTTGGGAATGGCGCGCAAGCTGGCCAGATGCTCGACCGGCTGGTGCGTCGGCCCGTCTTCGCCGAGGCCGATGGAATCGTGCGTCATCACGTAAATCACGCGTTGCTGCATGAGCGCGCTGAGGCGAATGGCCGGGCGGCAATAATCGGTGAAGACGAGGAACGTGCCACCGTACGGGATGAAACCGCCATGCAGCGCGATGCCGTTCATGCTTGCTGCCATGCCGTGCTCGCGCACGCCGTAATAGACGTAGCGCCCGGCGTAATCGGCGGCGGTGAAGGCGGTCATCGGTTTGGTTTTGGTGTTGTTGGAGCCGGTCAAATCCGCCGAGCCGCCAAACAACGCAGGCAATTGCGGCACAATCGCTTCCAGCACATTCTGGCTGCTGGCGCGGGTGGCTTCTTTCGGCTGGCGCGCGGCGAGGTCTTGCTTGAGTTTGCGGATTTCATCCACCCAGCCCTCGCCCAGATCGCCCTGCATGCGGGCGGTGAAATCTTCGGCGGCGTCGCTGGCGGCAAAGCGGCTTTCCCATGCGCTGTAGGTTTCCGCGCGGGCGCTGGCGGCATCGCGCCATGCGCTCAGGATCGCGTCCGGCACTTCAAACGCCCCGTGCTCCCAACCATAGGCCTTGCGCGAACCGGCGATTTCCTCGGCGCCCAGCGGCGAGCCATGGCTGCTATTTTTGCCCGCCTTGGTCGGCGCGCCCTTGGCGATGATGGTGCGGCAGGCGATGAGCGTCGGCTTGTCGCTGGCCTGCGCTTTTTTAATGGCCTCAGCAATCGCTTTCGGGTCGTGCCCGTCGATCGCCTGCGTGGCCCAGCCCTGCGCCGCGAAGCGCGCGCAATGGTCGTCGCTCACCGTCATGCTGGTCGGCCCGTCGATGCAAATCTGGTTATCGTCCCACAGCACGATCAGCTTATTCAGTTTCATATGCCCGGCGAGGGATGCCGCTTCCAGGCTGATACCCTCCATCAGGCAGCCATCGCCCGCAATCACATAGGTATAATGGTTCACCAGATCGTCGCCGAACTCGGCGTTCAGCGCACGCTCAGCCATCGCCATGCCGACCGCGGTGGTGATGCCCTGCCCCAGCGGGCCGGTGGTGGTCTCGATGCCTTCGGCATGGCCGTATTCCGGGTGGCCGGCGGTTTTTGCGCCCCATTGGCGGAAGTTTTTAATTTCCTCGAGCGTCATGTCCTCGAAGCCGCTCAGGTAATGTAACGCATATTGCAGCATCGAGCCATGGCCGGCGGAGAGTACGAAGCGGTCGCGGTCGGGCCAGCCGGGATGTTTGGGGTCGAAGCGCAGGAACTGCGTGTAGAGCACAGTCGCCACATCGGCCATGCCCATGGGCATGCCCGGGTGGCCGGATTTGGCTTTTTCCACCGCGTCCATCGCCAGCGTGCGAATGGCGTTGGCCATCTGGTCGTGGCTGATGGCGGTGGTGGTTTTAAGGGCGGCGCTGCTCATAAAAAATCTCCTGCGCGCGTGCTTAACATGCCCATGCGCCCCCGCGCAACCTTTGCAACTTATGCACACGCGCGATCTTTCGTTGCCAAGCAGGCAGGGGATGATTATCGTTCCAAAAAACAAGAAACTATCCTCGCCACTTCACGTTGCAGCAAAGGATGAGTTGCCATGACCGACCCGGCAGAATCCGCCCTTCATTACGCCTTTGAAACCCTGAGCCAGGCGCTGGCGCGCATGGAAGCAGCGAGCGAAATCGCCGCCGCCGAGCGCGCCCAATCCGCCGCCGCGCGCGAGGGCGCGCAGGCCGAAATCACCGCCAGTTGGCAGGAACACACCGCGCAGATCGAAGCCGGCATGGCCGAACTGCAATCCGAGAATGCCTTCCTGAAAGAAGATAACCTACGCCTTTCCAACCAGTTGCAGCAATTGCAGCGCGACTATCTGGAACTGCAGCAGGCCGCCGGCAGCGCCATCGCCCGGCTGGACGGCACCGTGAAACAACTCGATCTGCTGCTGGAGCACTAGGATGTCGCAAATGAAAACCATCACCGGCATTGTCTACGGCAAAGAATACACCCTCGCCTGCGATGTGGGGCAGGAGCGCCAGTTGCAGCAGCTGGTCGGCCAGTTGAACCAGCGCGCCCAGCGGCTGGAATCGGCCATCGGCAAGCTGCCCGAGAACCTGATGTTGCTCTACACCGCGCTCATGGTGGCCGATGAATTGCAGGAATCGCAAAAAGAGGTCGCCCGGCTGAGTGAGGAACTCACCCAGGCCCGCCGCCTGCTGGAGCAGGCCGGCCCCGCCAACGCCAGCGCTGCCGGGCTGGAAACCGCCGTGGCCGAGAACATCCTCGACATTGCCGCAAGGTTGGATGCGGTGGCTGCCAGGCTGGCTGCCTAACCCGTGTTCTACGCCCTCGCCAAAGCCGCCCTCTCCGGCCTGCTGGTGCTGGCCGTTTCCGAAATCGCTAAACGCAGCCCATCGCTGGGTGGTCTGGTTGCCTCGCTGCCGCTGATTTCGGTGCTCGGCATGGTCTGGCTCTGGCGCGATACCCACGATACGACCCGGATGGCCGCCCACGCCCAATCCACCTTCTGGTTCGTGCTGCCGTCGCTGCCCATGTTCCTGCTCATTCCATGGCTGCTGCGCCATGGGGTGCAGTTCTGGCTGGCGCTGGCGCTGGGTTGTGCGCTCACCATGGCGCTTTATGCCCTCACCCTATGGCTGTTGCACAAGGCGGGCGTTGGTCTTTAGAGTCTTAGAGTCTTAGGCTACTTGCGCTGCCGGGCCAAATCCTCTACATTATCTGTGAATGGTTCCTGCTAGGTGCGCGCGGCGTACAAACGCTCCGGACCGACTATCTACTCTCGGGAGCTGTCCCTACCGCTGGCCGTGGCTGGCGGCATACGGTGCCCACCTGTACACACGGGTCACGAGAGGTTATAACTGCCAAACGGCCATGGTGGTGCCATTCACTTTTGCGAAGCAAAAGTTGCTATTGAGTTGCGCGCCATGGGCGCGTGCCAGGGGTGTTTTGCCGCCCTTACGGCCCTTCCGGCCTATTCCCCCCTCGTTCGCTTCACTCAGGCTCGCGCAGCTACAACGCTACGCGGCGCATCCACCACGCGCAGCGAAGCAATCCAGAAACTTCCGCTGGTTATTGGATTGCCGCGTCACGTTGCTCCTCGCGATGACATCTCCCTTCGCACCTGAAAGGGCGCACTTAATCTTAGTATTGCGGCGCAACAGGTACGGGCGCGGTGGTGGTAACGGTCGAGGTGACCGACGGAGTCACGATCGTACCGATCATGCGGCCTTCAGCGTCGTACAGTTTACCGCCGGTGACCGGGTCAAGTTCGGCCGTACCGTAGCGCACGCCGTTGGCATCGACCAGATAGAGGCTGCGCGCCAGCGAGCCATATTGCGGCTTCTCGTCGCGCTTCATGTCGCAGGCGCTGAGCAAAAGCATGGCGCTGGTGGCAATAGCGGCAGTTTTGAGGATCGGGGTCATGCGGTTCTCCATATTTTTTCCAGTTCTAGCCCCTCATGCCATAAAGAACCCATGCGGAGCAAGAGTTATACCCATTTTCGTGCGTCTTCACAAAAGCTTCACACACCTTAACGGGGTTGGTGGCTAGGGTGGTAAAAAATAACCCTGCACCGCCATGAAGCCGAACATTCCTATCATACCCCTTCCGCCCGGCGATATGGCCCAAGTGATGCTTGGCACAAAAACGCGTCATTTTGCGAAAGTAAAGCCGCCGGCGCAGTTAAGCGATCTGTTGATTTTTCGCTGCGAGCTTGAGGGAAAAACCTACGATTACATGGTTGTACTCGATGCGCATGCGCCGTTGAAGAACGCACGCATGTTGGTTGACGATCCGCAGGTGCTGTCGCAATTGGGTTACCCACGCCGCAGCGTGCAACCTGGTGAAGTCAGCATTGAAACCGCTGCGCAGAAGAAGAAATACGAAGAGGCGCAGGAAGTGTACGGGGCATTCACCTTCACGGCGGGGGCAAAACGCTGGGAAACCGCCAAAGCCTACCGTGTGCACGATATTGCTGGTGACAAACGTTGGCTGCAGGATATCACGTTCCACCAGTCCACACGGGAGGATGCCCTCACCCGGGCCGAAATCGCGCGCAATCGACAGGCTGTGCATGCTGTAGAAAAAGTCTTGCTTACCAAGTTGATGCAGACACGCGCGTTTTTGTATAGCGACGTAACCCTCGCCCGCCGTTACGGTGTTGCCACCCCGCTACCCATGCAACGCGCCGTACTCAAGCTGGACGATAGAGGGATTCATGATGCGGAAAGTATCCACCGCCTGTTCAAAGCCGCCCGCGAACCGCTGCGCCACTACAACGACCACACCACACCCGAACTCCCCACCGATGCCTTCCCCGATGGTAAAGGCTATGCGCAATTCATGGCCGCCAGTGAAACAGCGGATATCAACATGGGGCGCGCCTGCCTGCTCAACGATAGGCTAATCGACCGCATATTGCTGAAAGAACGGCCACGTGAAGCAGCCGCCATTGCCCAGGATAAAAAACGCGCCGAAGGCAAAAACCATGTGCCGGTGAACATGCGGCTCTCGGCACAAAGCAAGCGCCGCAGCGATGGGCAGTCCAATTACCATGTCGACTTACCGATGACACTGGATGCAAAAAGCGAAGAAGAGCTAAATATTGCCACGATGAGCGATTGGGATGTGCAACGCTATGGCTATGCCACCCTCGCCGACTTAAAAACAGATCTTGGCATTAAAGAGGATTCCTTCACCTTGTACGGATACATGGTGGAACCGACGCCAACGGAAGAACTGGCGCACGATCATGACCGTGACGGTAGTTTCCTGGACAGCATCAACGATACCCTGCATGATGCATGGACCAACGGTAAAGATGGCAGGCCAAGTAAACGCAGCAAAACGGCGGAAGGCTCTGGAAACAATGAATCGTCCATCGCCATTGCAAAAGCCTATGTCGCCACTTTGCCGAAAAGCGGTCAACGGCAGGCCAACAGTGCCGCCCGCCACCACGCGCTGAGTGATGCCGACATCGACAAATGGGTCAACAGAAGCGGCACACGCATTGTGCCTTCGGATGTACGTGCAAAAATGATCGCCCACGGGAAGCGAGACGGGACCGGACATCTGCCCTTGAAAGACCGCCCTATCGAGGAACAGTTGAAAGCAGAAATCCGCGCCCTTGGCCGGCAAACCTCCTGGAACCGAATGATTGAGGACGATGGTCGCGCGAAGCTTCCAATGGCTGGTTATCTGGATGAAGACAGTCAACTGAAACTTCTCGTTTTACGCAGGGAATTAAAAACGTTAGCCCCGACAAAAAACCCAACCGCGTATGCATCCACCGTTGCCGCCCAGCCTGTTGATACCACACGGTTACAGGAAGTGGAACGGCTGATTACGGAACTGCAAAAGAAAGCCTACAAAGAAGCCGAGCATATTCTGGACTATATCGACGGTGCCGAAGAAGACGTGAGCGCACGGGAAATGGCACGCTTGCGCGCCGAAGCGCGCAAGGCAAAAAGCGCGGCACCTGAAACAGGCTTTGGTAAATTACGGCGGCCAGCGAAGGACCCCGGCACCGAGCAACCGGTGGTGGATCGGGAACCACGCCTGAACGATAAGAAGCGTGCATTCCGTGATCTTTGCCGCCGATCAGACGATGATGATCTACCCGAGTTTGATCCGTATCAGGCAGACCGTGAACGTTTTCGTAAGGCCCCTGAAAAAGGTCCGTCAAGGACAGCCGCGCCGATACGGGCACCATGGTCGGCGCGGTCGCGCTTTGAAAGGGCCCCCGACGGGAGCTCGCGCATGCGTTTCAGGTCGAATGGCGAAGGGCATGAACGCTAAACACTTGCTTTGTGGCGCCAGTTATCCATAGTTCTTGCATGCCTGCCACCACCGACCGCAGCCTTGCCACCGAGAAACGTAAATTGCGCGAGGCGATGCGTTTGCAGCGCATGCAGGTGCCGCATGCGGCCATGCTGCAGGCCAGCCAGTCGGTCGCGCGACATTTTGCCGACCATCCGATCCTCGCCTTCGCCCCATCCTTTTCCGGTTACATGGCCATGCGCGGCGAGGTCGATGTGCGCCCGGTCTTCGCGCAGATGGCGCGCTTCGAAAAAGAAACCTCGCTGCCCTGCACCCAGCCCGATAAAACCCTGCTGTTTCGCCGCTGGAATGTGGGCGATGCGCTGGTGCGCTCCGCACTCGGCGTGGAAGAACCGGCGACCACCGCACCGGCAGTCATTCCTGCCGTGGTGCTGGTGCCGCTGCTGGCGTTCGATGGCGACGGCTACCGCCTTGGCTACGGCGCGGGCTATTATGACCGCACCATGGAAAGCCTGCGCGCATCGGCCGCCCCCCCGCTCTTCATCGGCGTGGCCTATGCCATGCAGGAACTCGACCAGATCCCCACCGACGCGCACGACCAGCCGCTCGACGGCATTATCACCGAGCTGGGTGTGAGCCTGTTTTAGGGCTGGGGCCAGTTTTGCCTTTACTTCCCTACCCCCTAGCCCTAGCCCTAGCCCTATGAAAATCCTGTTTTGTGGTGATGTGGTCGGGCGTTCGGGCCGCGATGTGGTGAAGCGGCTGGTGCCGCAGTTGCGGCGCGAGCATGGGCTCGATGCGGTGGTGGTCAATGTCGACAACGCCGCGGGCGGCTTCGGCGTGCATGGCGAGGCGCTGCGCGACTTCAAAAATTGCGGCATCGACGTGATGACTGGCGGCGACCATGTGTTCGACCAGAAGGACGCGCCGGGATTGCTGGGGCAGGAGCAGCGGCTGCTGCGCCCGCATAATTTCCCGCCATCCGTGCCCGGCACCGGCCTGCGCACCTACACGCTGGAAAACGGCAAAAAACTCACCGTGTTGCACCTGCTGGGGCAGGTGTTCCACAAGGAATATCTCGATTCGCCCTTCACCTGCGCCGAGGCCGCACTGAAAGGGCTGGTGCTTGGTAGCACGACGGATGCCATCCTCGTCGACATGCATGCCGAGGCGACCTCGGAGAAACAGGCCATGGGCCATTTCCTCGATGGCAAAGTCTCGCTGGTGGTGGGCAGCCACACCCATGTGCCAACCGCCGATGCGCGCATTCTGGCCGGTGGCACCGGCTACCTCACCGATGCCGGCATGTGCGGCGATTACGACGGCACGATCATCGGCTTCGCGCCGACCGGGCCGATGCAAAATTTCCTGAACAAATACCGAAAAATCCGGATGGAGCCGGGCAATGGCCCGGGCACGCTATGCGGGGTGATCGTGGAACTGGCGGCCAATGGCCTTGCCGAGCGCATCACGCCCGTGCAATTACAGTAGCGATTATTCTTCCGAATCGTCTTCCGATTCGCTGTAGCGGCGCGCAGCCGCAGATTTGCGTGGCTTGTCGCCGGTGGTGCGGGCTTTCACCAGCTTGGCTTTGGATTTGTCCCATGCATAGGTATGGGTGACGATTTTGGTGCCGGTCGTCACGATATCGCCATTGGGCAGTTGCAGCACATCGAACCCATCTTTCAGGGCATCGTTGATAATCGCCGAGGAATGACGCAGGTATTCAGGATTGGCCATGAGATCGAGCAGCGCGCTTTCTTCCTCGCCCGCCATGGTCTTGGCGTTGCGGGTCACGTTCAGGCTCGCAAAAAGATTCGGCTTCGTCGCCATCATGCCATCCAATTTCGTCGTTGCTTATTCATAACCCATCATGCCCTGCGGTACAAACCATGACCGGTTATCACCCATTCCTTTGTGGCGATTCCCGGCCATTTGTGCCGTGTGCGCCACAGCCCGAATGAACAGGCACCCCATACCTAGCACAGTGAAAAAGCGGGGCAAGGGTCTGTGGGCAATCTTCACATAATTGTCATATGTTGTGGCAACCATGTGTATGAAGAAAAAAGAGGCCCGGTTTCCCGGGCCCAAGAAGGAGCTAGACGACAGGGTGCGGAATACGCGGGGGGCCTACTGGCCTCCCCGCGCCTCCTTTTCATTAGATCTGGTTGAGCTGGTCGAGCAGTTCGTCGGCCGTGCGGATCACCTTGGTGTTCGCCTGGTAAGCGCGCTGCGCGACGATCATGTCGGTCAGCTGTTCGGCAAGATCCACGTTCGAGGCTTCCAGCGCCGCCGATACCAGCGTGCCGGTACCGTTGGTACCCGCTTCGCGCAGGTTCACCTCGCCCGATTCGCGGGTCTGGCTGTAGACGTTGCCCGAGACCGCGTTCAGCCCGTTGGGGTTTGCGAAATCGGCCAGCGGCAGCTTGTAGAGGTTCTGCGTTTCGCCGTTGCTGTAGCTGGCGACCACGATCCCGTCCGACGTGATGCTCACGCTCACCAGCTGGCCCACCGGGGCACCGTTCTGGTTCGCGAAGTTCACGTTGTACGCCGAGTCGAACTGGCTCAGCCCGTCCGATTGGCCGATGGTGGTTGCGCCCACCGTGCCGAACGGCTCGCCCGACGTACCAAGGTCGAGGCTGACGGTCGAAGGCTCGGCCCCGTTGCGCCAGTTGATGGTGATCGGGTTCAACAGGCTGTTGCTGACGCTGCGCAGCGTGCCGTCGCCGTTGAACACGATGGTGCCGGTAGCAATCTGCCCATTCACCAGCGAGGTCGAAATATCGCCCTCGGGGATCATGTGTGCTTCGGCTGCCCAGGTGTTCTGGGCAATCTTAATGAAGCTGAAGCGCACATCGTGACCGGAACCGAGCGCATCGTAGATACGCACGTTACGGCTGAACTGGGCGGTAATGTCGCCCGAGGCCATGTTTGCCCCGTTCGCGCCCGTCGCATCGTATTGCGGCCCAAGCACCCCGGTCGTCTTCACCCCGGAGAGTGCATAGCTAACGCCGTTCAGCGAAGGAACGCCCGCGGCCCCCAGTTGGGCGAGCAGGCTGCCCTGGTTCGATTCACTAATCACCGAAACGGAGTTGCCGGTCGCGGCCGGGAAGCTGCCCCCCGCAAGGGTGACCGGCTGGGTTGCGTAGGTACGAATCGTGTAGGAACCGCCGGTCTGGGCGATCACCTCATACGGGCCACCGTTGGGCATGCCGCCCGGCAGGCCACCCAGCCCGTTGGTCAGGCCGGTGATGTATACGCGATCCAGCGTGTTCAGGCTGGCAGGCGGTGCCGAGTTGATGACGATATCAATCGCCGCCCCCTGAGCATAGGTGCCGGCCGGAATATCAATCGGCGAGCCGCCGGTGGGAATGCTGAACGGAATCGTCCCGACATCGTTCAGGGTGATGGTATCAAGCGGGTCATCCACGTTGATGCTGATGGTCGCCGACGAAAGCGGGTTCGAGATCGTGGCACTGACCCCTTCATCCGCATTCACGATGGCAGCAAGCCCTTCCAGGCTCGAGAAGCGGCGGTTGCCAACTTCGATATCGGCTAGGCCAAGCTCATTGATCCAGTTAATGCCGTGCGTCACATCCGTACCCGTGGCATCGCCATTGGCAAACGTCACCGCCTCCGAAGCATCCGCAGCGCCGGTGATGAGGCGACCATCGCTGATGCGCGCGGTCAGGCCCGTCACGTTGTTAATGGCTTCCGCCAGCGAGGCAAGGTTGTTGAACTCGCCGTTCAGCGTGTTCGGTGCCGTGCTGGTGTAGCGGAAGGTTTTTGTGCCCGCGCTGGCCGTGGTGACCGTAAAGGTCAACGCCGCCGAGCTGAAGCTGGTAATCCCGGTCTGGTTCAAAAAGGTTCCCGTGGTGCTGTTCGCATCAAGGATATTGCCTTTGAACAGGCGGATATTCGCCGTGAAAGCATCGGCCGTTGCCGGTGCGCTGGGAACACCCTGTCCATGTGCCGTCGCCGTCGTAATGCGGATGGTGTTTGCATCCACGCGGGTAATGGTGTGGGTCGCGTTCAGCTGGCTGATTGGGGTCGCACCAAGGTTAGTGCCAAACCCGCTGAGCGTAATCTGGTCGCCATCGATCAGGCCGTGGTTGGGAATCGTGATGTCAATGCTGCCGGCCACGTTATACGAAACGTTGCCCACCGAGTTCAGCTGTTGCAGGGCCGTGTTATCGTAATCGTTATCGCCAAAATTGGTCGAGCCCGACTGCGTCACTTTGCGGCCAACCGTGTAGCCACCATATTCGTAGGTGAAGGACAGGCCGTTGCCGGTGGATACGTTAAACTGGTCACCGCGTGCCGTACCGTTCGCTCCCGCCAGACCATACTCCTTACCAACGAGAATCGACGTCGAGGTCAGGTTGGCGTTGGTAGCGTTGGTGGTATCGGGCCGCAGCACGACCGATTGGCCGGGATACACGACCTGGCTGGAGCGCAGGTTTGCACCCAGCTCGATCAGCGTGGTCGATTGCGCCACGCCCGAAGCCGACTCTACGTTCACGGTTTCCAGCGAATCAAAGTTGGTGAACGAAGTGGTGTTCAGGTTACCCACTTCGCCCGGCAGGCGGCCTTCGCGGTCAAGCGGCCAGCCCTGCAGATAGAAGCCCTGCGTGTTCTGGAAATTGCCCAGTGCGTCCTGCGTGAAGGAACCGGCGCGGGTGTAATACGGGGTGGCGCTGGTATCGCCCAGGATCGGCGTCGCTACCGAGCGCACGACGAAGAAACCCGCCCCCGAAATCGCAATATCGGTCGCCGATTCGGTCGAGGTCAGCAGGCCCTGCTTGCTGATATTCAGGTTGGTGCCACCGCGCACCCCGCCCGGCTGATACGTACCGGCGGTGTTGGAATTGACCACCAGCGTCTGGAACGTGGCCACGCCCTGTTTGTAGCCAATGGTGTTCACGTTGGCGATGTTATCGGAAATCGTACCGATCTTGCTCGATTGCGCCCGCAGGCCCGAAACCCCGCCAAATAATGCTCCGTAAAGACTCATGCTATCCTCCTAAGCTCCAAATTTCATGACGCGTTTGCGCGCCGGTTCGTCGTGATGGTATGTTATGATGCAGATTCCGTGCCAGAATCCGAAGAAGTGCCGTTTTCTGCCGTTGTTTCGCTACCCGAGCTGCTCGGAATGTTCACCAGCGTCTGCTCGCGCACGGCAAGAATTTCGCTGTATTTCACCTGCACCTGCCCGACATTCAAGACAATATCGCCGTTGGCATCGGTTTCAACGGTATCCACCACCCCGACCGCCCGCGTATCCGCGGTCATGGCGGCACCCGAGGCAGATTTTGCCGTGACGTTAATGGTGTACACGCCCGGGTCCATCTGCACGCCGGTGAAGCTGTTAATGCCATCCCACACCACCACGTTACGGCCCGCTTTCGTGGTGCCCTGCCCCTGGAATACTGCCGCACCGGCCTCGTTGGTGATGGTAATCGACACACTGCCCGCCGTGCTTGGCAGCACGTAGCTGAACGCCGCCTGTCCGGCGATGGTTTCACCACTTTGGTAATAGTTCAGCGTGCCGCTATTGCCCTGGGTTTCCACCTCTTTGCCGATATAGCTTACCGCCGTCGCGATTTGCGACTGCTTGTTCTGGCTCAGCAGTTTTTCCAGTTGGGTATTGGTTTTTACCTGCTGTTCCACACCGGTATACTGCGCGATCTGCTGCGTCATCTGGGTGGTGTCCATCGGCTCGGTCGGATCCTGGTTCTGCAACTGGGTCGTGAGCATTTTCAGGAAGAAACTGAAATCGCCTTCCAGCCCGGTGCCCGACGCGGCGGTTTTCCCGTTATTGGCCGTTGCCACCGCCGCCGCAGTGGCGGCGCGCTGTTCATCGGTGAGGGAGTAAATTGACATGGAGCGCTCCTACGCGTGAATATCCACGCCCTCACGGACGTTGATGGTGTAATGGGTGGTGATGCCCTCCGCTGCACTGGCAACGGTGGCGCTATCGTTATCATTGGCGGCCTGCTGCCGGGATTTCCCCTGCCCGCCCATCATGTCCGAAAACTGGGCCTCGGGGTTGGGCTGCTGGCGCAGGTTAAACTGCATGCCACCGGCATCGGCCTTGATCCCGGCTTCCTGCAGCGAGCGCTCCAGGCTGCGCGCATCGCGTGAAAGCGCGTCCAGCGTTTCGGCCTTATCGACGATGAAGCTGAGCGTGGTTTGCCCGTCGAGCCCTGTCTCCATACGCACTTCCACGCGCCCGAGATCAGCTGGCTCCAGCTGCAACGTCAGGCGATCGAGGCCATCTTTGGTGGCGGTGGTGATGGCGACCTGCACTTGCTCGGCTGCCGCACGGTGCGGCGCGAGATGCTCCAGCGATCCATGCGTTTGCGGCGTGATGCTGCTATGGCTGGATGGCGGTAGCTGGGTGCCGATCGCACCCGTCTGGTCAACGGTGGATACCGGTTGTTGCTGCGTCAAGGGTTCGGCATCGGCCTGCATGGCGTCCAGCGCCTCGGGCAACGCCGCCAGATGCTCGGCAAATGCCGGGTTATGCTTCCGGGGTTCCGCGCTGGTGCTCGCATTCGCCAAAGTTGCGGGTTTTTTCACGGCGCCGGGCAGCGTCACTTCCGGCAGGGATTCATCCTCTGCCGCCGCAGGCTCGACCAGGGGCGGAATATCAAGGTCGAGGCTGGGAGTCGGGGTAGCGTCATCGCCAATTTTGCGCACCCATTCAGGAATCGCGGCCGTTTGAACCTGCGCCAGCGGCGTGATTACGACGAGCGGCGCGTCCGGCGCGTCCGCGCTTTCAATGGGGTCTTCGCCGCGGGCTTCATCCGGCTGCGAAGCCGTAGCATCGTCGGGGCGAAGAAGACTCGCCTGCAGGGTTTGGGCAGTGACATCCGGCGTGACCGCCGCTGCCGCTGCCGCTACCTGCGGCGCATACTCCCTGGTTTTTTCAATCGCATGGTTCAGCAGGCCAAGCACACGCTGCATCAGCGGCGCACGCGCCTCATCGGTGGTTTCCATGCTGGGCAACTGGTCAACAATTTCACCGACCGTCTGCGGTTCCCCGCCCTCGGCAATCGCTTCCAGCGCCTCGCGCAGCTCGGCAAAAACTTCCTCTTCATCCCCGGCTTCATCCGCCAGCCCGCCTTGCATGCCGCGCAGCAGATCGCCGGTTGCGCTCTCGCCACCTTCGGCCACGCCATCGAGCTTTGTCAGCAGCTGGCGCGCCATGTCGGGGGTAACGGCCTTGGCCCGCATGCTTTCCTGCAATGCCTGCTCAAGGGCTGCACGATCGACCTGCTGCCCAAGCAATGCCGCACCGCCAAGCGCCGCTCCTGCCTGAGCCTGCGGCCCGCCGGCAGCAGCACCCTGCCCGCCTGCTTCGCCCAGCAGCGCCGAGAACAAGTCGCCGCCCGCAGCCGCGCCTGCGTCGCCGCCACTGGCCGGCGCGCCAGCGGAATTACCGAGCAAAAACTGGATCAATCCTAATTGCATGCATGCCTCGCACTAAGTCTGCGCATGCATTGCAAGCATCATGCCAAAAACGCCGAAAGGCGTGGGATCAGGCCGAGACGCTTACCGCATCGTCGCCAGCCGGAGGCCCTTCCGGTGCGGGCGGGGTCCCCTGATCGATCTGGGCCCAGATAACGCGCATTTCCTTGATTTCACGGATAATCTCGTCGCAGGCCTGACCATCGCCGGTGCGGTGCAATTGCATGATGCGCAAGGCGATCGAGCCGTAAAAATCGTACAATGTTTGCGCCGCTTCGCGCCCAGCCTCGAAATCGAGGCATGCCTGCAGGCCGGTGACAATTTCAAACGCCCGGGTCAATGTCTGGTAGCGGCGTTCGATCGCGTTCTGCTCCATCGCCTCTTTTGCCTGCGACAAAAACCGTACCGCCCCATCGTATAACATCACAATCTGGCGGGTTTTAGCAACCGTATGGCTGGCGCGGCTATAGGCCTTATAGGATTGCATGCCTGAATTCATCATGTCCCCAACCGGTTAGGATGCGCTCGCCATGCGCGCATTTGCCTGCGCATCCAGCAGGCTGAGCAGCTGGTTGGCGCGCGTCAGTGCCGCTTCCAGTTGCGAATAGGTGTTAAGCAACTGATCGCGGTATGTCACCAGATAATCATCAATCTTCGTAATTTCCGTCGTATTGCGCGTTTTCTGGTCGTCGATCTGGGTCAGCGCAGTTTCCATGCTCCCGCCGGTCGCCAGCGTGCTGTTGAGGCTGTTATAGACACGATCGCCAATCCCGTAGCTCAGCGTGACATTAATCGACGTGTCGCTGCTACCGGCGAAAATGAATTCCAATCCTTCGAACGGCGTGCCCGCCGGCCCCTTCAGCAAGAGGCTCCCACCGCTGATGGTGCTGGCTTCGAAAGTGACGCTGCCACCCGCATAGGTCGCCGTATAACTATTATTGGTCACGTCGGCATTGAGTGTAAACGACGTTATCGTCGAGCTATTGCTGCGGCGATAGATCGCGAGGTCCGAACTGGAACTGGTCATCGAAAATTCAAAAATGCTCCGCACATTATCGAAGTTTTCGCTCAGCGCGGTCGATAGCTTATCCGCATCGATCACAATAATGTTGCGGGTTCTCGGGGTCGAATCATCGCCCTCGAAATCCTGAAAACTCACACCGATTTCCGACAGCGAACGCGCACCGTTATTGCTCAGCCCGTTGACGATGGCGGTCATTTCATTCGTAATACTATTGACGATGCTGCGCATGGTGGCATCGTTAGAAAGCACCGAATCTTCGAGGGGAAGCCCATCGTCGCCCACCTGCGACTGCTGCGCGGCGAACACGCGCAATTCGTTGTAAATATCGGCCAGCTGGTTGATGGCATTGCTGACCATCTCGGTGTCCGGCTCCACCGTCACGGTCACCGGCGTCACGTCGGAATAGGGCTGGCGCAGCGTGAATGTCACGCCCGTCACGAGATCACTGACCGTATTGCTTTCCCGCTCCACATCCACCCCGTCGAGCTGGAAGATCGCGTTCTGCGCTGTTTGCGAGGTATCGAAGGTCAGGTTTACCAGCACCCCGTCGGGGTCCGACGTCACCGTGGTCGCGGCGGCAAGGTCGAATCCGCCGCTTGCACCGGTTTGTGTGCCCGTCAGCACCAGTTTGTAGTTACTGGTGGTGGTGCCACTGGAAATTTTTACGACCGATGCCTGAATGCCCGTGCTGCTTTTTAATGCATTGAATTTATCGACCACATCCTGCAGCGAATCCCCCTCATCAAGGGTGATCGACACAGGTGAACCGCCATTCAGCGTGCGCAATTCGAATGTGCCCGCCTGCATCTGGCCGGCGGTTGCCGTGCCGGAGGCAACCACCAGCGCACTGCTGGTGTCGGCGACCGTAAAGATATTGGTGCTTTGTTTTGTTTCCTTTGCCAGCTGCTCGATTTTATTGACCGTGAAGCTTTGCGTATTGACCCCCGGCTGCACGGCAACCCCTAGGTAATTACTGGTACTCAGCACGGAAGAAAGCGTGGCCGTACGGTATTGGAAAATATTGGCCGATGCATTGGCGACACCCGGCGGGTTGCGCAGCGTATCGGCAGCGGTACGAAACCGGGTCAACAGCGTTTTCAGATCGGTCAACGCGGCTTTTTTCGTATCCAGCGTTTCATTCTTCGTTTCCAGCGTCACCGCGGGCAAACGCTTGGCATCGACCAGGGAATTGATGATCGAATCGGTATCGAGCCCGCTCTGCGAACCGCCCACCACGTTGCGGCCGTTCTGCGTCGTAATGTTGCCCAATGTAATTTGCGTGACCATATCTTTACCCTCCGGCGGTAAATGCAAGCATCATGCCGAAGCACGATGATAGCGCATTTACGCCTGAATTTCCAGCAATGCCTGCCGCGCCTGTTGCTGGCGCTCCATGTATTGCAGCATGTTAGGCTCAGGAATGTACGTTATTTTCCCGTCACGCAACGAGGTGTAGCGGGTAATGTATTGCCCGCTGCCATCTTTGTAGATGGTAAAGCGCGCGTCGGACACCACATAGATATCCTTGAACATACTTTCGGCGGCCGCCTGCACATTCGCGAGGCGTTGCGCCTCGATGGCATCGTTGGCCGGTATTTCGACTTGCAGTACGTTAGCGGTTCCAGTGTCGGTTTCTGTTTTTTGTACTACTGGGAAATCCGCGCTACGTGCGGGCAAAGCCGTGGGCACACGGGCCCCACCTTGCAGATTGATTTCCATTGTCTTCGCTCCAAAAGTCTACCTGACTTCTTGTTTTTTTGGCGGAATTGGGTGGGGACCGATAAGCCCCCACCCGTTTCCTTTGAACCTAGTGGCTAATCGTTAGCTGATCAGCTTCAGGAGGTTCTGCGGCAGCTGGTTGGCCTGAGCCAGCACTGCGATACCGGCTTGCAGTTGCACCTGAGCGGTGGCGTAAGCGGTCGATTCACCGGCTACGTCCGTATCAAGCAGCACGCCGCGAGCAGCATCCTGGTTCTGGATCGAGGTTTCCAGGTTGGCGCTGGCAAAGTTGAAGCGCGATTGCGCCGCACCCACGTCAGCACGCAGCGAGGTTACCTTCGCAATGGCGGTATCGAGAGCAGTTACAGCGTTAGCTGCACCGGTAGCCGTCGAGACATCCAAGTTCTGAGCATTGAAAAGGTTAACCGTGCTGGAGCTCGCCAGCGATACGCGCAGCGAATCGCTGGAAGTCGACCCAACTTGGAAGTTCAAACCGGAACCTGCACGCGAGAAACCTGCGTTAAGCGCATTTAGGAAGGCGGTACGATCCGTCATCACGGTGCGGATATCCGCAATATCCGTAGTGAGGCCAGTCAGATCGATCTGCAATGCTTGGCCTTGGCCATCATCGAATACGATGATATCGCCAGCAGCAATCGTGTCAGCGACACCGGTGGCCGTAAACGTTTTACCGTTAACAGTTACAGCAAGGGTGCTGTCGGTACCGGTATTTTGAACGTAACGGAAATCGCTGATGTCTGCTTTGCTCCCATCAGAAAGGCGAGCCATAGCGATACCAGCGTTCGCACCAACTACGCCTTCAAGCGCAGTGTCCGCAAAATTTACGCCCTGCACCACCGAAGTGCGCATGAACGAAGTGTCTTTAAAGTCTTCGTACATTTGCTGTTCACCAATGTTGGCAGCAGCATCACTTGCGAAGTCAGCAGCGGTGAAAGCGATTTGGATGTAGGTGCTACCATTCGAAATAATTGCCGTGGTATCGGTGCCTTTTACCGTTCCGGTAAAGTTCACGCCGCCAATGGTTGCAGTAAGGGTAGCCGAACCAGCAGTGGTCGCACCGTATACAACGTTGCTATACTTAAAGCTGGTGAACTTGCCCGATACAGCGGAGTTCACTGCATTGTATGCCGAGTTCGTTAATGCGGCCGCAGTCGCGGAGTCATTGCTGTCAACCAACGCTGCTTCACCTGCTGCAGTCACCGTACCTGCGGTGGCCCCTGCAAGGCTTCCACCGTCGTCAAGACTGAAAGCTTGAATAGCGAAATCGGAGTCAGCAGAAACACCACCGTTGGTGTTAGCAGCCATGAACGCAGCTGTTGCATCATACTGGGCCAGCTGGGTTTTGTTACCAAGACCACCATTCAACAGCGTTACGCCGTTGAAGTTGGTCGTGCTGGCAATACGATCAATCTCCAGCGTCAGGTTCTGAAACTCTTGGTTCAAGAAGCCACGCTCGGTGGAACCCAACGTACCCGAACCCGCTTGGGTCGCAATTGCTTTCTGGCGTTGAAGGATTTCCGAGATCTGCGACAGCGCACCATCGGCCACCGAAAGAAGGCTGGTACCTTGGCTGGCGTTGAGCAGGGCGGTTTTCAGGGTGGTTACCCCGGTGCGCAGCGAAGTACCGATCGACAGAGCGGCTACGTCGTCCGACGCTTTGGTGATGCGGTTACCGCTCGACAGGCGTGCAATCGATGCCGACGCCGAGTTCGACGCTTTACCGATGTTGCCCTGCGCGGAATACGCAGCAATGTTGGTGTTAATGGAATTGAGAGCCATGTTATTCTCCTACTTGGATCGTTGTTGACTAGGGCTACTTGCCCACATGGTGCGAATACAGGCTGCTTCTTGCGGCCCAAAAATTCGCCTCATGCTATTACCATTACCAGAGATCTGTTAAATTTCCGTTAACGGCACCTTCCCACATGTTTCCGTCACTTAGCGGCATTTGCATCTGGCAAAGCCATCCAAATCACATCGCATGCGTGAAATAGTTGGACGGCGAAGTCCCCCCATTTCCATGGATGTGTTATGCCACAGCACACCCACCGCTGCCACAATTTTATTTTCTGTTATCCACCGATTTTTGATTGATTCCCGCGCAATGCGGCAGATTTGCTACAGCTACGCAGCATCCCCCAGCAGGCCACGCAGGCGGGCTTCGCGCACCCAGCCGGTTTCGCCATAAATAGCCAGCGACAAGGTCGCATCAGCGAGATGGTCCATAAAACGCGACAGGGTATAAGCAACGTCGACGATACGTGCGTCGTCGAGTGCGCCCTCACCTGCCGCAGCACCCAAGGCCAGTTTGAAAGTGGCGGTGCGCACCGCAAGAATGGTCAGCCGTTCGACCACATTGTTGCCCAGCCCGGCATAGGGAAACAACGCCTGCGAGAGCTGGGCCTGCACATAGCGCATGAGCACGGGCTGCACCGTGCTCGCCGCGTCGCGCAGGCAATGCATCAGGCGCAGCATGCGCTCGGCGGCATCGGGCAGCACGGTCATGGCGCCATCATCGGCGATGGCGATGCCGACCGCGTCCTGCATACGGGCGAGCAGCGCCATCAGCGCCGGGCGCGAGGTCGCTTTGCTGGCCTGCACCAGCCCGGTCAGCGCCTGCACAAGATGGATCGGATCGTGCACGCTTGGTTCGGCCTGCGGCAGGCGGCCTTCGGCCATGGTGAAATAAAAACGCGAGGCATCGTCCCACTGGGCGGGCGGCTGGTGAGCCAGTGCCCGCGCCACCGATGACAGGCGCATCAGGTTGCGCTCGGCGGTGAAGGCCGGGTTGGCCGCTTCGGCAAGAAAGCGCTCATGGGTGGCGAGGGCCGCTTCCGGCGCGACATCGCCGGGCAGGTAATTGTTCAGCAGAAATGGCTGGCGTTGCGCCTCGCGCGGGCCAAGGCTGAAGCCCCCCTCCTCGCACAGGCTGAGGCGCGCCGCCTCCGGGCAAGAAAGCGCGATCGAGGTCACCAGCACATCGTTCAGCGCGCGGGTGATGCGCGGATAGAAATGGCAGGCATCGCCCAGGAATGCATCGCCGTAATCGCGGTGAATGCGGCACCACCCGGCATCGAACTGCACGCAATAATCGGTGTGCGGATCGCGCTTCATGATGAAGGCGGCCTCGCCGCTGGTGACCGATTCCAACAAGGCCGGTGCTTCGGCCTCGTAGCGCGCGATGTTCTCGGGCGCGAGCTGCATGCCCCAGCCCTTGCAGCACGTATCCGGACAGCGGTCCCCAAGGCAGGAAAAACGCGCAACTGCCCGGGTCTGCGTAGCCGCGACACCCATGGGCTAAAACGTCAGCGAATGGCGGATCGGGTATTTCGTGTTGGAGAAGACATGCTGGGTCGCCACGCGCTTCACGCTATCGACCAGCAACGGCGCACGGGCATTGACCGACAGCTTGATCGCCCCACCCTCGCGGTGCACCGAAACAATGAACAACAGCGATAGCTGAGCGAGCGGAATCGCAAGGTCGCGCGCGGCCGCTTCGATATCGGCACGCTCGGCGATGGCGTTGTTCAGCTCCACCGGCAGCACAATAAAGCTTAGCGCCATGTCGTCGAGCGACTGCAGCAGTTTGAAGCGCGCCATTTTTTCGTTCGGCATGGCGGTCAGCGAAAACTGGTTTTTATCGGGCAGGCCCAGCAGGCCGTTCGGGAAGATCAGCGGCTGGTTGGGATAGATCGTGACTTTCCCGAAACGGGTTTCGACCGTTTCGGTTTCAGGCCGCGCCGGAATACTCGCGGGATTGATTACCGCCGGGCCGCTACCTGTCATTACTACATCTCCATACATCGTCAAATCCTCCCCAGATGATACGCGCAAAGGGCAGGATTTCCTGCACTTTACCAATTGTTAGCCCCACGCGCAAGCGTCAAGCGCTAGCGCAAATAGTCTGTCAACCGCAGCTGACTAATGCGGGCGAACACCGCAAATGCCGCCTGCAAAAGCGCTTCATGGTTCGACACTTCCGTGGTGGCTGAAACCAGATCGGTATTCGCCACCGATTCACTCACGCCTTTCCAATAGAGCTTGAGCGAATCAAGGCGCTCATTGGTCGCCTCCACATTCAGCACCACGTTGTTCAGTTGCGAACGCGTGGCGTTCAGTTCTTTCTGCCCTTCCTGCATCAGGTCGAGGGCCGAAGCCATGCCGGCATCATCCTTACTCTCAAACGCCTGAATGGCCTGGTGGGCCGCCGCAATAATTTTCTGGAAGGCGGGGTTATCGGCACGCACCGGCCACTCAAAGCTGGAACGCTCATCCTGCGTCACCACAATATTGGTCGTCGATCCTTGATAATAACCGCTATTGGCAATCCCGATATCCCCCGTCATCGATTGCAGGTTCGTCACCGGTGCGCTGTTGGTATTGGTGCCACCAAACAGGTAACGCCCCTCAAAATTCATGTTCAGCTCATTGCTCATCTGCTGCAGGTAGCCAAGCATGACCTGCTGGAATTGAATGCTATCGCCTGCGGCGCTGTTGCGCCCCTGCACGATCAGGTTTTCCATGCTATCAGCAATATCGACAATATTCCCCACCGCCTGATCGGCCGTTTTCAGGCGCGCCAGCGTCACGGTATTGGTATCGAAATATTGCTGCGAGCTACGGATTTTCTGCTGCAGCAGCGTGTACTGCTCCACATACCCGTTCAGCTCCGCATAATTATCGGCCTTGAGGCCGCTGGAAATCTGCTGCTGCAGCTTTGCCAGTTTCTGCTGCACATTCGCGACATCGCTCATGGTGCTGTTATACAGCGCAACGTTTCCTACCCGTGTTACTCCCATAGCTGACTCCTTTTAGACCATTTGCAGGATGTCATCGAACATCTGATTAACGATGGTGATGATGCGGGCGGTGGCCGCATACGAATTCTGGAAGATCACCGTATTGGCGAGTTCCTCGTCGAGATTAACGCCGCTGATCGCCTGCGCCCGTGTATTGTATCCGTCATACAGCGTCTGGGCATTCTCCAGCGTATCACCCGCCGCCGCCGCTTTCGCAGCATTGAAGCTAAGCAACTCGCTCGCATAGCCATTCAGGGTGAGGCCAATGGTGGGCAGCCCCCCTGCTGACTGGAAAACGAGGGTGCTGGTGCTGAGGGCAGCAAAACGGGTAGCAAGTTGGTTATCGCCTGCATAGCGCACATAGGTCCATTGCGGCGGGTCGTTCTCGGATACCGGCTGGTTCTGGAGCACCAGATCGCCCGTCGTCACAAGGTTGGGGTTGTCGATCAGGCGCTGCTCGACCCGCAGGTTAAGCGCACTTCCCTTCACCGTATCACCGGTATTGCTCTGGGCGTTGGGGGCAAAGAAATCGTTCAGCCCGAAGAAATGCGAGAACCCCCAGTTCGTGCCCGCCTGATTCGGCACATCCTGCAGCTCGCCCAGTTGCTGCGAATTCATTTCGTCGATGGCGACGGTGTAGTTCGGGTTCGACGAAACCAGCTTCAGGTACGAAGGATTCTGGTCAACATACACCCCGTTCACCTTGCGGATCTCCGCGCCGTTTTCATCGACGAGAATGGCGCGCAATGCGTCCTGCGTGGTTTGCGGCATCACGCGCGTGGCATCGCCGTTCGCCGCGATCGAGTCGTAGCGATCGTTGCGCAGGTTTGTCTGCCCGTTGCGCACCCGGTAGGTGATGTCCGAACTATGCATGACGCCATCTTCGTCGAACGTATTCACCGTCACGGTAATATCGTAATAGGCGGAGGTCGGCGAAGCTGAGAGGTTAACCTGCATCTCGCCATTGCTGCGGGTGCGGCTCACTTCGCCTCCGGCCACCGTGTCGTAGGGCGGATTGATGTACACGCCGCCCGCATCCGGCTGGGTCACGGTACCCGCGGTCGTCGCCGCCGAGGCGGCACGGAACGTGACCGTACTGCCCGAGACCGATTCCACTACGAAGAACCCCGTCACATCGGCGGCGGGAATGCCCCCCACATCCGGCCCCGATGGCGCCGCGAGGTAGAAGCGGTCGCCCACACTCAGCCCCGAGGTTGCCGTCAGGTTCAGTTGCACCAGGTCGCTGCCGAAGGTAGTGGTATACGCGCCGGCGGGGTTCAGCGTGATCTGCGGGGCAGGTTGCGTCACGCTGGTGATATCCGCCCCCGAAGCGTCGTTGACACGAATATTGGTCACAAAGGTGGTCGCCGGGTCGCCGGAAATATTTTCCAGTTCGAGATCGAAATTAAACGTCGAACCAACGCCAAGGCTCAGCCGGTCGGTGTCGGAAACCAGCTTCACATTGTTCAGGTTCCCCAACGTGGTTTTGTAACCCGGCGCGGCAAAATACTGGTTAATTTCATCGACGATCGACTGCATGGTCGGATGGCCGTCGCCGGTGCCGGAATTCAGTGCGCCAAGATCCAGCGTCAGCGGGCGAATGCCGGTATAGGCCTCATCGGCATAGCCGCTTGGCACGGGCGATCCATCGGCCTGCAGCACGGCGATGCGCACCTGCCCCGTCCAGTTAAAATCCTGCGACGCCGTAATCGCGCGCGTGCCGGTAAGCGACGTGGCGGCGGGGAAACCGGAACCATCGTTATGCACCGCGTTCACCGCATCGCGCAGGTTGGAAGCAAGCTGGTCGAACTGGTCGAGCATCGCGGGAATCAACTCGTCGCGCATCAGGCGCAGCCCTTCGATGCTGCCGCCGGTGAGCCCGCTGGTGACCACGCCGTTCGCATCGCTGCCGCTGATGATTTCTTTGGGCAACCCAACGCGATTACCCGCCGCGTCGAGATCATAGACCACGAGCGGGTTCAACTTCGAGCCGCTGACGAAGTTATCGGCCGATTGCATGCCGCTATAGCTGAGCTGGTGACGCGTATCATCGACCAGCGCCACGCCGTTGCCCGCCACCACATGCACCGCCCCATAATTGCTGTACGAGGTCGAGATGTTCATATAGCCGGACAGTTCTTTCAGCGCTTTATCGCGCTCATCGAGCAACCCCGCGGTCGAGTTGCCCGTGGCCCCCGCACTGGTGATCGACGAATTCAGCTTATGCAGCTTGTCCAGCAGCGAATTCACCGCATCGACCGAATCACGAATTTCCCGATCGGCTTCGAAACGCAGATCTTCAAGGTCATAGGCAATGCCGGAAATTTCATTCGCCAATGTGCTGGCACTCGATACAAGCTCGCTGCGCGCGCTGCTGCGGTCAGGCGTCGATGCCAGCGTTTGCGCCGCATTGAAGAAACTGGTCATGAACTCATCGATCGAGTTGCCCGAGCCCGGCTGCCCCATGGCCACCTGAATGCGCTGGTAATATTCGTTCACCACGTTCGCGCTCGCGACCGTCGAGCCTTGCGTAATCACGGTGCGTTGCAGGTATTGATCGACCTTGCGCACCACATCGTCGATGCGCACACCCGAACCAACCCCCTCGATATACAAGGCCGACTGGTCAACGATCTGGCGCGAATACCCATCGGTGTTCGCGTTCGAGATGTTGTGCGACAGCACGCTGAGCGATTTCTGGTTCGCCCGCAGGCCGGAGAGCGCATTGTTCAGTGAGAGCGAAAGCGACATCGCGACTACGCCTGCTGGTTAAGGTTGAACGAAACAGCAAGGCTGCCAGGCACAGGTGCCGCGCCACGCTTGTTATAAATACCGGCGTGGTTCGCTTCGCTCACCACTTCCATAATCGCCCCAACGACCCGCTGGTTCACCGCGCGCGCCACCGCTGTGCGGCGCATATTCTCGGCCAGCGCACGCGAGAATCCCTCCGAAAGCTCGACCAGCTCTTCGCGAATACCCGCATCGAGATTACGCAGTAAATCCGGCTGGGCAACAAGCAGCTTCTGGTATGCTTCCATCCGCTTGGTAAGCGCTTCCTTCTCGCCGCGCAGCTTGGCCACCTCCTTAATTTCCATCGCTTTCAGGTGGGCCGATTCCTGCTCCAGCAATACCTTGAGCTGCGCCGTCACGCGCAGCAGCTCCTCAACATCGATCTCCCCCGTTACCATCGGTTGTGCGGGCACGGTCACATTGCGGTTAAGTGGCATCATCTCAGACCTCCTGCATGCGCAGCATTTCACGTTTCACATAATCAGCGACGCCGATGCCACCAGCCTGGCTCATCAGCTTGCCGTACTGCTCGATCATCAGCGAGCGGTAGGTTTCCTCTGCTTCCCCGCCCCCCATGAAGCCGTTCGTATCGACCGTCGAGAACATGTTCTCCAGCATCTGGCCGATGAACTGCGACTCGAAATCCTGCGCCACTTCGTTCATCTTGGCTTCGCTCATCTTCACCTGACCGCGCAGGCTGTAGCCCGTTTGCAGCGGCTGGATGGGGTGGCTTGGCATGGCAATCGGTTGCATGGCGGCTCCTATCGCGTCTCGATATCGGCTTGCAGTGCGCCCGCCGCCTTGATGGTCTGCAGGATGGTAATCAGGTCGCGCGGGCCAATCCCCAGGGCGTTCAACCCGGCCACCAGGTCTTTCAGCGTTGCGCCTTTTTCCAGCACAGCCATTTTGTTGTTTGCCTGCTCGTCGACGGTCACGTCGGTGCGCGGCACCACCACCGTTTCCGCGCCTTCCGGGGCGAACGGGTTGGGTTGCGACACTTGCGGGTTTTCCTCGATCTTCACCACCAGGTTGCCCTGCGCCACCGCCACGGTGCTGATGCGCACATTCTCGCCCATCACAATGGTGCCGGTCGCTTCATCGACCACGATGCGGGCCACCTGGTCGGTTTCCACCGGCAGCGTTTCAATGTCACCCAGCAGCGCCACCACGTCGCCCTGATAGCTGGTGGGCACGGTGACCGTCACGGTGCCGGGATCATCCACTTTCGCGGTGCCGGCCCCCACCTGCTCGTTGATTGCACGGCTGATATTGCCCGCGGTGGTAATATCCGGGTTGCGCAGCGCGAGGCGCACATTGCTCATATCGTTCATGCGGAAATCGATTTCGCGCTCCACAATCGCCCCGCCGGAGATAAACCCGCTGGTGGGCACGCCCTTGGTGATATTGGTGCCCGACGCACCCTCGGCCTGAAAACCGCCCACGGTGATCGGGCCTTGGCCCACCGCATAGACGTTCCCATCCGGCCCTTGCAGCGAGGTGGCAAGCAAGGTGCCGCCCAGCAGGCTTTTCGCATCACCCATGGCGCTGATATTGATGTCGACAGTGGAGCCGGCGCGGGCGAAGCCCGGCAGTTTCGCCGTCACCGTCACCGCCGCCACGTTCTTCGATTTCAGCTGCAGGCCGCGGGTGTTCACGCCCTGGCGCTCAAGGAAGCCGATCATGGATTGTTCGGTAAAGGCGTTGTTTTGCAGTTTGTCGCCGGTGCCGTTCAGGCCCACCACCAGCCCATAGCCCATCACCATGTTGTCGCGCACGCCTTCAATCGCTACCACATCCTTGATGCGTTCGGCATGCGCGCCATTGGAAACCAGCGCCAGCACAACGGTCGTCGCCAGCAACCGCAGGAAGCTCGCAAAGGCGGAATGGAAAGTGGCAGGGTGCATGTCGTGCTCCGGTATTTTTCATCCCCTCCTATGCGAACATCGTGCCAACTTCGCGCTCTCGCCAATCAGTCCCTTTTCTTTCAATCACTTAGCATATTTCTTGCTGCGCCATTTTATCCTCAGGCAAAAATTGCCCGTTGGCGGCATGGCGCGCGTGCGGCATGACAAAGCCCGCATTCTAACGTATAGTCCTGTCATGGTTGAAAAAGTCGGCTACACCCGCCCTGCAATTGGCAACCGCCCCGTGCGCCGCACCGGCGGGGCCGATGGCGCGCAGTTCGCCGAGGCGCTCGCTCGCGCCGAAGGTGCCGGCGCCGCCGAAGCCACCGGCAATGTCGCCGCCATGAGCGGTGTCGGCGCGCTTCTCGGCGCGCAGGAAGTCAGCGAACACGAGGTTCGCAAGCGCAAATCCATCCGCAAAGCGCGGTTTACGCTGGAAGCGCTCGAACAATTGCGTGATGCGCTGCTGTTCGGCAGCCTGCCCCTTTCCGCCCTCACCCGGCTGGAAAACCTCGTCGCCGAGGAGCGCCTTGCTACCGACGATCCCGTGCTGCAACAGATCCTCGACGAGATCGAATTGCGCGCCGCGGTCGAGCTGGCCAAGCTCGAAATGGCGGGCCTGCGCCCATAAAAGCTTGTGCATAGCCGCATTTATTGCTTGGCGAGGTGGGGGCAAATCCCGTATTTTAGCGGGGTTATTCACCTTAAAGAGGCTTTGACTCATGGCCAAAAGCACCGTGAAAAAATCGGACAAACCCGCCGCTAAAAAACCGGCCGCCAAAAGCGCCGCACCCACGCTGGTGAAAAAAACCGCCGCCGCCCCGAAAGCGCCGAAAAGCGATTACAAACCCGCGAAACTGCCCGCGGGCTACAAACCTTCCGACAAGGAAGAATACATGAACCCGCAGCAGCTCGAATATTTCCGCCAGAAGCTTCTGGGATGGCGCAAAGAGCTGATGAACGAATCGCGCGAGACGCTCGACCACCTGCACGAGGAAAACTGGCATCAAGCCGACATCGCCGACCGCGCTTCGCTGGAAACCGAAGCCGGCGTCGAGCTGCGCACCCGTAACCGCTACCTGAAACTCATCAGCAAAATCGACGCGGCCATTCGCCGCATCGAAGCCGGTGAATATGGCTGGTGCGAAGAAATGGGCGAACCGATTGGCCTGAAGCGCCTCGAAGCCCGCCCGGTAGCCACCCTGTGCATCGAAGCGCAGGAACGCCACGAGCGCAACGAAAAGCAATATTCCGACGAAGACTAGTCGTTAGGGCTAGGGACAAGGGCTAGGGATTAGGGAAGAAAAGATTGTATTCGCCATGCAATCGCGCCTACACTGCGTTCATCTTCCCTAGCCCTAGCAACCAGCCCTAGCCCTCCCCCATGTTCCTGCCTTCCAACATCACCCTGAAATTCGGCGACTCGGGCGATTTTGTCGCCGAGCTGCAGCGTCGGCTGGTGATCGTTGGCAACTTCAACGGCGATGCGGTAAACGGCTTCTATGACGGCCTGACCGTCAACGCCGTGACGCAGTTCCAGGGCAGCCACGGCCTGCATGCCGATGGCGTCGCCGGGCCGGAAACACTTCGCCGCCTGAACGGTGTGATCGCCGGCGACACCGGCAGCAGCACCAGCAGCCCAACCGAAGAAGAAGAAAAACAGGCGAGCCTGCACGCGCAGCACGTGGCCTACGATAATTTCCACCAGCCCGCGCCGGAAGCATGGCCCACCGCGCCGGTGGCGGAAGAACCCGCGCCCGCACCGCAAGCCCCGGAAATCGCCGCCCCGGTGTGGGAACCCCCGCCGCCTGCGGCACCAACCCCCACCATGCTCGACCCCACCCTGTTCGCCGCGCCGCAGCCCGAGCCCGCCGCCCTCGCGCCCGGCCCCAGCTCCAGCGATGCCCTCGCCGCCATGCTGGGCATTAGCGCCGCCGCCCCCGCCGCCGTCGCGCTCGCCCCGGAACAACCATTACCGCCCACCCCCGCCGCGCCGATGATGGTGGCCACGGCCACCGCGCCCATCGCGCCGGAAGCAGAACCGACCGCCACGGCAGTCGCCGCAACCACGCCCGAGCGCACTGGCATCGTGGGCCGCGTCACGCGTTTTGCCAATGCAGCGATGGAAAAACTCGCCAATTATTTTGAAGCGAAATTGCCACCCTCGGTGCTGAAAGAAGTGCAGCAGATCGGCGTCACCATGGCGCAGCAGGGCATGAAGGAAGCCCCCATGCCCACCGGCCCGGAATTCGGCGGGCGCGAACAGCTACCCGCCCGCGGGCCCGAGCAGCAGCAAGGCCAGCAGCGCGGCTAGCGCGCTTTGCGCAGCACCAGCACACTCCACCGCCCACGCCGCAGCCGCTTGCTAAGGTACAGCCCCTGCGCGCGATGCGCCGCCAGCACCATCGGCTCCTGGTGGTTCAGCAGCCCGGAAAGAATCAGCGTGCCGCCCGGCGCCAAGGTGGCCGCCGCCAGCCGCGCCATTTTCATCAGCGGCTTGGCGAGGATATTCGCCACCAGCACGTCATATTGCCGCTTGCGCACGCGCGCATGCTTATACCCGTCGCTCACAAACGCTTCGCTGCGCGACGCCACGCGGTTGGCGCGCAGGTTCAGCGCGCTCACCTCCACCGCCACCGCGTCGTTGTCGCAGGCGGTGAGGTGCGCGTGCTTCCACAGCCGCCCCGCCCCAATGGCAAGAATCGCCGTACCACAGCCCATATCCAGCACCTGCGGCGCATGCGGGCGTTTTTTATGTTCGCGCTCCAGCGCCAGCAAACAGCCCGCGGTGGTCTCATGCTCGCCAGTGCCGAACGCCGCCGCCGCGTCGATCAGCAATCGGTGCTTGTTGCGCGGCGGGGTTTGTTTCGCATGGCTGCCGAACACATAAAACCCACCGATCACGAATGGCGGAAAATCCTTCTGCACCTGTTTCACCCAGTCAATCGGCTCCAGCTGCAGGCGGCGCACCGTGGCGGTCGTGCCGAGCTGGGTGCCCAGCTGCGCGGCAAGCGCTTCCAGCGCATCCGCGCCCGCATGGTCGGCAATAAAAATCACGCGCGGGCTCACCGCGTCAATCGGTCGGGTGATGGCGAGCGCCACCTCTTCTGCCCGCAACTCCAGAATATCGAGCAGCGCGGGCACGGCTTCCACCGTCACCTGCTGCGGCTGCGGCAATTGCGCAAAGGGGTTGCTGCTCATGCCTGCCACCCCGTCAATGCGATCCATGCGTCTTCACTCACCACTTCCACCCCCAATGCCTGCGCGGCTTTTAATTTCGACCCGGCATCGGCGCCGGCCACCACATAATCCGTTTTCTGCGAGACGGAGCCCGCCACTTTCGCGCCGAGCGATTCGGCATGCGCCTTGGCTTCCTTGCGCCCCAGCCGCGCGAGCGTACCGGTGAACACCACCGTTTTTCCTACCACCGGCGAATCATTGCGCACCTGCGGCGCATAAGGCGCGATTGTCAGCGCGTGCGCCAGCGCATCGAGCAGGGCAAGATTGTGCGGCTCGCCGAAGAAATGGCGCAGCGCCGCTTCGACCGCGCCGCCAATGCCATCGATGCTGTGCAGCGCCTGCGAAGCGGCCTCATCGCCCGCGGCCATCGCCTGCATGGCGGCCCGCCAGCCTTCCAGCGTGGCATAATGTTTCGCCAGCAGCTTCGCCGTTTCCTCGCCGATATGGCGAATGCCCAGCGCATAAATAAAGCGCGGCAGGCTGCGCGTGCGCGCGGCATCGATCGCGGCAAAAAGTTTCTGCGCAGATTTTTCGCCCCAGCCTTCGCGGTTTTTCAGGCGGCTCAGCCCCTGCGCGTCGCGCGCCTCGAGCGTAAAAATATCGGCCGGGCTGGCAAGCAACCCATCAGCCATAAATGTTTCGATCTGTTTCTCCCCCAGCCCCTCGATATCCATCGCGTCGCGCGCCACGAAATGGCGCAGCCGCTCGAGCGCCTGTGCCGGGCAGACCAGCCCGCCCGTGCAGCGGCGCGCCACTTCGCCCTCCTCGCGCACGGCATGGCTGCCGCAGGCGGGGCAAATGCTCGGGAACACATACGGCTGCGCACCGCGCGGCAAATCGGTGCGCACCGCCACGATTTGCGGAATCACATCGCCTGCGCGCTGCAGCACCACGCTGTCGCCCACGCGCACATCCTTGCGCGCGATCTCGTCTTCGTTGTGCAGCGTGGCGTTGCTCACCAGCACGCCGCCGACATTCACCGGCGCAAGGCGCGCCACCGGCGTCAGCGCGCCCGTGCGCCCCACCTGGATGTCAATCGCCTCCACCACCGTCACCGCCTGCTCGGCGGGGAATTTATGGGCAATCGCCCAGCGCGGCGCGCGCGCCACCTGCCCCAGCCTGCGCTGCCAGTCCAGCCGGTCGATCTTGTAGACATAGCCGTCAATGTCATACGGCAGCTGCGCGCGGTGATCCTGCGCGTAGGCATATTGCCCAAGCAGCTCGACTTCGCCAATGCAGCGTGCCGTGCGTGCGTTCACCTGAAAACCAAACGCCTTTAACTGCATGACCGCATCGTATTGCGTCGCCGCCAGCGGAGCGGATACCTCGCCCCAGCTATACACGAAATAACTCAGCCGGCGCGTCGCGGTAATCGCCGCATCGAGCTGGCGGATGGAACCGGCGGCCGCATTGCGCGGGTTCGCGAACAGTTTCTTGCCTGCGGCGCGCTGCGTGTCGTTCAGCGCCGCGAAATCGTCTTTACTCATGTAGATCTCACCGCGCACTTCCAGCACATCCGGCGCGTTGGCAATCGTGTGCGGGAAGCCCTGCACCTTTCTCAGGTTGGCGGTAATGTCTTCGCCCACCTCGCCATCGCCGCGCGTGGCGGCCTGCACCAGCACGCCGCGCTCGAATCGCGCCGAGAACGAAAGCCCGTCGATTTTTGGTTCCGCTACTACCGCCACTTCGGCATCGTCCGGCAATTCCAGAAAGCGCCGCACACGGGCCAGGAATTCCTCCACATCCTCGTGCGTGAAGGCATTGGCGAGCGACAGCATGGGCACGCGGTGCGTCACTTTGGCGAAGCCCTCGCCTGCCGCCGCGCCCACTTTCTGCGTCGGGCTATCCGAACGCAATAATTCCGGGAAATCGCGTTCCAGCGCCTGCAATTTCAGGCGCAGCGCATCATAGGCCGCATCGCTGATGCTCGGCGCATCCTGCTGGTAATAGCGTTTATCGTGCGTGCGGATTTCGTCGCTCAGCCGCGCGATCTCCGCCTGCGCTTCCTGCCGGTTCACGATGCCGCCTGCAGCAGTTTGGTTGCCGCCTGACGCGCCTCGTCGCTGATCGTGGCACCCGACATCATGCGCGCCAGCTCTTCCGTGCGGGCGCTGGCATCCAGCATCACCACCTGTGTCTCGACTTCTTTCTTGCCCGCCTTGGCGATGAATAAATGGTGGCGCGCCTGCGCCGCCACTTGCGGCTGGTGCGTCACCACCATCACTTGCGCGGCATCGGCCAGTTTGCGCAGGCGAAGGCCGATGGCCTCGGCCACGGCGCCGCCGGTGCCGGTGTCGATCTCGTCGAAAATCGCGGTGGCTTCCGCCGTGCCGCGCAGCACCACTTTCATGGCCAGCAGCAGGCGCGAAAGCTCGCCGCCCGAGGCCACTTTCGCCAGCGGGCCGAAGGCCTGCCCGGCATTGGTCGCCACCTCGAATTGCACCAGCCGGTTGCCCGCTTCGCCCCATTGCGCTTCGGGCAATTCCTGTTGCTGCACGCGCAGTTGCGTGCCGCCCATTTTCAGCGACGCCAGTTCTTTGGCGATGGCGCGCGTCAGCCCATCCGCCGCCTTGGTGCGCGCGGCCATGATCTGTTCGCACAGCGCCAGATAGGCGTCTTTGCGCGCCGCTTCATCGGCCACCAGCGCCGCCTGCTGCGCGTCGAAATTGGTGATGCGCGACAGCTTCTCGCGCGCCTGCGCCAGCATGTCCGGCAGGCTGGCCACCGCCGCCTGATACTTGCGCGCCGCCGCGCGCAGCGCATGCAGCCGGTCTTCCACCCGCTCCAATTGCGCCGGGTCGAGGTCGGCATCGGCGATCTTTGATTCCAGCGCCACATTCGCTTCTTCGATATCAACTTCCGCGCGCTCCAGCGCATCGATGATCGGCTGATACGCATCGCCGCTCGCGCGTTGCAGGCTGCGCACCGACTGGCGAAGTTGCAGCGCCACCCCGGCGATCGGCTCCAGCGCCTGCTGCAAATGCTGGATGGATTGCTTCGCCGCATTGGCCTTCTGGCGGGCTTCCACCAGTTGCTCTTCTTCGCCCTCCTGCGGCTCCAGCGCGCCCAGTTCGCGCACCATGAGCTGCAACCATTGCTCCTCGGCGGCGGCACCCTGCATGCCCTGCTGCAAGGCATCGAGCGCGGCACGCGCGCTTTTCCACGCATGGAACGCACTGGCGATCTGCTTCAGCAGCGCCGCGTGGCTGCCATAGGCATCAAGCAGCGCGCGATGGGTTTTGCTGTCGAGCAGGCCGCGCTGGTCGTGCTGGCCGTGCCGCTCCACCAGCAATTCGCCGATGCGCTTCAGCGCCCCCACACTCACCGGCGCATCGTTCACGAAGGCACGGCTTTTTCCATCGGCCCCCAGCGTGCGGCGCACCAGCAATTGTTCGTGGGCTTCCAGCTCCAGCTCTGCCAGCAGCACGCGCAGGGCTTTATGGCTACCCAGCAGAAATTCGGCGCTCACGCTTGCCTGCGTTTCGCCCGCGCGCACCAGCCCGGCATCCGAACGTTCGCCCAGCACCAGCCCCAGCGCATCAAGCAAAATGGATTTGCCCGCGCCAGTTTCGCCGGTCAACACATTCAGCCCGTCGGTAAAATCAATCTCCACGCTTTTCAGCAGCAGGATGTTGCGAATGGAAAGATGCGCGAGCACAGGGCTACTCCGAGAACGACTCGAGGAATTGCTTGTTTTCTTCCGGGCTCAAATTGCCCTTCATCATCGCGTAGCTGTATTGGTACCAGTCCGATCCCGGGAAGTTGTGGCCCAGCACGGCGGCGTATTTCTTCGCCTCGTCGATCACGCCCAACCGCAAATAGCATTCGACCAGCCGGTGCAGCGCTTCGGCAGTGTGGCTGGTAGTCTGGTAATGTTCCAGCACAAAGCTGAAGCGGTTGATCGCGGCCACGTAATCTTTGCGCTGCAAATAGTACCGACCGATCTCCATTTCCTTACCGGCGAGGTGGTCGTCGGTGAGGTCGAGTTTCAGTTTGGCATCGCGCGCATAGTCGCTCTCCGGGAAGCGCTCGACCACTTCTTTCAGCGCGCTGCGTGCTTCTTCG
>JBIISI010000055.1:0-13768 GCA_044341105.1 Rickettsiales bacterium | reverse complement strand
CCCGTCGTGCCCTGCACGTAGCTCGTGCTCAGCCCCATCGCGCCGCTCAGCCCAATCGCCCCCCACACATCGCCGCCCACCAGCCCGCTCACATACGTATAGCTGGCATCGCTCGCCCCATAAGCATCCCCATACGTCACCGCATCGTTGTCCGTATCCAGCACGATCACCGGCGCGGTCGCCGTGCTGTAAATAAACCGGTTGCCGCTGCCGATCCCGGCCGGCGGGTTGCCCGCATAGGTCTTGTTAAACTCCGACGCATCCGGCATCAGCCCGCCGCGCGTGTTGTTCGCCGGGCTCGCCGAATACACCAGCCACCGGCCATTGGCCGCGCTGAGCGCCGAGCCACCTGCGTTATTGATAAAGTTCCGCCCCGATGCCAGCACCAGCGCATCCCCCGTGCCCGTCGCCGTCAGCGTCTTGCCCGACGCGATCGTCAGATCCGACGACGCACCCGTCGTCTGCGCCACGATGCTCGCCGCACGGATCGACGGCAAGGTCAGGCCATTCGTGCTGGTCAGGCTAACGGCACTCAGCGCCGTCGTCGCACCCCAATCGCCGTTCAGCGTAATCGTGCCGCCTGCACCGGTAATGTTCATTGCGCCGATTGGGGTACCGTTCACCGTATTCCCGAAACTCAACGTACCGCTCCCGGCATTGAAGCTCATCGCACTGATCGTATTGCTTGGCGTCGACGCCGCATCGATCGTCCCGCTAATGGTAATCGCGCCATTGCCGCTATTCACATTGAGTATGCTGCTAAAGACACGCGAACTGATACCCGTGAAGCTAATGGCACCGCCATTCGAATTGATGGTGAAATTGCTGTTTTGATTGAAAAGATTCAAGTTCTTTTGGAACTGAATCGATTGTCCCAATGTAGTGAGGGATCCATTGGCCGCACCGCGCGCATGCGTGACGGGGTTAATCGTAAACGAAGCATCCGCCGTTGTCCCTTGCACCACACCCGCAATAACGGCGACATCGCCACGGAGGGTGACCGGGTCTTTCCAACTGCTATTGCCCACATAAAGAGTGCCACCCGTCGCATCCGACCGCCCGAGCAGGATGCTCGACCACCCATCCCCAATGCGCCCGATCTCCGTTCCATCCAGATACATCGACGAGCCGTCTTCCGTGCCAGAGTTCAGGCTCATATTACGACTCGTCGTGGCTGGCTGCAGCGTCAGCACACCCGAACCGTTTAGAGCCGCACCGATGGTTGCATTATCCGCCGTGATGCTCAGGTTGAACAGCGGGTTCGTGCCACCAATCACCCCGGCCGTCACGAATGCCCCCGTGCCCGCATTCACCGTCAGGCTGCGTGTGCCCGCAGCCTCACCATCGACTGTACCATTCAGGGTAATATCCGCGCTGGTGCTGGTGAGCGTAACATCGCTCGTCATCTGGGTATTGCCGTTCAAAGTAATGCCATTGCCGATAATATTCCCGACCAAACGCAGGTCATCCGATGTGGCACTTGTACCAGTGATATCCACGGCACCAGTGCCCGCATTCACCAGCGATACGCGTGCGCCATAACCTGTGCCGGTACCGATACCATTAACCGTAACAGCACCGTTCGCCGTGGCAATGTTGGAGACAAACACACCCGCGCTGGAGCCCTGTCCACGCAGTGTTACACTACCGCCATTGGTGCTGGCAGCGGTGCTGTTAAAGTAAACGCCACGCGTATGGCCGGTATATCCTTGCGCGTAACCAGTAAGCGGGTTGGCCCCGCCGCCTGCGATAAGATAGCCGCCATTGGTCGTCAGCGTGCCATTCGTGAATTCTACAACCCCGCCTGCGCTTGTAGCCTGATCGCGATCGGCATTGAAGATCATGTTCGCCGCACCGCTGGTGGCGCGTAGGCGCGCGGAGTTGCTGTTGTAAATATCCCGGTTCGCCTGGAACGTCCACGTTGCGGTGCCGGTGCCCGAAGCCTTCGTCAGGTCCCCCGCGATGTTAATATCGTTCCCTGAAATAAACGTGACGCTTTTGTCCCCGAAATCTTTCCCGGTATTAACAGTAATATCGCCGGAGGTATTTCTGCCAAACACATAGCTGCCACCCGTATAGGTCGCGATATCGGCTGTGGTAAGGTTCAGCGCCGATCCGCTGGTGGGCCCCACCCCAATCGTCACACCCGCCGTGCGGTTGGCGATGGTGAGCACACCGCTCGTCGTCGCGCCAATCAGCTGGTTGCCACCGGTCCAGTCATCCACATAAAAATTGAGCGCGCCGCTACCGGCATTTACCGTTACCGTGCCCGAAACGCTTAATGAATTCGCCGTGGCACCGCTCAGCCCCGAAAGCGTAATCGCCCCCGAAGTCGAGGTAATCGACACGTTATCCTTCAGGCGAATCCCCGCGCCGCCCGCAACAAGCTGGCTGCCTGCACCACTGACCGTAATCGCACCGCCAGTGCTCTGGATCAGGAACGGCAGCGACGTGCCATCAAGAAAAATGCCATGGCTGCCCGCCGTATTCGACGTGCTCGTGCCCAGCGCGTCAATCGCACCGTTCTCCGTCTGCAACACGCTCAGCCCACCCGTGATCGCATCCAACTTCATCCCATAGGAATTCACTACCGTGCCGGACGTGGTACCGCGCAAAGTGATGGAACCGTTGCCGCTGGTTAACAGGCGCGCATTGAGCTGGATACCATTGCTGGACACGACGGCATTTGCGGTGCCGTTGCCATTCAGCACGATATTTCCGCCATTGGCATTAATGACCGTATTACCACCCACCCGGATACCATGCGCATAGGTGCTGTTGCCCTGCGCATAGCCGTTACCCGCGCTAATCGTACCGGTGCCACCACCCATGGTGATGTCGCCACCGTTGGAATCATAGGTGCCGTTGAGAATGTTAATCGCGCCACTGCCATTGCCGTCGCGGTCGGCATTGAACAGCATGTTGATACGGCCGAATCCCGTGCCGCCGACCCGCACCGCGGCGCTACCACTATTGTAGATATTGCCATTGGCGTAGAAGTTGTAATTGGCCGTGCCAGTGCCGCTGCCCTTGGTCAGGTTCGCAGCAATATTAATGTCATTGCCCGAGACGAACGAGACATTCGCATTCCCAAAATCATGCGTCGTATTGATCGTCACATCGCCGGTGTTCGCACTCACGCCATTTTGCGTGGTCGCACTACCGAACACATAGCTGCCTGCGCTCATCGCATCCAGGGCCACGTTGTTGATATTCAGCGTATTGGCTAAGCTGTTGCCCACGCTAACGCCAATATTGCTGTAGCTGGCCATGGTCAGCACTCCACCACTAGTGATGGAGTTCGCAAGGTTCATGTACACCGAGTCTGCATAGACCGTAATCGCGCCGCTGGCCGTGCGCAAAGCATTCGCCTGATTGTAGAAGGCCAATCCGGTGCCGGTTCCCGTCCCCTTGATGGCCCGGACGGTGATCGACCCCGTACCGCTCGCATATAGCCCCACGGCATTATAAACGGCTAACGCATCATTCGACGATCCGCCGCCACTACCACCCGTGGCATGGACCACGATCGATCCGCTGCCCGTCGCCGTGACATTGGCCCCCACGTTGTTAACGTATATGCCATAGTTATAATTGGACGCGCCCGAGCCTCCTGCAACACCGACGAGGGTAATCGTACCGCTGGCGGTGACGGTGCCGCTATTGACGAAGACACCGAAATTACCATCGGCCGTGCTCGTCTGGTTGCCTTTGCCGCGCAGGGTAATCGTTCCCGCACCTGCGTTGATGCTACTCGTAATATTGATACCAGACGCGAACGAACCAATCGCTTCGGCATACCCCGTCGCCAGATTGCTGCCACCGCCGATGACAATATTGCCGCCATTGGTGGCAATCGCCGCCTGCACCGAAACAGCACCACCGGTGTTCGCGTTGCCGCTTTGCAGCGTTAGCGCGCCGGTATTAAGCGTGATCGCCGAACTAACGGTAATGTTGCGATACGCACTCAGCGTCAGCGAGCCGCTGCCCGTCGTCGTAATCGCAGCGTTCACGAAAATATCGCCGTTCCCCGCATAACCGTCGTTGCTGGTCATAATGGTCACGTTCGTGCCACCATCAAGCACGGCTTTAATGGTGGCCGCGCTGATTTGGCTGCTGGTACCCGTAGCCGTGTAAGGGGTGGAACCCGTGTTGTTAGACGTGGTTGCTGCCGTAATTTCAATATCCGCCGGATCAAGCAGCCACTCTCCGCGCTTGCGGCGGCCATACGCGCTCACCCGGCCATTGCCAAGCAGAAGCGCGACGCGGCCGGAAGTTTCAACATTCCCCCCATCGCCCTGCTCACCAGCACCATCGGCCGTAATGCTACCGCTGAATTCCGTCCGGTTATCCGCCCAGACGCTTACCACGCCGCCATTGCCTGCGCCGGTGGCACTGGCGGCAATCACCGCCCCATGCTCGATCACGACATCAAGCGCCGTGGGTGTCGCCACCGGTTGCTGCGGCAGCGCGACATTCTCCGGCGTGGGGATGATGCTGGCATCGAACGTCGCGACATGCCCATCGCCGCCGATAGCGATAGTACCGCCGCCATCGCGCCCATCGGCATCAATCACCGCGCTGCTGCGGAGGGTGACTTTATCGGCGCTGATACGCACGGTGCCACCTTTGCCCGTCGGGTTCGCGACATTCAGCTTGCCGGTGACAACCACTTCACTGGTGCCACTGGTTTTGGCGACTTCCCCCGGTGCCGTGGCATGGCTGCCCTCGGCAAAAATGACAATCTTTCCGTTTTTGGTGCCAATGCCGGCGGCATCGAGTTCACCGCCCACATGCACCAGGCTGTTGACCATTTCGCGGCCCGCAGCCGCTGTCATGGCAATGGTGCCGCCATGGGCAATGAGTTTGCCGGTATTATCCACCAACTGCGACTGCAGCGCATCGGAAGCCTTCACTTCCATCAGCCCGTCGCCATAGAAATCGACCGTCGTGCTATCGCCCGACGCAAGGTGAATGCGCCCCAGCTTCGCGGTGATGACTCCCGAGTTTAGCACATTCGGTGCCACCAGCCCGACCAGGCCCGCTTCCTTGGCGGTAATTTCCCCATGGTTGGCGATGGTCGCCGTGGGGTTGCCGGGCTTATCGAATTTCAGGCTGCCCGCCATGAAATCCTGATTGCCGATATCTGCCGTTGTGGCGACCAGGCCATTCACATCGACCTTCGATCCGGCACCGAATACCACCCCATTGGGGTTGACGATCACAATATTGCCATTCGCCGAGAGGTTCCCGTTGATCTGCGAAGCGCCGCCGCTGCCGACGCGGTTAAGGGTCAACGAACTGCTGGAGGGCTGGTTGAAGCGCGTCGTTTCACCCGCATCGATATCGAAGCCGCGCCAGTCGATGACCGCCCGGTCCGTGGTCTGGTTAATGGTCAGGGTGTTACCGGCACTGCCAATGGTCGCCGAACCTGCGCTCACCACCCCGTCCTGCGGGTTGGCAAGCAGGGCAACGGGAGCCGTGGTGGCAAGCAATGCGGTAAGCAACGATGCGTGATGCGAGAATGCGCGGGAACGTTTCACGATATAACCCTAGCCGACAACCCTTAACATTCGGTTAAAACCCATACGAAACCTGCATCAGGTAACGCGGACTTTTGTCGTTACCATACAATGGCTTAGAAACATCACGCGTCAGTGGGAAGGCAATGCCGAAATTGGTTTGCACCCCCATCTCCGACACCACCCGCAGCCCGGCCCCTGCCGAACTGCCAGAGGCACGCGCTTCCTGCTCCCGATCTTCGTTCCATACCGAACCTACATCATAAAACGCGTACGGCACAGGCAGGAATCCCCATTGCGGCTTCCATCCGGTAAATCGCAGCTCGGCTGTGGCGGCCACACCATGGTCGCCGGTAATTTCCGATTCATCGTAAGCCCGACCGAAACTCTGGCCGCCATAACCGAACTCTTCCGCCGAATAAAGCGGCCCCGATGCCACCTGCATCGATGCGCCCACCACCATTGCCCAGTCGCTGGTCAGGGCCTGGGTGCGGGTGAGCCGCGCTTCCAGCTTGGTGAAATCCGGCTCGGCTTCGGCGCGCGACAGGTTGGCCTGCCCTGCTTTGCTGGCCCCCAATATTCCCACGCCCTGCGACACGGTCGCGCTCAGGAAATCGTAACCGCCCCATGCATCCAGCGTTTCGTAGTTCATGCCTGCGCGCAGGGCGCGGATCGCATCGCGCGTCAGCGGCGTGCCCAGAATGTCCGAATCCGTGTTGCGCGATTCAAATGCGAGCCGACCGCTCAGGTTTTCCTGCCGTTGCCGGATGAACTGGTAATGGAAGCCAACCCCCAGCAGCAGCGAATCGCTTTCAATGTCCTGAATCGCCAGCGACGAGCCGGGCTCCGCAGCCGTGCGCGTCGCATACACATCGAGCATGCCCGCCGCCATTACCGGCACCTCGTGCTTAATGCCGCCATATTTCAGCTCATCCCACGGCAGGCTGGAAAGCAGGGTTGCGGTGGTGCGCTGCGTGGGAATCAGTTCGGCCTGGGCCTGCGCCATCCCCTGATAGGGCCCAAGAAAGCGCGAGCCGTTATTGTCAAAACTGACCTGCCCGGTCACGCGCGGCGCTTTTTCTTTTTTCAGGATCAAACGCACCGCGCCTTCGGGATAATCATCGCGCGGCAGCGGCTCCAGCACCGCCCGCAGGTGAACGCCCGGCAGATCGTTCAGTTGCAGCAACACCGATTCAATCTGCTCGGCTTTCAACGGTCGATAGGCCTGCAGCCTGTCCAGCCAGGTTTTCACGATGGCGCGGTCTTTCATCGGGTCGTCGAGCTGCACCTCGCCGATATAGCCCTCCACCACATACAGGCGAATGACACCATCGGTAATTTCCTGCTCCGGCACCGAGGCGCGCGAGAGGAAATACCCGGCATTGCGGTAGCGTTCCGTCAGCTGCCCCGCCATCGTCCACGCCGTGTCCAGGGTAATGGTATGGCCCACTTGCGACGCATAAATATCTTCCACTTGCGCGGTGGTGAAAGCCGTCATGCCCTCAATGCGCACCGCACGCAGCGTCATGGTGATCTCCTTGCTGCCTTCAGGGGCTTCAGCGGAGGGCAGCACGCGCATGGGCGCGGCGGGCGTCAGCACATTTTGCGGCGGCGTTTGCAGGATCGTGCGATCATCAATGCGGCCCGCATCGACCGCGCCGGGCAATGTTTGCGCAATCGCAGGCCCGTTGGCGAGCATGGCACATGCGAACCATCCCGAAACGGCTAAAAACCGTAGCATATTACGGCCTTGCCGCCCCATACCTGCCTTACCAACTGTATATAATGATGAGGCGGGGATAGCAGCGCGCCCCTGCAAAGTCACGCGATTACATCACTTATTACCACTGTTAATAGATACAAAAGAAGCGTTTGTCGCTTTCATGCACAGACTCCAGCGCTCACGGCGCGCAGGACACACGAATGCGCTCCCAACGCGGCGTTTATCGTAAAAATGGCAACAAGAATTACAGCTGCGCGATCAGTGCGTCGAGCGCCTGCTGGGCTTCCGCCACCTGTTGCTGCAGGCGCTGGTAGCTGTCGTTCAGGCGCTTGAGCTGCCCTGCATCGCCGCTGGTGCTGCACACCACCAGTTCATTCTCCGCCGCGTCGCGCTGCGCCAGCAGGGCCGCCAGCGTTTGCTCCAGCGCCATGGCCTGCTGCTCGGGGCTTTGGGATTTCTTTTCTTTCTTCTGGCGGCGCGCTTCTTCCTTGCTGCCTTCGCGTTCGCGCTTGCGCTGCTGCACCACCAGCTTCTTATAGGCTTCCAGGTCGTCGTCGTATGGCACGCAGGTGCCATCGGCCACCAGCCAGAGGCGGTCGGCCACATTCTCGACCAGATGCGGGTCGTGGCTCACCAGAATCACTGCGCCGGTGTAATTATTCAGCGCCTGCATCAGCGCCTCGCGCGCGTCCATATCGAGGTGGTTGGTCGGCTCGTCGAGCAGCATGATATGCGGCGCGTGGTAGCTCATCAGGCAAAACAGCAGCCGCGCTTTTTCACCGCCGGAACATTCGCCAACCTTGGTGTCGGCCTTGTCTTTATCGAAGCCGAACTTGCCCAGCACCGCGCGCACCCGCGGCTCGGGCAGCGTCACCATCACCTGTTGCATGGTCTGGTAAGGGGTCAGGTTCACATCCAGCTCGTCGGTCTGGAACTGGGCGAAATACCCCACTTTCAGCTTGCCGGATTTGTGGATTTCCCCGAGCTGCGGCGACAGGCTGCCTGCCAGCAATTTCACCAGCGTCGATTTGCCGTTGCCGTTCGCGCCCAGCAGCGCGATGCGGTCGTCCATGTCGATGCGCAGGTTGAGTTTGCGCAGGATCGGCTTGCTAGGCTCGTAGCCCGCATCCACGTAATCGAGCGTAATCAGCGGCGAGCGCAGCGGCTCCGGCTCGGGAAACTCGAACGCCGTCACGCGGTCGGCCATCACCGCATCGACGATGTCCATTTTCTGGATCGCCTTCAGGCGGCTTTGCGCCTGGCTTGCCTTGCTTGCGCTGGCGCCGAACCGGTCAATAAATTTCTGCATATGCGCTTTTTGCTTCAGCTGCTTTTCGCGCAGGGCAGCCTGGTTCAGCAGGCGTTCGGCGCGGCGGCGCTCGAACTCGTCATAGGTGCCGGTGTAGCTGGTCAGCTTCTGGTTTTCCATATGCAGGATATGGGTCACCGTTTTGTTGAGGATTTCGCGGTCATGGCTGATGATGAGCAGCGTTTCGCGGTAGCGCATCAGGTAGTTTTCCAGCCATATCATGGCCTCGAAATCGAGGTGGTTGGTCGGCTCGTCGAGCATGAGCAGGTTGGGCTGGCGAAACAGCGTTGCCGCCAGCGCGACCCGCATGCGCCAGCCGCCGGAAAAGTCCGAAATCGGCCGCTCCTGCGCCCGCGCATCGAAGCCAAGGCCCGCCAGAATCGTCGCCGCGCGCGAGGGCGCGTCGTAGGCCCCGATTTCATCCATGCGCGTGTAGATATACGCCATGCGCTCGGGGTCTTCGACCGTCTCGGCTTCCAGCAGCAGGGCGCTGCGTTCGGTGTCGGCGGCCAGCACCACGTCGATCAGCTTGGTGTCGTCTTCTGGCAGATCCTGCTTCACCCAGCCGACACTGGCGTTTTTGATGATGTTGATATCACCGCCATCGGCCACCAGCTCGTTGGCGATAAGCTTGAACAGCGTCGATTTACCGACCCCGTTCGGCCCCACCAGCCCCACGCGCTGCCCTGCCCCAATGGTGAGCGAGGCCTTATCGAGCAGCGTGCGCCCCCCAATGCGGTAGGTCAGGTCCTGGATGGTCAGCATCGGCGCGGCTTCCGTTAGGCGGCTTTGGGCATGCCCCGGTTTTTGCCCGGCTTGCGGTTATTGGGGCGGAAACGCTTCTTCTTGTTGAAGGGTTTTTTGCGGGGCCCGCGCGATATGCCTTCTTCACCGGGCAGCGGCTCTGGCTTCTGGCCGGGGTTCAGCAACCGCGCGATGGCCTGCCATTTACGCTTGTCCTGGCCGGTGATAAAATTCACCGCAGCGCCTTCCGCCCCGGCGCGCGCGGTGCGGCCAATGCGGTGGATGTAATCTTCCGGGCATTGCGGCAGGTCATGGTTAATCACATGCTCGATATGCGGGATATCCAGCCCGCGCGCGGCGATATCCGTCGCCACCAAGATGCGGGTCTGCTTGTTACGGAATGCGGTGATCGCCTTGTCGCGCTCGCGCTGGCGCAAATCGCCATGGATGGCATCGGCGGCATGCTGGATATCACGCAGCTTCTTTGCCATTTTCTCCGCGCCCCATTTCGTTTTCACAAACACGATAATCGAGCCTTCGCGCTGTTGCAGCTGCAGCAGCAGCTGGCCGTATTTGTCGTCTTCCTTGAGCAGGATATTCTCCTGCTTGATGCGCTCGATGGGCAGGTTGTTGCCGCCCACGGCCACGCGCTGCGGGTCGGTCATGTATTTGCCCGCCAGCTTCGCGATATTCGCCGGCAGCGTGGCCGAGAACAGCAATGTCTGGCGCTGGGCCGGCATCTGCTCGATGATCGCATCGATCTGGATGCCAAAGCCCATATCGAGCATGCGGTCGGTTTCGTCGAGCACCAGGAAATCCGTGCTGGCGAGTTTCAGCGTGCGGCGCTTCAAATGGTCGTTGATGCGGCCCGGGGTGCCCACAATCAGGCGCGGGCGGGCCTGCAACTGGCGCAGCTGTTTGCTCATCGGCTCGCCGCCAATAATCAGCGCCGTGCGAATACTGGTGCCATCGCCCAGCAAATCTTCCATCAGCTTCATCACCTGCACGGCGAGTTCGCGCGTGGGGGTCATCACCAATGCGCCCGCGGTGGGGTTGTTCAGCAAATGCGCGATCAGCGGAATGCCGAACGCACCGGTTTTACCGGTGCCGGTTTGGGCCGAGCCCAGAATGTCTTTACCACTCATGGCCAGCGGAATGGCCGCGGCCTGGATGGGGGTGGGGGTGGTGAATTTCAGGTGGGTAAGCGCCTGCACAAGCACGCGGGGCAAGCCCAGCGAATCAAAATTTTCCATGGTAACCTTCAAAAACGTCTGTTGCCGGCATCAATAGCGATAACCGGTTGATTCCATTATCCGAAACATTATCGGGAACCCTAAATCAAACGCCTTGGGCCAGCGGCCCGGTTGTATCCCACGGATACGCTGCTTTCGCAGCAAGCACATGCAAGAGCTTAAAATAAAACCGCCCGGAACCTAGGGTTTTTCGCGCATTTGTCAATGGCAAATGCGCGGGGGGCGAATCATGGGCCGCTGCCGCGCCTTATTAGGGGTGGTTTTCCGCGCGTTCGGCATGATCGCCCGCGCTGTGCCAGCCGCCACCCAGTGCGCGGTACAGGTTCAGGTAGGCGCTGAGCTGCTTTTGCTTCACTTCCATCAGCTCCATCTGCGCTTCCAGCGCGTCGCGCTTGGTCAGCAACGCTTCAAGATAATCGATGCGCGCGGCGTTAAACAAGACATCCGCCGTGCCCACCGCCTGATGCAGCGTGTTCACCTCGGCCTGCTGCGAGGCATAGGTTTTCTCGATGTTGTGAATGGCATTGAGCTGGTTCACCACCTCGACATAGGCGTTAATCACGGTTTGCTGGTAATGGTATACTGCCTGCAACTGCTTGCTGTTGGCCGACAAATAATCGGCCTCGATCGCCGTGCGGTTCAGCACCGGCGCCGTCAGGTTCGCCGCCACGTTATAGAACACCGATTCGGGCGCATTCAGAAAATAATGCGAGTTGAAGCCCTGGAACCCCGCCCCCGCATCGAGGCTCAGCGACGGATAGAACCGCGCTTTCGCGACCTTCACATCCAGCGCGGAGGCCTGCATGTCGAGCTCCGCCTGCTGGATGTCGGGCCGTTGCTGCAGCAAATCGGCGGGCAAGCCTGCCTTCACGGCGGGCAATTGCGCGCGCAGGAAATCCTGCGGCTTGCTGCGCGGCACCGGCTGCGGGAACCGCCCCACCAGCGCGTTCAGCCGGTTTTCCGTTTCCGTGATCTGCTGCGTGATGGTGTATTCGAGGCTCTGGTTTTTCTGCACTTCTGCCGCAAAACGGTTCACCGCCAGCGAGGTCGCCTTGGCCGCCTCTTTCTGGTATTCCACCACCTGTTGCGCGTCTTTCAGCGTATCCACATATTGCGTCACGATGGCGAGCTTCGCATCCAGCGCCACCAGCTCGTAATAGGTATCAGCGATCTCGGCGATCATGTGGTTCTGCATGAATTTGCGGCCCTCGACCGAGGCAAGGTAATGCTTCACCGCCGATTCCTTGGCGTTGCGCAGCTTTTTCCAGATATCCACTTCCCACGAGGCATACGCCCCCACTTCGCGGTTGCGCAGCACCTTGCCAAGTTCCAGCGCTTCGTCGCTCTGGCCCTGGCTGGTATATTGACCCACCCGCTCGATTTCATAGCCCGCGCCAACGCCCACTTTCGGCAAATATTCGCCGCGCCGCGCCATGATCTCGTTGCGCGAAATCGCGATCTCCTGCTCCACTATGCGAAGTTCCTGATTGCTGCCCAGCGCCTCGCCAATCAGCGCCTGCAATTGCGGGTCGGCGAAGAACAACTGCCAGTCCTGCGTGGCGGGCATGGCCCCCGCCTGCCCTTCCTGCGGCGGCACATTGGCGAAGTCTTTTGGCACCGCCAGTTTGGCCTTCTCCTGCGCGGCATCCACCGCGATGTCGGGGGTGCAGCCGGTGGCGGCAAAAAGCATGCTGGTGCAAAGCAACGGAACAACGAACGAACGCATAACGGCGACACTACTCATGAGGGGGATACGGGTGATGGGGGTGGCGCTCCGGATGGCCCATCGCCTCGGTCAGCGGCGTGTGGTTTTCGTCGCGAATCAGGTCGCGGCCATAGGCAAGCGTGCCGAAAATGTAATACAGGCCCGGCACCAGGATGAGGCTGATAACCGTGCCCACCAGCATGCCGCCCAGCGCCGAAGAACCAATGGTGCGGTTGCCCACCGCGCCCGCGCCGGTCGCCATCGCCAGCGGGATCAACCCCGCAATAAAGGCGAACGACGTCATCAGGATGGGCCGGAAGCGGGCGCGCGCGCCTTCAATCGCCGCCTCGCGCACCGACATGCCCTGCAATTCTTTCTGGCGCGCCACCTCCACGATCAGCACCGCGTTTTTGCCGAGCAGGCCGACCAGCATGATGAGGCCCACCTGCGCATACACGTCGTTCGCAAGCCCCATGCCTTTCAGCATCAGGAACGAACCGAGCACGCCCGGTGGCAGCGACAGCATGACCGCCAGCGGAATGATGAAGCTTTCGTATTGCGCCGCCAGCACGAGATACACGAACAACAGCACCACCGCGAAAATATACACCGCCTCGTTGCCGCGCCCGGCCTCGTCGTAGGAAAGCCCTTCCCACGCCACATCGTAGCCGCGCGGCAGCATCTCAGTGGCCACTTCGCGCACGGCCTTAATGGCGTCGCCGCTGGTGTAGCCCTTGGCCGGCACCGCCCGGATGGCCGACGAGTTATACACGTTGTAGCGCGTGATTTCGTTCGGCCCCTGCGCCTTTTCCATGTGCATGAAGGCCGAATACGGCACCATCTCGCCCTTGTTGTTTTTGGCATACAGCTTCAGCACATCCGATGGCAGCTGGCGGAATTCGGGCTTGGCCTGCACATATACCTTGAAGAACTGGCCGAAGCGAATGAACCCCTGCTCATAGGTACTGCCGATGAGGATGTTCAGGTTCTCCAGCGCATTGCCGATGCTCACGCCCTTCTGCATGGCCTGCTGGTTGTCGATTTTCAGCTCGTATTGCGGGTAATTCGCCGCATAGAAAGTAAACAGGCCGGTCAGCTCCTTGCGTTTGCGCAGCGCGGCCATGAAGTCTTTGTTCACCCGGTCGAACTGCTGGTAATCGAGCGTCGTGTTCTTATCGAGCAGGCGGAACGAAATACCCCCCGCCGCGCCATAGCCCGGCACCGCCGGCGGCTCGAAGAATTCCACCACCGCGCCGAGATTCTTGCTCTTCGTTTCCAGCTCCTCGATCACCTCATGCACCGAATGTTTGCGCTGCGACCAGGATTTGAGGTTGATGATCGAACTCGCCGCGTTCGAGCCACGGCCTTCGGTGAGGATCTCGAACCCCGCGAGCGACGCGACGGATTCCACCCCATCCACCTTCTCGGCGATGGCTTGCAGTTTCTTAATCACGTCGTTGGTTTTCTCCAGCGTCGAGCCGGGCGGTGTTTGCACAATCGCATAGATCATCG
>JBIISI010000054.1:0-13948 GCA_044341105.1 Rickettsiales bacterium | reverse complement strand
ATAGCCGAACGCGCTTTTGCTTCTCTTGAACGATTCTTACATATTGAAGCCGTTAGCGGCATCGTCCTGCTTATTGCCGCTGCCGTGGCATTGATGTGGGCTAACTCGTCATTTGCCGACAGTTACCACGATCTATGGCACGCGCCACTGTCTATTGGTTTGGGGAAATTCCAATTTTCTCAAACCCTGCATTTTTGGATTAACGATGCGCTGATGACCTTCTTCTTTCTGGTTGTCGGCATGGAAATACGCCGTGAAATCCATGAAGGTGCATTAAGCAACATTAAGCAGGCGATGCTGCCGATCATTGCGGCGCTGGGTGGCGTTGTCGTACCGGCTTTGATTTTCCTTGGCTTCAATGCCGACCCGATGCGGCAGCATGGCTGGGCAGTGCCGACCGCGACCGACATTGCCTTTGCGGTCGGTGTACTGGCGTTGCTGGGGCGCTCCATTCCCGGCAATGTGCGGGTGTTTCTGCTCGCCCTCGCGATTATTGATGACATCATCGCGGTGCTGATTATCGCGCTGTTTTATTCGGGCGGGCTTGAATATGGCGGGTTCCTGATCGCGGGCCTCGGCATCATGCTGGTACTGGGCTTTCAGCGTATCGGTATCGGTTCGGCTTATGCCTATGTGGTTCCGGGTGCAATCATCTGGATTGGTATTCTGATGACTGGTGCTCACCCGACTTTGGCTGGGGTGGTGCTGGGTCTGATGACGCCGGTAATCTCGGTGCGTATGCGTGAGAAACCATTGGAAATGGTGTCGCGCATCGCTAATGAACTGACCGGCGAAGATACAAAAACACAAGATGAACACCACCTGACACAATCGCTCCGCCAGCTACGGCTTGCACAGCGGGAGTTGCTGCCGCCGGTCGTGCGGGTTCAGAAGGCGTTGCATCCGTGGGTGGCGTATGTGGTCATGCCGATTTTCGCACTGGCTAATGCCGGGGTGAGCATGAGTGTAGGCGCTTTCTCCGCCGATGGTGCGGCATGGGTGATTGCGGGGGTAATGGTAGCACTTGTGATTGGTAAGCCTCTCGGCATTGTTGGAATAAGCTGGATTGCCGTGCAGATGCGCTGGTGTCAGTTACCGCCGGGTGTGACATGGGGTGGTATTTGGCTCATCGGCTTGCTTGCCGGTATCGGCTTTACCATGTCGATATTCATTGCGATGCTGGCCTTCAATGATGAAAGCTTGCTGAATGCTGCAAAGCTGGGGGTTCTGCTTGGCTCGTTCATCGCTGCCATACTTGGCTTGGCGTGGGGTAAGGTTTACACCCGGAAATTGATGGCAATGCGTTAGTATTCGCCGGTGAGCATGATGGTGAGGACGCGGGTGGTAATGTCCGGGTTGGCCGGGTCTTCCGAGCCGTAGGTCAGAGTATGGTCGTAATAGCTGATCTTCCAGAAACAGCTTACGCCGTTCACTACGACTTTGCCGAAATCATGCTCACCATACGGGTCGTTATCCTCGGTGAACTTGTCGAACTCCTGCACTGCGCGGAAGATAAGCGGTTTTCCAAGCTGAGTAACGGCTTGAACCGCATCGGCGGGCTGATGGCCACGGCCTTCGTGGGCAAGCAGTTCGTCGATACCATTACCAGTTTTGAGAAGCTGGAAGCGTCGCTTCGCACCGTCACCGGCTCGGCGGAAAACGCCAAGATCGCGTTCGGTTTCATCGAGAAGTTCGCGGCGGAAACACCGTTCTCGCTGGAAGAAGCGGTTGAGGCGTTCATTAAGCTGAAAGCCTTGGGCCTCACGCCCTCGGAAGAAGCGCTTACTTCCTACGGTAACACCGCAACGGCGATGGGGAAATCCCTCAATCAGATGATCGAGGCCGTGGCGGATGCGGCCACCGGCGAGTTCGAGCGCCTGAAAGAGTTTGGGATTAAATCCCGCGCACAGGGCGATCAAGTGACCTTCACCTTCCAAGGGGTGAGTACGACCGTCGGCAAAAACGCCAAGGAAATCGAAGGCTACCTGCGCTCCATTGGTGACGTGCAATTCGCCGGGGCGATGGAACAGCAGGCAGGCACGCTCAATGCGGCTTTGTCCAACATGGGCGACTCCTTCAACAAACTGGTGAAAACCATTGGTGATGCCGGTGTGACCGACATCCTGATTTTCATTGCCGATAAAATCAAATGGCTGATTGAAGTCGTCACGGCTTCCATCGAGCCGTTCGGCCTTGGCTTTAAGGCGTTCGTGGCGGAGGTGGTGAAGTTCGGCAACCTGTTCATCGCCGTGTTCAAAGGCGTTGGCAATGCCTTCCAAGCCTTCGGGGATGCCATTTCCAACCGCTTTGAAGCGTTGGGGCAAGACCTCAAAAACTTCGTGGAGAATCCCCTTAGCGGGATCTCATTCGAGAACACCCGCAAGGCGCTGGAAACCGGCCTCGGCCAAGCCATGAGCCAAGCCTTCGATACGGCAATGAACGAGGCCCGTCAGTTCAATGCCGGGATTGATGCGGAAATCCAAAGCGCCGCGCAGAAGATCGTCGATGCGCGGCAATCGTCCGGCCAATCGCTGGCCAGTTTATTCGAGGAAACGAAGGCGGAAGAAAAACAGGCCGCCACCAACAAACAGGTCAAATCCTTCAATGAGCTTCAACGGGAGGCGCAGCGCGTCATCGACGCAACGCGCACGCCGCTGGAAAACTACAATGCGGAGATGGCCCGGCTGAATATGCTGCTGGAGAAAGGCCTCATCAATCAGGACACGTTTGCACGGGCTGCAGAACAGGCCGGGGAACGGATGGAAAAAGCGGCGAAGAAAAACGCTGCCACCATCGGGGATGAATTCGACAAGATCGGCAAAAGCATGGAAGGCACCATTGCCGATTCGCTCGATGCCATCAGCGGGCGCTTCGATAATTTTGGTGATTTCATCACCGGCTTCCTGTCCGACCTCAACCGCACGCTCCTGCAATGGGCGTTGAATGACCTCGGCATCACCGGCAAGGGTGGCATCATGGAAGATATTTTCGGCGGCATTAAAGGCATGTTCGGTGGTAGCGGCAGCGGCGGCGGTGGGCTGGGCAGTATGCTCGGCAGTATTGGCAGCTTCTTCGGCGGGTTCTTTGCTGATGGTGGCCGCCTCAAGCCCGGCCAGTTCGGTGTAGTCGGTGAGAATGGGCCGGAACTCGCCTTCGCCGGTAACGCGCCCATGCACATCACCCCCGGTGCAAGCATGGGTGCTGCGCCGATCACCATCAACATGAGCGTGCAAACGCCGGACATTCGCAGCTTCCGGCAAAGCCAGAGCCAGATTGCGGCGGATATGGCGCGTTCCATCGAACGGGCGCGGAGAAACTTATGATTCTATGAATATCTCTTTTTGAAGCAACCCGGTCAGTTCTTCGTTGGAAATAATGGCTTCTGCAGTCAGTTTCATGGGAATGACAATAGTTTTGTCCGTAATTTTTTCCACGTCTGGCTCGGCTTTATATACCGCAAAGTATGAGCGAACACCTTCAATGTGGATGCGTTCCACAAGGTATTTATCGCCTTTGCTAATGTCGTAGTCCCGGATTTTTACGGCTTCGATGGCTTTATAAAGCGCCATTTTCTTCTCCTTGTTTAATTGTCTTTCAAGGTAACACACCATGAGTTCGTTTGTCGAAATTCAATTCCCCAGCGACATCAGCTACGGCGCAACGGGTGGGCCAATGTTCCTGACGGATGTGGTGACAACCGTGTCCGGACATGAACAGCGGAACAGCAAGTGGAGCCAAGCCCGCGCCCGCTACAACGTCGCCTCCGGTGTGAAGACCGAAGCACAATGGCAGTCGCTTATTGCCTTCTTCCGGGCGCGGCGCGGCAAGGCGGTGGGGTTTCGTTTCAAGGATTGGAGCGATTACCAAGCCATTAACCAACCGCTGCAATCGCTGGGCGATGACGACTACCAGATGGTGAAACGGTATGTCAGCGGCGCGGTGGTATCGGAGCGCGTCATCGCCAAGCCGGTCGCCGGAACGGTGAAGCTCTACCGCAATAGTCTTCTGCAGGTCAGCGGGTGGAGCGTGGACACGGCCACCGGCATCATCACCACGGCGCTCACCGGCACGCTCACGGTCGATTACGAGTTTGACGTGCCGGTGCGCTTCGATACGGACGAACTGGCCCTGTCGATGGATAGCTTCGATGCCGGAAGCTGGAACAACATTCCTTTGATTGAGGTGCGCGTATGAGGGTTATTTCACCACAGCTTGAGGCCCATTTCGCCGGGGGCATGACCACGCTAGCCACTTGCTGGAAAATCATTCGGCTGGATGGAGTAGAGTTGGGCTTCACCGATCACGATCTGGCACTGACCATCGACGGGCTGGAATATGATTCCATCGCCGGGTTCACGCCGACCACCGTGGAAAGCAAATCCAACATGAGCGTGGATAATCTGGAAGTGGAAGGCCAGACCTTTCCTTCCAAGATCACGGAATCCGACCTGCTGGCCGGGATGTACGACTATGCCGAAATCGAAATCTTCACCGTCAATTACGAGGATTTGAGCCAAGGCCGGTTGATCGTGAAGCGCGGGCGGCTGGGTGAAGTCACGATTAATGAGCAACTGTTCACCGCCGAAGTGCGCGGCCTCACGCAACATCTTAGCCAGACCATCGGAGAAGTCTATTCGCCTTCCTGCCGTGCGGTGCTGGGCGATGCACGCTGCAAGCGGTCGCTGGCCAGCTTCACGATCACCACCACCGTTACGGAAATCACCAATAACCAGACCTTCAAAGCTTCGGCACTCACGCAGGCGGCGGGCTGGTTCACGGGCGGCGAAGTGGAATGGACATCGGGCAACAACACCGGTCGGCACATGGAGGTGAAGGAGTTTGCCTCGGCCCAGCTGGTGCTGGCGTTGCCGATGGGTAAATCCATTCAGGTCGGTGACGGGTTCAAGGTAATCGCCGGGTGCGACAAAACCCGCGAGGCCTGCCGCACCAAGTTCAACAACATTCTTAATTTCCGGGGAGAGCCGGACGTGCCGGGCGTCGATCAGCTGCTCATGACCGCAGGCACGATGAACAAAGGAAATCGCAATGGCTAGAGTGTCCTCATCGCAAATCGTCGTACAGGCCCGCACATGGCTTGGCACGCGCTATCATCATCAGGGCCGTTTGAAGAAATCGGTCGCTGGGCCGGGTGGCGTGGATTGTATCGGCCTTGTCGTCGGCGTGGCCGATGAATTGGGCTTGCAGGATGGCGCAGGCAATCCGATCTCGCGGGCCGATGAAACGGATTATTCCATGTATCCAGAGCGCGGGCGGCTGGTGCGCTGCATCGAGCGTTACCTGCGCCCGATACCGCTTGAACGCATGGCGGAAGGTGACGTGCTGCTATTCCGCACCTTCAACGACCCACAGCATGTGGGATTGTTGACCCTTTACCCGACCGGAGGCCTCGGCCTCATTCATTGCAATTCCAGCGCAGGCCGCGTGGTCGAGCAACCGCTTTCCGGCACATGGCGGCGGATGCTCACCCATGCCTACCGCTTCACCAACAAGCAGCTGCAACCCATCAAATAGAGTAATTCGTCATGGCTGATATAGTCCTCCCCGTTGTCGGTGGCGTGACCGGCTTTGTGCTGGGCGGCCCCTCCGGTGCCGTTCTCGGCGCGAATCTCGGCGGCATGGCTGCGGGCATGTTCTTTCCCAAAAGCCAGCGCGTGCAGCTGCCCGCACAGGAAGGCCCGCGTCTGGCCGACCTGCGGGCGCAGGTGTCCACCTACGGCAATATGATTCCCAAAGTGTACGGCACGATGCGGCTGGCGGGTAACGTCATTTGGGCGCGTGACATCAAGGAAGTTCGCACTGAAACCACCAGCACGCAAACGTCCAGCGGCGGCGGCAAAGGTGGTGGCGGCGGTGGCGGTTCCGTGACCACCAGCCAGACCACCATCACCTACAATTACTATGTTACGCTCGCCATTTGCATCTGTGAAGGCCCGGTGGACGAGATTATCCGCGTGTGGGCCGATAGCAAAGTGCTGACGGAGGCGGAGCTTTCCTCCGCGCAGGGCAAATACAACGTCCATTTCGGCACGGAAACCCAAGGTGTCGATGACATCATGGCCAAGTATCTGCCTGCGGGAACCATTCCCGCCTATCGTGGCCGCGCCTATGTGGTGATCGAGGATTTTCCGCTGGCGAATTACGGCAACCGCATCCCGAACTTTACCTTTGAAGTGCGTCGCACCTTGAAGTTCAGCCCCAGCGTGGAAGAAAAAGTCACTGACATGACGATCATCCCCGGTGCTGGCGAGTTCGTTTATGGCACGCAGCCCACCACCAAGCAGGATGGATATGCCGCCTACTACGGCGGGGCGTTCACGCCCAGCGGCCCGAAACAGAACATCAACATGCACAATTACGAGGGAAAGGCCGATGCGCTGCTGGCGATTGACCAGCTGGTAAAGGGCCTGCCCAACTTGCAATGGGTGTCGGTCGTCATCACATGGTTTGCCACCAGCACCGACGCAGGCAGCTGCACCATCATTCCGAAAGTAGAGTTTCACGGCACCACGCAAGTATTGCCGCAGGATTGGAACGTCGCCGGTATCAGCCGTGCAGCGGCTTCCATCGTGCTGCAATTTGGTGATGGAAAACCGACCTACGGCGGCACGCCCTCCGACCATACGGTGGTGCAAATCTGCGCGGCGCTCAAGGCGCGTGGCCTGAACGTGATGCTCTATCCCATGATTTTCGTGGATACCATCACGCCGGAGTCGAAACCGTGGCGCGGGCGGATTGCCCCGGCCAATGCGACCGACTGCAACAACTGGTTCACCAAAACCAACGGCTACAACGCTTTCATCATGCACTATGCCACCCTCATGAGTGGCAAGGTGGATGCGTTTGTCGTCGGCTCGGAACTCATCGGCATGACCGGCTTCACCAATGCGCCGGGAAGCTATCCCGCTGTGTCGCGGCTGGTAACGCTGGCAGGTAGCGTGAAAGCGGCCATGCCGGGAACCATCATCACCTATGCGGCGGATTGGAGCGAATATCATAGCCGTGGCGGGTGGTTTAACCTCGACCCGCTTTGGGCTTCCTCTAATATCGACGTGATAGGCATTGATAGCTATTTCCCGATCACGCCGGACTTGCCGCAGGTGCAGATCACCCCGGAGCTTATCAAGCAGTATTGGGAGAAAGGCGAAGGCTGGGATTATTACTACACCGATTCGATGGCCCGCACCGGCCTGACCAGCTACGGCGGCAACCCGGTTTATGCGTGGAAAAATCTCGAATACTGGTGGAAGAATACCCATACCAACCCGGATTCCAACACGACCGCATGGACGGCGAAGATGAAGCCGGTGTGGTTCACAGAGTTTGGCTTCCCAAGCGTGGATGGCTGCACCAACCAGCCCAACGTGTTTTACGATCCGTCATCCAGCGAAAGCTTTTTCCCCCGCGCCAGCCGTGGTCGGGTGGATTTCCAAGCCCAGCGGGTGGCCCTTGATGCGACGCTGGATTATCTGGAAGAACGCAGGCTGGAATCCGGCAATGCCAATCTTGTGCAACGCCGCTTCATCTGGACGTGGGATGCCCGCCCGTTTTCCTTCTGGCCCGACCTTGAGAACGTCTGGCAGGATTCCATTCAGTGGGCGACGGGGCATTGGGTCAACGGCAAGCTCGGCGCATCCACGCTGGGCGCGGTGGTGGCGGAGTTGTTTCAGTCCTCTGGCCTTACGCCTTCGGATTATGACGTGACCCGCCTGACCGCAACGCTGGAAGGCTTTATCCTCCAACAGCCGATCACCGGGCGTAATGCCATCGACCAACTGGCCAGTGCGTTCTTTTTCGACATCGTGGAAAGCGATGGCATCCTGAAATGCGTGCCGCGTGGCAATGCCTCTATCCGCACCATTCCAGAAGCCGACCTGATTCCTTCCGGCAAGGATAGCCAGCAAAGCGTGCTGGAAATCAATTACGCGCAGGAGTTGGAATTGCCGCAGCGGGTGAATGTGACCTACATCGACCGGCCTTTCAATTACGACCCGGTAACGCAGACCAGCCAGCGCCAGACCACCAAAGCGATTGACCAAGTGACCATGAACTTGCCGATTGTCATGGGGGCGACGCAGGCGAAACAGGTGGCGGATATTACGCTCTACGGCACTTGGAAGGAACGTATCAGCTTCGCATTCAGCCTGCCGCCCCAATATGTGCGGATTGAGCCAACCGACATTATTACCGTGAATGTGTCGGGCGTGCCGCATGAAATGCGCGTGGTCAAAACCGACATGGAGCCAAATGGCATGATGAAGGTGAACGCGGTGGCGGAGGACATCAGCTCGTATGACTTCTACACGCCACCCGGCGAAACCGGCAACAACATACAGCCGCCGCAGCTGGTGCCGGATACGCTGGTGCAGTTCATCGACGCACCGCCGCTGCCGGTCGATACGGTGCAGAACCAAGGGCTGCTGCGTATCGGGGTAGCCGCGGACGGGCCGAACTGGAACGGCGCGGCGATCTACCGTTCCGACGATGGCGGCGAGGATGGTGGCAACACCTTCAATCCGCTGGCGGGCCTCGATGGGGCGGCGACGTTCGGCGCGATCATCACCGACCTGGCACATGGCATTTCAGAAACGTGGGACGAGTTCAGCACCGTGGAGGTGCTGCTTTCCTCCGGCAGCCTTGCCAGCGTCAGTGAATTGGCCGTTCTGAACGGTGCCAATGCCGCCCTGATTGGCGAGGAGTTGGTGCAATTCCAGAACGCCACGCTGATCGCGGAAAGCACCTATCGCCTTTCCCGGCTTTTGCGGGGGCGGCAGGGTACGGAATGGGCGATGGGGCTACATGACCCCGGCGACCGCTTCGTTTTGCTTTCTCCGGCCCTTTATACCACAGCAATCGCTAATAACCTTATCGGGCGAGAGCTGTTTTATAAGGTGGTCAGTGTCGGCAACGCGGTGGGCAACACCGACGAGATTGCCTTCACCTACACCGGCAAGAACCTGAAACCATTTGCGCCGGTGCATGTGACGGGCCTGCGCGACGGTTCCGGCAATCTCACCATCGGCTGGGTGCGCCGTTCCCGCGTGGGCGCAGAATGGCGCGACGGGGTGGATATTCCGCTGGGTGAAGAATCGGAACGCTACGAGGTGGAGATCCTCGATGGCGTGACGGTGAAGCGCACGCTTACCACCACCAGCCCCACGGCTGCTTACAGCGCCGCGCAGCAAGTGACGGACTTTGGCGCAGTACAAAGCAGCGTGAGCGTCCGCATTTACCAGCTTTCGGCGGTGGTGGGCCGGGGCTACCCGGCAGGCGCCAGCATTTAACCAATCTCAATATCGGAGAATCCCATGCCCCAGACCGTTCGTCTGGGCTTGCCTTTCATTGTCGCAAGCCAAGCCCAAAAAGAAGTTACCCATAATGAATCCCTCGAACTGCTCGATGCGCTGGTGCAGGCCGCCGCCGTTACCGTCGGTGACGACACGCCACCCGGTTCACCGGCAGCGGGAGATTGCTATGTGGTGGGCGATACCCCGACCGGGGCATGGGTGGGTCAAGCGCAAAAGCTTGCCTATTACACCACCGGCTGGAACTTCATCGCGCCGTGGCCGGGGTTGACGGTATGGGTGGCAACTCCCGGCACGCTCTATACCTATGACGGCTCGGCATGGGGTGAGAGCGTGGCCACTGTCAGCTTCCAGAATCTCCCGATGGTAGGCGTGAACACCACAGCGGATAGCACGAACAAGCTGGCGGTGGCGAGCGAGGCCATCTTGTTCAATCATATCGGCAACAGCCTGCAAGTGAAGCTGAACAAGAACGCGACGGGTAACTCTGCCGGGTTCTTGTTTCAGAGCAACTGGTCGGCGCGGGCCGAGTTCGGCTTGCTGGGGGATGACAATTTCACCCTCAAAGTGTCGCCGGACGGTAGCACGTTCTATGACTCCCTCAAAATGCTGGCCGACAGTGGCCGCATGGCGCTGAAACGCAACGCTGCTGGTCTAAGCGGTGCTGGCACCACCCAAGGCGATGCCACGGCCATTGTCGCGCAAACCAACCAGTTCACCACCGTTGGCGCAAACCAAGGGGCGCGGCTACCGTGGCCGGAACAGGGCGATTTTATCTTTGTCGCTAACGCCGGGGCGAACGCGCTGCGCGTCTATCCCCACTACGGGCATTACATCAATGCGCTCGCCGCTGATGCGTTCTTTTCGCTTCCCGCTGGGAGAAACACCCTGTTTTGGGCAGGCACCGGCGACCGCTGGTACGCGCTGCTTTCCGCTTAACCCACCACCATCCCACCATAGGAGAATCTATGCCCAACACACCTGAAGGTCAGGTGCGTATCGCCGTGCTTGAAGCGGAGTTACGCGGCCTGCGCGAGCAACAGCGTGAACACGCGAAGGAAACGAAAGAATCCATCGCCAGCCTTGCCCGCAAAGTCGATGCACTCACCGAGATCATGAACAAGGGCAAAGGGGCGTTCAGCGTCGCCATGCTCGTTGCGGCAGTCGTCGGCTCGTTCATCACCGCCGCCCTCAATTTCTTTTTTAGCAAACAATAGGAGGACTTTATGACGACCAATACCAAGAATATTGATACGCTTGCCCGTACTCTCTACGGCGAGGCTAAAGCCCATAACATGCAGGATGCAACTGCCATTGCCTGCGTAGTTATGAACCGCGTGGCACTTCCCAACTGGCCGAACAATGTGGAAGCCGTATGCCTTCAACCGTATCAATTCAGCTGTTGGAATACCAGCGACCCTAACCGTGAGCGCATTTTAAAGGCCAATGGTGCATGGTTTGATAAATGCGTGCAGATCGCTATGAAAGCAGTCAATCACCAGCTGGTCGATCCGACCAATGCCAGCACGCACTACCATACTCCGGCAGTCAAGCCTGCATGGTCACGGGGCAAAACGCCGGTCTATTCCACTAGCGCCCATCTTTTCTTCAACGACATCGACACCAAGCCCCCGGCAACCGCCAAGGAAGCCCTAAACCAAATCCGGCCGGTCGGCAGTACCGATACGATGATCGCCACTAAAATCGGCGGGGTTGCCAGTGTCGGCATCGGTGCGGTGTCGCAGGCGGTGGAAACGCTGGAACCTGCATTACCGTTGGCAGCCATACTGGCAAAGGCTGCGCCGTGGGCCATCGTCGCAGTGTTGGCACTGGTGCTGCTCTATATCGTATGGAGCCGCTACCAAGCCCGCAAGGATGGCCAGATATGATTGCGGCTCTCAAAGCCTTTTTCACCACCAATGCCCTGCTTGTGGCCGGGTGGTGCATAGCCGTGTTATCCGCCCTCGGCATCCTGCTGGCCGCGCGTCGTGCCGGTAGGAATGCCGAACGGGTGGATGCACTCGAAAAGCAATCGGAAAACGTGAGCAAATCCCATGAAGTTCAAGATAAGAACCGCCGCACTCTTGCTGATGGCGATGCTGCTGAGCGCCTGCGCGATGACTGGTCGCGTGACTGATAGCTTCTGCGCCATCGGCAGACCCATCTATATCAGCAAACAGGATGTGCTAACCGATGGCACGGCGCGGCAAATCTTTGACCATAACGAGGTAGGAAAATCCCTCTGCAGGTGGTGAATGGGGGTTATGATTTCACCTGTTGTTGAAATTTGAGTAGGCGCAGGCCGTTGAATACAACAATGAGGCTTGCACCCATATCAGCAAAAACCGCCATCCATAGCGTCGCAAGGCCAGCAAAATTCAGTGCCAGGAAAACGGCTTTAATGCCGATAGAAAGGCTTATGTTCTGTTTTAGTATTGTGCTGGTCTTGCGACTCAGATTCATAAACAATGGAATCCGTCGCAAATCATCTTCCATCAACGCAACATCGGCGGTTTCTAATGCAGTGTCCGTACCCGCTGCCCCCATCGCAAAGCCGATAGATGCCCGCGCTAGAGCAGGCGCATCATTTACCCCATCCCCCACCATACCGACGACATCATAATTTTTCCTTAGCTCCTCCATCGCTTTTAACTTGTCTTCGGGGAGCATATTTCCACGCACATCTTCAATACCGACATGCGTGGCAATGGCTTGAGCCGTGGTGCTGTTATCACCCGTTAGCATCACACAATGCACGCCGAGTTGTTGCAATGATTTCACGGCTTCCACACTGGTAGTGCGCACCGTATCTGCTACGGCAAATACGCATAAAGCTTGCTGCTCGGTTGCCAGCACTACCGCTGTCTTTCCTTCGGACTCAAGCGGCAGTAATTCGGATTCCACATGTTCACCGCACACGCCAAGCTCCTCAGCCAGCCGGTGATTTCCCAAATAATAGCGCGTACCGTCGATGACCCCATTCACACCACGACCCGTCATCGCCTCAAAATTGGAAACGGTTAGCGGTCGTGAAAGTGCTGCTTTCGTGACGATAGCGTGAGCAACGGGATGTTCCGAAAGAGCATTGAGGCTGGCAGCGATTTCCAGTGCCTTTTCTGCCGTGAGCGTGCTGATGGTGCGGATGTCTGTAAGAACGGGCTTACCATGTGTGAGCGTGCCGGTTTTATCAAGCGCCAGTGCTTTGAGCTTGCGGCCTTCCTCTAAATAGACCCCGCCTTTAATGAGTATGCCGCGTCGGGCTGCCGCTGCCAGCCCGCTGACTACGGTTACAGGCGTAGAAATGACCAACGCACAGGGGCAGGCAATGACCAGCGTTACAAGCGCACGGTAGAGCCATGGCATGAACTCTGCCCCGAAAAAGAGTGGCGGCACTGTAGCGATAAGCGCCGCCAGCAAGACGATAACGGGGGTATAGTAACGTGCGAATTGATCGACAAAACGCTGGGTAGGCGCTCGCTCGCTTTGGGCTTCCTGCACAGAACGAATAATGCGTGCTAGCGTTGTATTTCCCTGATTTGCAGTAACCGTAAAAATAAAGCTTCCGCGTTCGTTGAGCGTGCCAGCGAAGACCGCATCACCCGGATTTTTTTCTACCGGCATACTCTCGCCGGTGATCGGAGCCTGATTGATAGTCGATTGCCCCTCGATGATCTTACCATCCAGCGGAATACGTTCGCCGGGCTTCACTTTGATAGTTGCATTGAGCGGGACTTCGCTGGCAGCGACCTCTTGCCAGCTACCATCGGGTTGTTGAACCAATGCCATTTCGGGTGCCATTTCCATCAAATCACGGATGGCATTTCGGGCGCGATCGAGCGAGTACGCCTCGATCATTTCCGCTACCGCAAACAAGAACGCCACCATTGCCGCTTCCGGCCATTCCCCAATTATCATTGCTCCTGTTACCGCTATGACCATCAAGAAGTTGATGTTCATGGTGAAGGTTTTTAGCGCAATCCATCCTTTTTTTGCAGTCTGCATGCCACCAGTGAGGATAGCCAATATCGAAAGCGCAATAACTTGTAGCGACCCTTCCTCTGCTCCCATCCAACCGCTGATTTCGGCGGCAAAGGCGGCCACACCTGAAATGGCAACAAGCCACTTCGCCATACGACTTACCGTGGCATCTTTTCCGTTTTCATGGTCATGCTCGCATGATTTGCAGTCTGCACCTTCCTTACGTTCTGGTTCCATGCCAAGCGTTTCCAGCGCCGCAACAATGGGCTGGTCATCTTCCAGTTCATGGCGTACGGTCAGTTCGCGCTGCATCAGGTTAAAACGCAGTTCGTGGATGCCGGACATCGGCTCCAGCTTATTGCGGATAAGTCGTTCCTCGGTCGGGCAATCCATCTTCTGAATGCGATAGACGGAATCTTTTGCCGGTACGTTGCTGTTGGCGCTCATAAAATCTTCCTTTAATAATCAGTAATTCCATCTGTCTTGGTTCAGAAGGATAGATATAATTACGTCCCACATTTTTGGTCAACCCCCATTTATAGGTCCAGTATTTAAGTTACAGTTTGGTGGGTGCATTGGAGGCATAATGGAAGGGGCGGGAGCGTAAGCGGAGGCCGCTTCCATTATGCCTGTCGCGCCCTTCATGC
>JBIISI010000006.1:0-48935 GCA_044341105.1 Rickettsiales bacterium | reverse complement strand
GGTAAAACCACGCTCGGCAAAGCGCTTATGGGCGTGTATGCCCCAAGCCACGGCACCGTTCGCCTCGACGGCGCCGATATTTTCCAATGGGCCCGCAGCGATATTGGCCGCCATGTCGGCTACCTGCCGCAACAGGTCGAACTGTTCATGGGCACGCTGAAACAGAACATCGCGCGCATGGAAGAAAACCCCAATGATGCCGCGGTCATTGAAGCCGCACAATGCGCCGGGGTGCACGAGATGATCCTGCAATTCCCCAACGGTTACGACACGGTGTATTCGCCGGGCAATACATCGCTTTCACCAGGCCAGAAGCAGCGCCTCGGCCTTGCGCGGGCCATCTATGGCAGCCCCCGTTTCGTGGTGATGGACGAACCCAACAGCAACCTCGACGGCGACGGCGAACGCGCGCTCATGAACGCACTGCGCATCCTCAAGGAAAAGCGCGTAACGACCGTGATCATCGCGCATCGGCCTAGCATTCTCGGCATGGTCGATAAAGTGCTCATGCTTCGCGGCGGGCAGGTGGAAACCTTTGGCCCACGCGATGAGGTACTTTCGCGCTTCACCCGCACCCCCGGCGCGCCCCGGGCATTGGAGTAGCCGCCATGAACGCTTCCCTACCAAAAAAAGCAGGCGCGCCCTCACAGGGGCAGGGCCGCGCCATGGTGCGCCGCCTGCGCCGCGCCATTCATCTGGTCGACCGCATGGCCAACAGCCTGTTGCGCCACGACCCAAGCGCGATCGACACGCCCGAGCAGCGCGCATGGCCGATGATCAAGCTTGGCCTTACCATCATGATTGCGCTGTTCAGCTTCCTGTTCCTATGGGGCGGGCTGGTGCCGCTTTCCAGCGGTGCGGTTGCGCAGGGCAAAGTGGTAATCGACTCTAACCGCAAAACGATCCAGCATCTCGAGGGCGGGATCATCAAGGAAATCGCCGTGCGCGAGGGCGATGAAGTGACCGCCGGGCAGCTGCTGGTACGGCTCGATAACACCTCCAGCCAGGCGCGCACCGATCTGCTGCGCGGCCAGTATATCGCCGCGAAAACCATGGAAGCGCGCCTGATTGCCGAGCGCGACGACAGCGATGCCATTGCCTTCCCGCCCGAGCTTGCCCGGCTGGAAAAGGAAGATGCGCAGGTGCGCGAAAATATGGACGCGCAGCGCCGCCTGTTTACCACCCGCCGCGAGGCGCTTGAGGGGCAGGTGAGTGTGCTGAACCAGAAAATTGCCCAAAGCGGCGACGAGATTCGCGGGCTGCGCGAACAGATCAACGCGTCCGACCGCCAGCTCAGCCTGCTGAACGAGGAGATCGACGTGGTGCGCGGCCTGCTCGCCAAAGGCAACGCGCTGAAACCCCGCCTGCTGGCGCTGGAGCGCCAGGCCGCCGAGCTACACGGCCAGCGCGGTCAGGCACAGGCCATGGTTAGCCGCGCCAACCAGACCATCAACGAATCGAAGATCAACATTATCAACGCCCGCACGCAGTTCCTGAATACGCTGGTGCAGGAGCTGAAGGAAACGCAGGTGGAAGTATCCAACCTCACCGAGCAGATCCGCAGCTCGCAGGATGTTGAGCGCCGCGTCGACATTACCGCCCCGATCGACGGCACCGTCACCGGCCTGCAGGTGCACACCGTGGGTGGCGTGGTGCGCCCCGGCGACGCACTGATGTCGCTGGTGCCGAAAGACGATAAGCTGATTGTTGAGGCGAAAGTGAACCCGGTCGATATCGACGTGGTGCATGCCGGGCTCAAGGCGCAGGTGCGCATCACGGCGTTTAAAGTGCGCTACCTTCGCCCGCTGGAAGGCACGGTGGTCAATGTTTCCGCCGATCGGTTCGAAGACCAGCGCACGGGTGAAGGCTTTTTCACCGCCCGCATCGAAATTCCGCAAAGCGAATTGCAGGATCTTGGCAATTTGAAGCTGACCCCCGGCATGCCCGCCGAAACGCTGATTGTCACCGGTCGCCGCACCATGCTGTCTTACCTCGTGCGCCCCATCCGCGAGAGCTTCGGCCGCGCCTTCCGCGAGCAGTAATCCCCTTACCCGTGCGACGGCACCCACATCGCATCCGCATGCGCAGCGATGGGATTGGCAGCGGCAATGGCTTGCGCGGTGGGGGGCGGCACCTGCCCGCTTGCCAGATCGCGCACCAGCTGCATGTGCAGCGGCAATAATTGCTGCAGGTCGTAGCGATCGCACACGGTCTGCCGCGCAGCGGCGCGCAGGGCGGCATTGCGGTCGGGCGCATCGAGAAGCTGATGGATTTTATCGGCCACATCGCGCGGGGAGAAGAAATCGGCCAGCAGGCCGTTATGCCCGTGCTGCACCACCTCGCGCACCGGCGCGGTGTCGCTGGCCACCAGCGCCACACCGCAGCTCATCGCCTCCAGCATCGACCAGCTGAGCACGAACGGATAGGTCAGGTACAGATGCGCCGCCGAGATCTGGAACAGGCGCAGCAATTGCACATACGGCACCGGCCCGGTGAAATGGATGCGGTCGGCGGGCAGGTTCACCTGCTTTAGCCATTCCTGCCGGTAGCTGCTGCCCTGCGGCGCGGATTTGCCGTAGCTCACCCCATCGGAGCCGACCGCCACAATCTGCAGGTTGGGCCGCTCGCGCAGCAGCAATTCCGCCGCCTTCATGAAGGTGGGGAAACCACGATACGGCTCGAAATTGCGGGCAATATAGGTCAGCACCTCGTCGCCGGGGCGGAAGGTCTGGCCGCTGGCGAGGGTGATGCTGGCCGTTGCATCGGGCGCGCACTGAAGGGTGTCGATGCCATCATGCAGCACGCTGATGCGCGGGCGGTATTCCGGCGGGTGCAGGCTCCATTGCCACACGGTGGGGGCAAGCCCCCAATCCATCGTCTCAAGCGCCGCCTGATTGGTGATGTTCTTCAGGCGCAGGCGCGCGTAATCGTCGTCGCTCATCGGGTCGGCGGGGTCGAAGCCCACATCGGCCCCATGGGCACGGTAATAAAATTCACAGAAATGCAGGATGCGCGCCTGCGGGAAAAGATCGCGCAGGAACAGCGTATCACCCCAGCCGGGATGCGCGACGATCACATCGGGCACAAAGCCCTCCGCGGTTTTCAGCTGTAGGCAGGCGCGCCACGCCGCCTGCCCCTGATACACCGCGCGCTCGGTGAGGCGCAGGTAGCGGTGGGTTTTTTCGTTCTCCTGCTGGCGCGGGGCATAGGTCACGCGCGTGACACCGGGAATTTCCGCGCTGGTGTGTTTGGTGACGAAATAAATGCGGTGGCCGCCTTCCGCACCAAAGGCGCGGGCCAGATGCTTGAACTGGCCCGGCATATTCGGGTGCAGGAACAGTAAATTCATCGCGCGGCCCGGCTACATGGCGCTGGCGGTGATGGCCTCACGCTCGGCATGCACACGCGTGCGGTAGGTGTTGTAGATCGTGCCGCCGAGGATCACCAGCGCGCCCAGCAGCGTGTAGGCGTCGATCAGCTGCGCATAGACGAGGTAGCCAAGGATGGTGGAAAATACGAGCTGCACAAAGTTCAGCGGAATGATGACCATGTACGGCACTTTGGAGATCGCCTTGCCGATCAGCACCTGCACCGCATAGCTCAGCACGCCGATCACCGCGATCCACAGCCATGCCTCGGTGCTCAACGGTTTCCAATGGTATATGCCCATCGGCAGCGAGGCGATGGTCGTCATCGCCAGCAGGTAGAACGCGATTTTCATCGGCGATTCGGTGGAGCAGAGCAGCTTGATGACCACGCCGCAGAAGGAGAACCCAAGCGCCGCCCCCAGCACGTAGAACACACCGGGGCTCGAGCTCATGCTCGGGCGCGTAATCACCAGCACGCCGATAAACCCGACCGCCAGCGCAATCCAGGTGTGGGCGTGGCTTTTTTCTTTCAGCACCAGGATGGTGACGACCGTGGCGAGCAGCGGTGTAATGAAGTTAAGCGCGGTGTGCATGGGCAGCGTGAAATCGCTGCCGAGATAGCCCAGCGAAATCAGTGTCAGCGAATAGGCGCCATATTCAAGCGCCGCGCGCAGCGAGTAATGTTTCCAGCGGTTGGTGGCAAGGCCGGCGCGGCCCTGTTTGATCGCCCATGGAAGCATGCAGGCCGTGGCAATGGCGCTGTAAACCAGCAGCACCTGGAAGGCGTGATAACCAAGCCCCCCTGCCTCGAGCGGCTTGGTCACATACGGCACGATCGAGAAAATCACCGAATTGCCGAGCAGCACGGAGAGGAACATGATGATGGCGATCGTGGTTTGTTTTTTCTGGTCCATGGTTCGTCCTAGAAGCTGAATTGTTCTTTGGTGATACGCTCTTCGAGGTTGTGCTCGGGGTCGAACAGCAGCGAAAGGGCGGTGTTGCGATCCTCGAACACCGATACGCTCAGCACGTCGCGCACTTCGGTAAAATCGGCCACGGCGCTGACCGGGCGTTTTTCTGGCTCCAGCACCTCGAACGTAATGCTCGACTGGTGGTTCAGCAGCGCCCCGCGCCAGCGGCGCGGGCGAAACGGTGCAATCGGCGTGAGCGCCAGCAATTTTGCACTGAGCGGCAGGATCGGCCCCCCGGCGGAAAAGTTATAGGCGGTAGAACCCGCCGGGGTGGAAACCAGCACCCCGTCGGCAGCCATTTCCGGCACCCGCACCACATGGTCGATCGACACGCGCAGCTTGGCGGCCTGGCGGCTTTCACGGAATAGCGACACTTCGTTGATCGCCAGCTCCTGCCGCACTTTGCCGTCCATCGTGCGCACATACATCATGAGGGGGTAGAGGCTGGCGCTGCGCGCTTCGGCAATGCGCTCATGCAAATTCAGCGGCGAATAATTGTTGAGCAGGAACCCGACCGAGCCGCAATTCATGCCGTAGATCGGGATATTGCGGTGCATGTAGCGGTGCAGCACCTGCAGCATAAACCCATCGCCGCCGAGGGCCACGATGACATCGGGCTTGGTGCGTTTGCCGGCAATGTCGAGGAACGTGTATTGCTGCGACAATTCGCGGTACGCCGCCTGGGCTTTGGGCGAGTCGTCGGCAAGGCACGCAATACGGGTGGGCGGTTGCATGGCGGGACGTTAGCAGATCGCACGCGCCACGCAATGGCGTTTCATTAATGACGGTGAATATTCTGGCGAATAAGGGCGATGAAATAGGGCAGGTATTCCACCTCATGGTCGCCCGCGCGGCGCAGCAGCGATTCCACCAGCCGGTTGGCATAAAGCAGCGAGCCGGGGATGGCATCGTCGCCCGATTGCATTTCCTTCACCGTGACCAGAATCATATGGATGGCCTGATACATCGAGTCGGGCAGGCCGCTTTTGCGATACAGGCCGGGGAAGCCATGCTCGCCGCTGTCGTTAATCAGCATTTTTGCGTTGCCGAAGGGAATGTGCGAGAAATGCGCCAGCGCGGCGGTGAAAAACGAAAGCTGGCCACGGCACAGCGAGGTCATCACCAGCGACGGCGTGAGGCGGTTTTCCTTCGCCATTTGCGCCACCAGCGCCATCACCTCGCGGTCGTCGATATCATGCTGAAGCATACGCAACATGACATCATCGCGCGAGCTGTCGGCGTGTTTCTGGATTTGCTGGTCGCTCAGGTTATAACGCTCTTTCAACTGTTCGGCGACCAGGTCGCTTGCCTCGTTCAACAGGCGCTCGACCAGCGTCATCGGCAGCGATTTGCGCTCGACCAGTGCCTCAATGACATTCCCGTCGCCATGGAATTCATCGACGATTTTCTCAAGCGAACGGCTACTGATTTGCGCGGTATCGTTGGCAAGAAGGCTGCTCACCACCTGCGGATAGCTGGTACCAACAAGCGCTTCGCTGACGCGCTCGGAGACATTCTCGCGCTGGCTGATCACCATGAGCTTACTGACATCGCGGCTGGCTTCGACAATGTTCACCAGATCGGCATCGCTGAACACTTTGGAATCGCGCAGCATGGGCAAGGCGACACTATCGACGTCGTTTGCCATATGCAACGCAATGTCGCGCGGAATCTCAGGATTGTTCTTAATGCGTTCGGCAAGCGTTTCGCGTACGCGCAGCGCCGCATCCTTCATCAGCAGGCGAAAAATCTGCTCGGCGATTTCGCGCTCGCGCCCGGCGAACATGGCGTGGTTGTAGTTGGCGCTCACCTTTTCCATGATGCTGGCGCGCGAATCGGCCGAATCGTCGCGAAGCAGGCGCTCCACATCGGCGGGCGTCAGATTCATGGCCGCAGGCTGCGGGGCGTTAGTGGAGGGTGGGGCGTTCATGGAAAGCACGTCCAATCATAATCAGCATCACGTCCATATTGGGTACGGACTGTTGATAGCCGCCCTTCATGATATGTTCGCTCATGCGGTGCGCGAAGTCGGTTTTGCGATAGGTGCCGTAGGCGGTTTCTTCCAGCGCAAAGCGCAGCATCAGGCTTACCGCCTCGTAGAAAGATTCCGGCAAATGGGCGGATTCGTACAGCGCCTTGAACCCCAGCGGGCCGGGGTCTAGAAGCAGCAGGCGCGCATTGGAGGGGGGAATCCCCACGCGTTTGGCGATGGCCGTTTCAAAAAAGCGCAGATCCCCAATGCAGAGCGAGCGGATAATCACCGAATCGGTCAGGCGCTTATTGGTGTGCATCTGGCTGATCAGGCGGTTAATGTCCTGCTGGCTCATCCATGGCGAAATGAATTGCAGCGTGGCCGTCTCGCGCGCGTTCTTCGTCACATCTTCGATGATATGGCGGCTGAGCCGGTATTTTTTGGTCAATTGCTTGCGCAGCGCATCGGAAACCTTGCTGAACAGTTTTTCCGCATATTCCGGTGCAAGCCCGCCGCGATAGACCATCTGTTCCAGAATCGACTGGTCGCGGTTGAACTGGTCGAACACGAGGCCCATGGTGGCATCGCCAATCGCTGCGCCCTTGTTGCCCAGCAGGTGGCGCACCACCCGCGCATCTTTCGTTTCCACCAGCGCCTGCGATAAATCGCGCGAAATCGACGCGCGCTGGGCGATGGCGGAAAGCTTCGTATGCTCACGCGTCGCCTGCACAATCTGGATCAGGTCTTCTTCGCTCAGCACGAAGGAATGCTGCAGCATGGGCACCGCCACATCGGCATGGTCGTTGGCGAGTTTCCACGCAATATCATGCGGCACATGCATGCAATGTTTCAGTTCATCGGCCAGCAGCTTGCGCACCCGCACTTCGGTATCTTTCAGCAGCAGGCGGAAAATTTCGTTCGCCAGCGTCACTTCATTGGCGGTGTAGGCACCGCTGCCATAGCCGACGCTGATTTTCTGGGCGATGCGCGACCGCATGGCCGCGGAAGGCTCGCGCACCAGTAATTCAATATCTTCACGGGTAATGTTCATGGCATTACCCGCCCGTGACTGGTGACTGGCCGTTGCTGCTTCCTGCACGCTATAACCCTGTATGGAAAGAGGTTAATAATTAGTTAACACTTTTTCGTCGCTCTTCGCAAGCCTCACTTGCGTATCCGAAGCAATAGATTGATGCCAGCACTTGACCTGCCGGAGTGCTTTTGTAGAACAACACGGCACGACCCACGATGCTTTGGAGCAACAGATGAGCAAACTCTATCCCAACGCGACCGCTGCCCTCGACGGGCTTTTGCACGACAACATGACGATTATGGCCGGCGGTTTCGGCCTATGCGGCATTCCCGAACATTGCATCACGGCCATCAAAGCCGCCGGGGTGAAGGGCCTCACGGTCATTTCCAACAATTGCGGGGTCGATGAGTTCGGCCTCGGCATCCTGCTCAAAGATCACCAGATCAGCAAAATGATCTCGTCGTATGTGGGCGAGAACAAAACCTTCGAGCAGCAATACCTGAGCGGCGAGCTGGCGATTGAGTTCAACCCGCAAGGCACGCTGGCCGAGCGCATTCGCGCGGGCGGGGCGGGCATTCCGGCATTTTATACCAAAACCGGCGTCGGCACCATCGTGGCCGAAGGCAAGGAAGTGCGCGAGTTTGGCGGCGAAACCTATGTCATGGAAACCGGCCTGCGCGCCGATCTTTCGATCGTGAAAGCGTGGAAGGCCGACAAGGCGGGCAATCTCGTCTTCCGCAAAACCGCCCGCAACTTCAACCCCATGATGGCCGCAGCGGGCAAAACCACCGTGGTCGAAGTGGAAGAGCTGGTGGAAGTGGGCGAACTGAACCCCGACCACATCCACACCCCCGGCATCTATGTGCAGCGCCTGTTTGTCGGCACGGCTTACGAGAAACGCATCGAACAACGCACCGTACGAAAGGCGGCTTAATATGCCCTGGAACCGCGATGAAATGGCCGCACGGGCGGCCAAAGAACTGAAAGACGGGTTCTATGTGAATCTCGGCATCGGCATTCCCACGCTGGTCGCCAACCATATTCCGGCGGGCATGACGGTGACCCTGCAATCGGAGAACGGCATGCTCGGCATGGGCCCCTTCCCGCTCGAGGGCACGGAAGACGCCGACCTGATTAACGCCGGCAAACAAACCATCTCGGAACTGCCCGAGAGCGTGTATTTCAGCAGCGCCGATTCGTTCGCCATGATCCGTGGCGGCCATATCAACCTGTCGGTACTGGGCGCACTGGAAGTGTCCGAGAAAGGCGACCTCGCGAACTGGATGGTACCGGGCAAAATGGTAAAAGGCATGGGCGGCGCGATGGATCTCGTGGCCGGGGTGCAGCGCATCGTGGTGCTGATGGAACATACCGCCAAAGATGGCTCGCCCAAATTGCTGCACGCATGCGCCCTGCCGCTCACCGGCCTTGGCGTAGTCGATCTCATCATCACCGATCTGGCGGTGTTTGAAATTACCGACGCGGGCATGCAGCTGATCGAGCTGGCGCCCGGGGTGAGCGCCGAAGAAGTGCGCAGCAAAACGCAGGCGAATTACACCGAAGCGCTGGGCAAACAAGCCGCCTAGCGCGACTAGGCCGGGTGCGCCACGCCCAGCGCCGCCGATAGCGCCATAAACGCAAGCCGATGGGCCACGTAATAGGCAAGGGCATGGCGGCTCCAGCCCTGCCAGAAGCGGGGCCATGGCGCGTGCCATGGCTGGAAATTCACCCGGCGCAGCAGCAGGGCCACCGCACTTACCAGCGCCATCGCGGCGATGGCGGTGGGTGGCGATGGCCGGAACATGAACCCCACGCTGAAGACACTGCTGATCCACGCCGCGCCGAGATAAAGCCACGCCGTGGCACTGCCCGGCAGGGTGCGGTGCGCGCGGCCTGCCAGTGCCCACAGCAGAATGCCGGTGCCATAGCCCAGCACTAACTCACCCGGCAACCAGAACACCAGCAGCACAACGCTGCATACCCATGCCTGCCGGCGCAAGGCATCGGCATCCGTCATCCGCAGGTACAGGCGCGCCAGCAGCAGCCCCCACAGGATATCGAGCGGTTTGGGGCCACTCATGGCCCAATCGGCGGCCGTGATAAGCAGCGCCGCCACTAGCAGCGTCCAGCGAAAGCGATCCTCGCCATTATAGCCTAGCAGAAAGCAGAAGATCGGCATGGCGGCACGGCCCACCACGCGGAACGCGCCGATTTCGGGCCAGAAATAATAGCCCGCATGGTCGAGGGTCATGGCGATCAGTGCCGCCACCTTCCATGCATCGTAACGATTGAGCGCCCTAGGCGATTTCAAACGTGGCGTCCACTTCCACCGCCACGCCGAATGGCAGGCCGGAAACGCCCACCGCGAAGCGGGCATGTTTCCCGGCATCGCCCAGCAGGGCCACCATCATGTCGGAAACACCGTTGGCCACTTTCGGGTGGTCGGTGAAATCGTCGGGGGCGTTCACGAACACGCCGAGGCGGATCAGTTTCTTGATGCGCCCCAGATCGCCACCGAGGGCTTTCTGCACATGGGCCAGAATGTTGATACCGCAGAGTTTGGCGCATTCCTGCCCCTGCTCGATCGAATAATCGCGGCCCACTTTGCCGATAAACTGGGGTTTGCCGTCCTGCATGGGCAGCTGGCCGGAGACAAACAGCGTATTCCCGCTGATGGTGCAGGGCACATAATTCGCCGCCGGCAGGCTGACTTCCGGCAGGCTAATGCCCATTTCGCTCAGTTTCTGGGTAAGATCGGCCATAGCAACTCCTTTAGAAAAATAGCTTTTTTAAGGGTCTAGCCGAGCGGCGGCTTGTTGTAAATATGCATTACTCAGCCCGCAAAAAACCCGCGCTTAACGGGGTGCTGTCATAAATTTGTAATAAATTTTTAATAAAGTTGTGGTAATCCTGAACTATCGACTCGGCGAATGGGTTGAGTATAATGACGACAACGAATCAATGGAGTTTGCTACATGAAATGGGCTTTAACGCATGAAAAAATGATGACGCTGGTCTGGTGTCTCGTGCTCACCTATGCCGCCTTCCTGGTTCCGGCCGATGCGCTGGCGTTCAGCGGTGGCTACACCGGCACCGAAAGCGACAGCTCGGTCATCGGTGACCTGCTCTGCAACGTGGCTGGCTGGTTCAGCGGCACGGTTGGTAAAGGGATTGCCACCCTCGCCATCATCGTGATCGGCATCGGCGCACTGATGGGCAAAGTATCGTGGGGCATGGCGATCATCGTCGGCCTCGGCGTTGCCGTAGTTTTCGGTGCCCCGCAGATCGTGAACGAACTCGGCGGCGACACCAACTGCGTCTAATCCTGAATGCATGGCACTACCCGGCAGCGCGCCGGGTAGTGCTTCGCATTGTTACGTTTCCCTAACCGGCCCGCCCTTGCGCGGCCAGGCGCTGTGATTCATGAAGACACCACGGCCATCTGCTTCCAGCCGATCCTCCGTCGCCCAGACCCGGCGCGACAGCGACCTTGAGTCGTTCCGCGACATCGCCGACGATGTCATCGAATCCGATTTCGTGCCCTATGCCTGCCTGTTCGACCCGCACACCATCGCCACCAAAAACGGCGAGCTGGTGCAAATCATCAAAATCACCGGGCTTGGCTACGATGTGCGCCGCGCCAGCGATTTGCGCGGGGCCATCCGCCAGGCCATCCGCCAATGCATTCCCGATGCGAACTACGCGATCTGGCTGCACACGCTGCGCCGCCGCCAGCAATTAATTGCCCAGCGCCATTTCCCGGATGCGTTCTCCGGGCAGGTCGACCGCGCCTGGAGCGAAACCCACCCGGCCTCCGCCTCGTTCGTCAACGAGCTGTACATCACCATCGTGAAAGCCAGCGGGCGCAACCAGCCTGTGCAGGCGCAATGGTTGCGAACCCTTTCGCTTGGCCGCTTCCGGCAGGAACGCACCGCCGAAATGGAAGCCGCCGGCCGCACGCTGAGCACCACCGCCAAGGCGTTCGTTGCCGCCCTTGGCCATTATGGCGCGCGTCGCCTGAGCGTGGTCGAGCGCGACGGCGTGGCCCATGCCGAGCAACTCGAATTCCTCGAAAAACTCATCAATCTCGAAGCGCGCGCCATGCCGGTGCCGATGCGCGATCTGTCGCAGTTGCTCACCAGCGGCGACATCACCTTCGGCCATAACAGCATGGAAGTGCGCACCGCCGAAGGCAAACGCCGATTCGCCTGCATCCTCACCCTGAAAGAATACAAGGAATCGACCCTGCGCGGCATCGACCAGTTTTTGTCGATCCCGTGCGAGTTCATTATCAGCCAGTGTTTCGATTTCATCGGGGCCGGGCGCGCGCAGGAGGCCTACGAGACGCAGGCGCGCTACCTCAGCATCAGCAACGATACGGAGCTGGCGCAGTGGATGGAAATCGACCGGCTGACCACACGCGGCGGCACCGGGCGCGATTTCGGCGAACAGCAAACCACGCTGTTTCTCATTGCGCCGGGGGTAAAGCAGCTGGAAGCCAACGTCAAACTCACCCAGAAAGCGCTGAGCCGCCTCGGCATCGTTGCCATCCGCGAGGATTTGCGGCTGGAAGAATGTTACTGGGCGCAACTGCCGGGCAATTTCACCTTCATCTCGCGCAAGCAATCGGTCGACACCCAGCATGTGGCAGGCTTTGCCACCCTGCAGACCGAACCGATGGGCAATGCATCCGGCTCGCCCTGGGGCCCCCCGGCCAGCCTGTTCACGACGATTCAGGACGCGCCGTATTTCTTCAATTTCCAGCGCGACGCCAGCGCCCACACCATCCTGCTGGGCAAACCGCGCAGCGGGCGCAACGGCATCGCCCATTTCCTGCTGAGCCAGACGCGGCACCTGCCGCTGAAACTCTGGTACCTCGATGCCCATCACCGCGCCGCGCCGTTCATGCGCGCCATGGGCGGCGACGTGCAGGTGGCGGGCAGCACGCTGGCGCTCAACCCCTTCGCCATGGCCGACAGCCCCACCAACCGCGAGTTCCTCGCCATCTGGCTGACCACCCTGCTCGACCCCGAAGGCAAACAGCTCTCGCGCAGCATCGTCGATTTCTTCCAGCAGCTGGTCGGCATGGTCATGGCGCTGCCACCCGCCCAGCGGCGGCTTTCCTCGCTGCTTCCCTTCGTGCGCGAGGCCGATGCCATGCTGGCATCGCAGCTGCAGCGCTGGTGCGCGGGCGGCGAATTCGGCCAGTGGTTCGACCATCCGGTCGATGCCTTGCCGCTCACCGACCTGCTCGTGATCGATATCGGGGCCGCCATCGACAATCCCAGCCTGCGCGTACCGCTGGCGGGCTACCTGCTGCACCGCTTCACCACCGCGCTCGACGGCACGCCCACCCTGCTCGTGCTCGATGAAGGGCTGAGCCTGCTCGACAACCCGCTCTTTGGCGGGCGGGCGGCTGCCTGGCTCGATTACCTCAGCCAGCGGCAGGCGGGCGCGTTCTTCCTCAGCAGCGACATTGTGCGCGATAGCGCACTCGCGTTCACCCCGGCCGTTGCCGGGCGGGCCGCCAGCATTTTCGCCATGCCCGACGAGCAGGCCGGGGCCGAATACGCGCTCGGCTTCGGCCTCAGCGAAGGCGACATCGCCACCCTGCATTACATGCAGCGCGGCGCGCATCACGTGCTGCTCAAGCGCGGCGATGAAGCCACCCTGCTGAAAATCGACCTCAGCAATCTCGGCGTGCATTACGATACGTTGAGTGGCCGCACCCCGGTCATCGCGCCGCAAAAATCGCCGGCCGACCTGTTATCGGAACTGATGGGTTTCGGAGCGCCGCTATGACCGTGAGCGAGCGCATCGACCGTCTCTTCTGGGCCGCGCTTACGAGCCTCGCCGTGTTCGCCCTGTTCCTGTTTCTCACCCAGCCCGGCTACGCGCAGGCCACCGGCGGCGCCGGAAGTTTCACCTGCAGCGCAGGCCGCGCCAGCGGCGAACTTTACGACAGCGGCATGCGCTGCCCGACCACCCTTACCTTCTCCAACGTCTTCTCCTTCCTGGTGTGCAATTTCGAGCAGCTCTCCAGCGATTTGATGGGCAATCTTTATTGCGGCGTGGTCTATCGGCTCACCCCCATTGTGACCGGCGTGGTCACGCTGGCGGTCACGTTCTTCGGCGTAGGCTTCACGGTGGGGGTTATCCCCGCCACCGCGCGCGAATACCAGAAATTCCTCATTAAAATGGCGTTCGTCATCGCCTTCGCCACGCAGGCGGAATACATGATCGGCATTGCGTACCGCTTCTTTGTCGAAGGCGCGCGTGAGGGCATCGCTATCGCGCTTTCCGGGCTGTATCAGGACACCACCACCACCGGCGCCGATGTGTATGGCCATCTCGACCATTTCCTCAGCACCGCCATCGGCTACGCCACGGCCTATGTCGGGCTCACCGAATTCGAGGCCAGCAATGCGTGCAAGGATGCCGTGTTTGCCGCCATCGCCATCATGGCGGTGGCCTTTCCGCCGCTTTTTTACCTGAGCCTTGCCATTATCTTCCGTGTGGCCGTCACCTTTTTCCGCGCCGTGTTCGGCTATATTTACGCGATCATCGGCATCGCCTTCCTGATTACCGTTTCGCCGATTTTCCTGTCGTTCGCCCTGTTCCAGCAAACGCGCGATAAATTCGATAAATGGCTGGGCTACCTGGCCAGTTTCGCGCTGCAGATGGTGCTGGTGTTCGCGTTCCTCACTTTTGTCGTTTCCATCAATGTCAGCCACATTACCAGCAGCTTTGTCGGCATTGTCATGCCCACCGAGGAAACCCATGTCAGCACCTCGGTGACCCTGCCGTGGAAATACTGCACGATCTGCCAGTTCCGCGTCGTCAACAGCGAGACCGGCTCGGAAATCACCGGCGATTACAAAAATTTCCTCGGCAAGGGCCAGCTGCAATGCAAAGATGACCCGCCCAAACCCATCACCGTGCTCACCATGGCAGCGCCGCCCGATAAAAACGCCACCGGCGCGCAGAAAGAGCTGCTCAATGCGTTGCTGAAATTTGCCGCGGCCGGGGGTATTTCGCTGCTGGTACTGGCCTTCCTGGTCGATGGATTGCTCGGCATGATTCCGCAACTCGCGCAGTACCTCGCCGGCGGCATGGGCGGGTATTACGCCCCGCAATTGGGCGGCGGTGAAGGCATGGGCGGTGGTGGCCGCGCCGTGGCCCGCGCACCGGGTGAAGGGCTGATCAGCAGTTTCGGCCGCGGCTTCACCAGCGGCTTCACCTATGGCCCCGACAATAAAGGCGGCACCTCCATCGAGCGCACGGCGACCGGCGTGAAGCAAGGGTTCGAGCGCATGCTGTTCGGTGCCGGAGAGGGCACAAGCGAAGCCGCAAAAGAGCGTGATCCCGGCCTGATCGGCACCATGCGCAATTACCTCATCAACCCGCACGGCGACCGTCAGGAATAGCCTGTGCGCATCGCGCCGAGGGCGCTTGCAATCATCACTTCCCCAGATATAGTCATGGCCATCTGGCGTAATGACAAGATGGGGTAAAGTCGCGCGTGCTAAAGCGTTCACAACGGTCCGCCGACGAGGCGCAGCACTGGTACGAAGACAAGTACCAGCATGTGCTGACGCAGCGCAATATGCTGGCGTTGCTGGCGCTAGTGGCGCTGGCAGTGGCGCTGGTGGCCGTGTTCACCGTCGCGCGCCTCGCCCCGCTTAAATCGGTCGAGCCCTACCTGCTGCAGGTCGAAGAAAGAAGTGGCATCGTGCAGGCGGTCGACCCGGCCGTAGCGGGCCAATACGTCGCCAGCGAAGCGATCGACAAATATTTCGTTGCCACCTACCTGCGCGCCCGCGAAAGCTACAATCCCGCCGTGCGCCTTTCCAACGACAATATCGTGCGGCTGATGAGCTCGCAGGGTATTTTCTACCAGTACCGAAAAACCATCAGCCCGACCGACAAAAACAGCATCACCGCGCGGCTGGGCATGCAGGGCATGCGCAATATCAACATCGTGTCGATGAACTACATCGTCTCGCCCAACCCCAACGCCAAACCCGGGGTGCGCCAGCCGCGCATCATTCAGGTGCGCCTCATTACCACCGATATCATGCCCAACGCGGCCGATGTGAACACCCGCTGGGTGGCGACCATCACGTTCGACTACACCGACCTGAAAATCAACGAAGCGGAAAAATTCTTGAACCCGCTCGGTTTCCAAGTCATCAGTTACCAGATCACCCGGGAGCTCGTATAATGGCGCGTCTTGCCCTGCTTCGATTGATGAGCGCATTGCTGGCCACGCTGCCGGCTGCCGTAGCCATTGCGCAGGTGCCGATCGTCACCGATAGCCGTATCAAGACGCTCGTCTACAATCCCAACGAGGTGTACACCGTCACCACCCATTACGGGTACCAGAGCAACATTGAATTCGGCCTGAAAGAAGTCATTGAAACCGTGTCGGTGGGCGACCGCGTGGCGTGGCAGATCATTCCGGCGGGGCGCCGCCTGTTCATTCGCGCGCAGGAAGAAAACGCCGCCACGAACATGACCGTCGTCACCAACCTCCGCGCCTACCAGTTCGACCTGCGTTCCAGCAGCGCCGATGCCGTTTTCGGCAGCGAAGAACTCACCTATGTCGTGCGCTTCTTCTACCCCGATGAGATGGCCGGCGCCCCTGCCCATTATACCCCTGCGCCGGTGGCACACATGGCCCCGCCGCCCATACCCGTGGCACCGGCCCCCATCGCTGCCGCTGCACAACCCGCTGCGGCCAGCAACGCCCTCAATTTCCGCTACACGTTCAGCGGCCCCGGCAGCGCCGCCCCCATCAAAATCTACGATGATGGCCGCCGCACCTACTTTAAATTCCGCAGCACCCCGGCATCGCGCTTTGCCATGATTACCGCGGGCGGTGAAACGCTGCCGCTGGTCGCGCGCCAGACCGAACCGGGCATCTACGCGGTCGATGCTATTGCCCAGCGTTTTGCCCTCAGCACCAGTGCCGGGCAGGTGATCGTGTATAACGAATCGAGCGGCGCATGAGCACGCCCCCTCCTCCCCCACCGCCGCCGGAAGATCCGTTCGCCAACCTGAATAACGGCGAAAATCCCGATCCGTTCGCCATTCCGGAGAGCGAACCGCTCGATGAAGGCCGCCCCAGCGTGGCCGCGGCCCCCGGACGGGTTAAACTGGTGATCGGCATCATCGGTGCGGTGATTCTTTTCCTGCTCTACAATATTTTTTCCGGTGGAAAAGACGACGAGAAACCCGTCGAAAAACCCAAGGAAGCCACCGTCGCCCCCGCAACCCCGGTGGCCGTGCCGCCGCTGCCCACCATTGAAGAACCGCCCGTACCGCCGAATAATTTTACTCCGCCTCCCATTCCGCAAGCCACCAATGTTACCGGCCTGCTGGAGCCGAAAAACGATTCGGCCGAGAAAGAACGCCAGCAGGCGCGGATGCGCTCGGACATGTTCATCATGCATAATTCCGGCAGCAGCCTGAGTGCCGCCGTCACCGGCAATAGCGACGAGGCCGTATCCGAAGATGCCAACCTCGATTTCGCCAGCAAGGTGGGCAAGGCCAACACCAAGGCCGACCGCGTGGTCGCCACCCGCATCGGCAACCTGCAGCGCACCATCGCGCAGGGCCGCATCATTCAGGCCACCACCGAATCCATCATCAACACCGAACTGCCGGGGCCGGTGCGCGCCATCGTCAGCCGCGACGTGTTCGCCGAAGCGGGCACCCAGCCGCTCATTCCCAAAGGCTCGCGCCTGATCGGCACCTACAATACCAGCCTGCTCGGCGGCCAAAGCCGCGTCTATCTGGTGTGGACGCGCGTGATCCGCCCCGACGGGGTCGATGTCATGATCAACTCGCCGCTGGTCGATCAGCTTGGGCAGGCGGGCATCGGCGGGCAGGTCGATACCAAATTTCAGCAGATTTTCTCGCGCGCCATCATGTCGAGCCTGATTACCATCGGCGTCGCCATCGGCTCGGATGAAATCACCGGCGGTGGCACCACCAGCACCACCAACTCGTCGATTGGCGGCACCACCCAGTCGGGCGACGGCGCCACCACCGCCACGGTGAATGCGCTGAACCGCCTCGGCTCCACCACCGACAGCTTCCTGCAACGCTACCTGAATCTCGGGCCGTCGATCCTTGTCGATCAGGGCACGAAAGTGAATGTGTTCGTCAACCGCGACCTCGTTTTCCCGAACGATGCCAGCGGTGCGCGGGTGATCGAGTAATGTCGCTCACCGCACTCGACACCTTCCTTGCGCCGCTCGATGCGCTGTTTGCGGAAGAGGGCATTCAGGAAATTTCCATCAACCGCCCCGGCGAAGCATGGGTCGAGAAGTTCGGCGACATGCGCCGCGAGGAACTCCCGGCCATGACGCTCGACCATATGCGCGCACTGGCCCATCTCGTGGCGCAATCGACCAGCCAGGTCATCTCGGAAGAAAAGCCGCTGCTTTCCGCCACCCTGCCCGGCGGCTACCGCATCCAGATCGTATTTCCCCCCGCCTGCGCCGATAACGGCGTGGCCATGTCGATCCGCAAACAGACGGCGATGGACCTGTCGCTCGACGGCTACGCCAAGCTCGGCGCGTTCGGCCAGACCAAAACCGGACTCGGCCAGCACGACGCCGCCGACGATGTGCTGCAAGCCCTCTACGAGGCGGGCAAGGTGCAGGAATTCATCGCCCTCGCGGTGAAATCGAAAAAGAACATCATCGTCTCCGGCGGCACTTCGACCGGCAAAACCACCTTCATGAACGCCGCGCTGAAAGAGATTCCGAGCAGCGAGCGCATCATCACCGTGGAGGACGCGCGCGAGGTGAATATCGAGCATATTCCCAACCGCGTGCATATGATGGTGAGCAAGGGCGGGCAGGGCCGCGCCAAAGTTACCACGCAGGATTTGATCGAAGCCTGTTTGCGCCTTCGGCCCGACCGCATCATCGTCGGCGAGTTGCGCGGGGCGGAGGCCTTCTCCTACCTGCGTGCGGTGAATACGGGCCATCCCGGCTCCATCGCCACCATTCACGCCGATTCGCCGCGCCTGGCCATCGAGCAGCTGATCCTCATGATCATGCAGGCCGATCTCGGCATCACGCGTGAGCAGATCAAGGAATATGTCGAAAGCGTGATTCAGGTCATCATCCAGCTCAAACGCGGCGAAAAAGGCCGCCGCTATGTCAGCGAGATTTATTTTAAACCGATGGCCTAGCCGGTCGTAACTCGCGACTAGCAACTCGCGCCCGGATGCGCTAGCATCCCGCCCATGCCCGAACACATGAAAGCATTGATGAACAAGCTGCTGTTGCTGACAGTGCTTACCATCGTGCTTGGCATCCCGACCTATCTGGGCTTGTGGGCGGGCTACATGCTGGGCGACATGCATTACAAAAAAGCCGCGCAGCAGCCGGTCGCCACCATCCGCACCTACGCCGCCGTCATGGTGAATCCGCCGTGGGTGCTGCCCATGACCTATTACAAATACCACAAGGGCGTGCAGGGCGCGATCAAAGACCCGAATTACGGCCGCTCCTACGAATATTACTATTTCAACGACCGCTTCACCTCGCTGTTTTACGGGCCGCCAATTGCGGGCTTCTTCATGGGCCTCATCACCCTGTTCCTCATGCGCGCACCGCTGATGGATTTCCGCCCCATGCGCGCGAAAGAATCCATCCACGGCAACGCCAAATGGGCGAGCGAGGGCGATATCCGCCGCGCCAAACTGCGCGCCAAGAAGGGCCTGCTCATGGGCCGCACCGGCGCCGCCAATTACCTCGTGGCGGATGATTTCCAGCACGTGCTGCTCTTCGCGCCGACCGGCTCGGGTAAGGGTGTCGGCTTCGTGATCCCGAACCTGCTCTTCTGGGAAGAATCCATCGTTGTGCACGATATTAAGGGCGAGAACTTTGAGCTTACCTCGGGCTTCCGCAACCGCAAGCTGGGCCAGCCCTGCTATTACTGGAACCCCGCCGACCCCAACGGCCTGTCGCATTGCTACAACCCGCTCGACTGGATTTCCGACAAGCCCGGCCAGATGGTGGATGACGTGCAGAAAATCTGCAACCTGGTGCTGCCCGAGCAGGAATTCTGGCAGAACGAGGCCCGCTCGCTCATGCTGGGCGTGATTCTCTACCTGTGCGCCGTGCCGGAGAAAATCACCAGCTTCGGCGAAGTGGTGCGCACCATGCGCTCCGACGACGTGGTCTACAACCTCGCGGTCGTGCTCGACACGATCGGCGGCAAAATCCACCCCGTCGCCTACATGAACATCGCCGCCTTCCTGCAGAAGGCCGATAAGGAACGCTCGGGCGTAGTGTCCACCCTCAACTCGGGGCTGGAACTCTGGGCGAACCCGCTCATCGACACCACCACCGCCACCTCGGATTTCGACCTGCAGACGCTGAAGAAGAAAAAACAAAGCGTGTTCGTGGGCGTCACGCCAGACAACCTGCAACGCCTCGAGCCCTTGCTGAAAGTGTTCTACCAGCAGGCGACCGACTTCATGACCCGCGCCATGCCGAAAAAAGACGAGCCGCACGGCGTGATGTTCATGATGGACGAGTTCCCGTCGCTGGGCGAGATGCCGCAATTCCAGATCGGCATCGCCTATTTCCGCGGCTACCGCGTGAAGCTGTTCCTCATCGTGCAGGATACGCAGCAGCTCAAAGGCATCTACGAGGAAGCGGGCATGAACAGCTTCCTCTCGAACTCCTATTACCGCGTCACCTTCTCGGCGAACAACATTGAAACCGCCAACATGATTTCGCAGCTTATCGGCAACAAAACCGCCGTGCAGCAATCGCATAACCGACCAAAATTCATCGATTTCAATCCCGGCTCGCGCACGCTGCAAGTGTCGGAAACCCAGCGCGCGCTGCTGCTGCCGCAGGAAGTGATCCAGCTGCCGAGGGACGAGCAGATCATCCTCGTCGAATCCTTCGCGCCCATTAAGTGCAAAAAGATTTTCTACTTCAAAGACGGCTTCTTCAAAAAGCGCCTGCTGCCGCCCACCGCCGTGCCGACGCAGGAGCCCTATGACCCGCGCAAGAATAAGAAGAAAGTCGCCGCCGCACCACCACCCCCACCGGGCGGCGGGGCTAGCACCGGCGGCAGCGGTGGCCCACCGGCCACCACTTAATAGCCAGCCGTAAAGCGCAGTAAATCGAGCGTGGCGGCCTGCGGCGCAAGCGGCGCCCAATCGCCCATGAAACTCATGGAGACAAACCCGCAGGTCGGGTAGCGCCCCACCAGCTGGTCGGCATCGGCCTCGCGCGCATACTCGCCGGCGAGCAACGCCGCCAGCCCGTGCATGCCGGGATTATGCGCGATGAGCAGCACATGCTGCACGCTGGCATCCAGCTGCTGCAACTGCGCCAGCATATCGCCCGCGCTGGCCAGGTACAGGCTCGCGCGGTAATCCACCGGCGCATCGAGCTGCAGCAGGGCGAGGGTTTCGCGGGTGCGCAGCGCGGTCGAGCAGGCCACGAATTGCGGGGCCAGCGCCTGTTCGCGCAGCCACACGCCTAGCGCCGCCGCCTGCGCGCGCCCCGCCTCGCTCAGCGGGCGCTCGCTATCATCGCCGCCGCGCTCGGGCATCGCCTCGGCGTGGCGAAGCAGGCTGATGCGGCGTTGTATCGGGCTGGCGCTTGCGCTAGGATGGCTCATGCCTTCCATGTAGCACGCCCCCGCCACGAGACAAGCGCCAGATGATCAAAGCCGCCACCCCCCTGCCCCAGCTCGACGAGCGCAGCGTCGCGAAACATTTCGCCAAGCCGCAGCACCGCTATATCAATCGCGAGCTGAGCTGGCTTGCCTTCAACACCCGCGTGCTGGAAGTGGCCGAAAACCCGACCACGCCGCTGCTCGAGCGCGTGCGCTTCCTGTCGATCTCCGCCACCAACCTCGACGAGTTCACCATGGTGCGCATCGCCGGGCTGAAAGACCAGGTCGAGCACGGCATTCAGACCATGTCGGCGGACGGGTTGAGCCCCAAAAAACAGCTCGAAAAAATCACCGAAGCCGCACACACGCTCATCATGCGCCAGCAGCAATGCTGGATCGCGCTGCGCAAAACGCTCGAGGAACAGGGCATCCATGTGCTCAGCCGCGCCCAGCTCTCGCCCAAAGACAAAAGCTGGCTGCGCGAGTATTTCGCCGCCAATATTTTTCCCATCCTCACCCCCATCGCGGTCGATCCGGCGCATCCGTTCCCGTTCATTCCCAATCTCGGGCTGGTGCAGGTGCTGGAGCTGTCGCCGCCGCGCCGCAAGGGCCGCCACACGGCGCTCGTGCCCTTCCCCAGCGGCCAGCCGCGCTTTGTGCGGCTCGATAGCGGCAAACCCAACCGTTTCGTGCTGCTGGAAGACGTCATTACCCTGTTCTTCGACACGCTGTTCCCCGGCTTCACCCTGCATCACAGCGCGCTGTTTCGCATCGTGCGCGATTCCGACCTCGAGATTGAGGAGGAGGCCGAAGATTTGATGCGCAACATGGACATTGCGGTGAAAAAGCGCCGCCTCGGGCAGGTGGTCAGCGTGAAAACCCAGTCGCACAACGCACCCAAGCTCAACCAGTTCATGATGGAGCACCTGAACACCGAAGCCGACCTCATGGAAGTGGAAGGCATCGTGGGCCTCGCGCAGGTGGCGGAGCTGGCCGACCTGCCGCGGCCCGAGCTGCGCTTCGTGCCGTTCAACGTGCGCTTCCCCGAACGCATCAACTATTACGGCGGCGATTGCTTTGCCGCCATTCAGGCGAAAGACATCATCGTCCACCACCCGTATGAAAGCTTCGACGTGGTGGTGCAGTTCCTGCGCCAGGCTGCGCGCGACAGCCAGGTGGTGTCGATCAAGCAAACCCTCTACCGCACCAGCCACGATTCACCGATCGTGAAAACCCTCATCGAGGCCGCCGAGCGCGGCAAATCGGTCACCGCGCTGGTCGAGCTGAAAGCCCGCTTCGACGAGGAGGCCAACATTCGCTGGGCGCGCGACATGGAACGCGCGGGCGTGCAGGTGGTCTACGGGTTCGTGAACATGAAAACCCATGCCAAAATCTCGCTCGTCACCCGCCGCGAGCATGGCACCCTGCGCACCTACGCGCATTTCGGCACCGGCAACTACCACCCCGCCACTGCGAAGGTCTATACCGACCTGTCCTTCTTCACCACCGACCCGGCCTTGTGCGAAGACGCGGCCTATGTGTTCAACTACATCACCGGCTACGCCAAACCGGCGAAGTTCAAGAAGCTCGCCGTCGCCCCACTCACGCTGCGCAAAACGCTGCTGAAACTGATCGGCGAAGAAATCGCGCACGCCAAAGCGGGCCGCCCCGCCAGCATCTGGGCGAAGATGAACGCGCTGATCGACGAAGGCGTGATCGATGCGCTCTACGCCGCCTCGCAGGCGGGCGTGCAGATCGACCTCGTGGTGCGCGGCGTGTGCGGCCTCAAGCCAGGCATTCCCGGATTTTCCGAGAATATCCGCGTGAAATCCATCGTCGGCCGCTTCCTTGAACATGCGCGCATTTACTGCTTTGGCAATGGCCAGCCCATGCCTTCGGGGAACGCGCGGGTCTACATCGCCAGCGCCGACTGGATGCAGCGCAACCTCGACCGCCGCGTCGAGATCATGGTGCCGATCGAGAACCCCACCGTGCACCGGCAGGTGCTGGAACAGATCATGGTCGCCAACCTGAAAGACGAGCGCCAGAGCTGGCTGCTCGAGGCCGATGGAAGCTACCGGCGCATCACCACCGATGCGGGTGCCTTCGCCGCGCACGACTATTTCATGACCAATCCCTCGCTCTCGGGTCGCGGCAAAGCCTTGCGCGACGCGGCGGCAGCGGATATGGCAGCCACGCCCAAGAAAACCAAGCACAGCTAGCCCATGCCGATTGAATACAACACCGCCAGCGCCGACCACCCCAAAGGGCTGGTGGCCATTATCGATATCGGCTCCAACTCGGTGCGCATGGTGGTCTACCACGCGCTCAAGCGCGTGCCGCTGCCGCTGTTCAACGAAAAATACATGTGCGCGCTGGGCAAGGGGCTTGCCAAATCCGGCAAGCTCAACCCCGAAGGCGTGGCGCAGGCGCACATCGCCATCGCGCGCTTTCTGGTGATGGCGCGCCGGCTGGAAGTAGCCAGCCTCGATATCCTCGCCACCGCCGCCGTGCGCGACGCGAAAAACGGCGGCGAATTCGTCGCCCGCATCGAAGCCGAACATGGCGTGAAGGTGCGCGTCATCACCGGCGACGAGGAAGCGAAATACGCCGCGCAGGGCGTGCTCGCCTCGGTGCATGAACCGCTCGGCATCTCGGCCGATCTCGGCGGCGGCAGCATGGAGCTGGCCACCATCGAGCGCACGCGTGTGGGGCAAACGGCCAGCCTCTATCTCGGCTCGCTGCGCATCATCGACAGCACCGACAATCACCTCGGCAAAATGGAAAAGCTGGTGGCCGAGGAACTGGCCCGCGTCGACTGGCTGAAATCCACGCACGCGCCGTGCATCTATGCCATTGGCGGCGGGTTCCGCGCCCTGGCCAAACTGCACATGCGCAAAACCGGCTACCCGCTCGATATCGTGCATGAATACGTGATGGGCCGCCGCAGCATCACCCAGATGGTCGAGAAGCTGCTTGCCATGAGTCCCGAGCAGATTGCCGCGCTGCCCGGCATGTCGCAAAAGCGCGCCGCCACGCTCGTTCCTACCGCCATCGTGCTGCAGCAATTGCTGCAGCAAAGCGGCGCACCACAGGTCATGTTCTCGGTCAGCGGCATCCGCGAAGGGTTCTTCTACGACCTGCTCGACGAGAAGAAGAAAAAAGAAGATGCCCTGCTCGCCTCCGCCAACGATCTCGCGGCGCTGATCGGCCGCACCGGCAGCTACAGCCGCGAGCTGTTCCAATGGATGGAACCGCTGTTCGACGGCGAGCCGATTATGTGGGCGCGCCTGCGCCGCGCGCTGTGCACCCTGTCGGAGCTGGCCTGGTCGATCGACCCCAATTTCCGCGCGCAATGGGCCTATCACCGCATCATTCAATCCTCGCTCAAGGGCATCGACCACAAAGAACGCATTATGCTCGCGCTGGCGCTGTTCTATCGTTACCAGAGCAAATGGAAGGGCGAGAAACATGAGCTGAAGCTGCTCGATGAGCGCGAGCGCCAATGGGCGCGCTGCGTCGGCCTCGCTGCCAACCTCGCCTTCCAGCTATCGGGCGGCAAGGCGGGCAATCTCTACCACGCGAAATTGCAATGGCACGACGCTCAGGTCGCGCTCACGCTCGATGCCGAGGCAAGCCCCCTGCGCACCGAAACGGTGGAAAAGCGCGTGCTGGGGTTGGGCGAAGCGCTCAGGGCCTTCGCCAGTTTTGTCATGTAGCTTTTCTTTTTCACCGCCTGCACGCCGAACTGCGTGAGATGCTCGTTCACGTATTGCGTATCCAGCAGCTGGTAGCCCGCTTCCTGCAAAATCTCCACCAGCGTGACCAGCGCAATTTTGCTGGCTTCGCTCGCGCGGCTGAACATGCTCTCGCCAAAAAACGCCCCGCCGAGGCTCACGCCATACAGTCCGCCGACGAGTTTATGATGCGAAGAGGGGCTTGCCCCCCCTTCGCTCCCGTCGGTCGCTGACCCCTGCCGCTTCGCGGCTCCCGCAGCTTCGGCGCTACGCAAGGAAGTATCATCCTCCAGCCAGACCTCGATGGAATGGGCGTGGCCCATACGGTGCAGGGCGCAATAAAGCTGCACAATTTCTTCGTTGATCCAAGTGTCTTTGCGGTGGCGGGTAATTTCGCCGCAGGCGCGGATCACCGCCTCGAAATCGCGGTCAACGGTGAGGGTGAAACGGTGCTTCTTCATGGCCCGCGCCAGCCCGCGCGGAATGTTGAACCCGTCCAGCGGCAGCACGCCGCGTTCGGTCGGCGAGAACCAATACAGCTCGGGATCGTCATGCTCGAGCGCCATGGGGAAGTAGCCGTTCGCGTAGGCGACCAGCAGCATGTCCGGCGTCAGCGCTTCGCTCATGCGCCTTCCGCCAGCGCGGCAATCGCCATCACATAGCCCTGCGCGCCGTGGCCGCAAATGCTGCGCTTCGCCACCGGCTCGATGAACGAGACATGGCGAAACGGCTCGCGCGTTTTCGGGTCGCTCAAATGCACCTCGATGATGGGGGCCGTGGCGGCCCGCAGCGCGTCGTGCAGCGCAACCGAAGTGTGGGTGTAGCCCCCGGCGTTGATGATGATGCCCGCGCCTGCGCGCGCTGCCTGCACCCAGTCGATCAGCTCGCCCTCATGGTTGCTTTGCTTGAATTCAACCGCAAACCCATGGGCGGCGGCAGCTTCGCGGCACATCGCCTCGATATCGGCCAGCGTGGTGTGGCCGTAGATTTCCGGCTCGCGGGTGCCCAGTAGGTTCAGGTTCGGGCCGTTCAGGATGGTGATGGTTTTCATGGATCGCCTGTTGCGGGGACGGGAGAAAATCTCTACATAGCCAGCATGTCTAGCACAGCCCAAAGCGCACTGCAAATCACCCTCAACGGCGAAGAGGCGACGGTCGCTGCGACCACGGTTGCGGCGCTGGTGACCGCGCTTGCGCTCGACACCCGCCGCGTCGCGGTTGAGCGCAACCTCGCCATTGTGCCCCGCGCCGACTACGCGCACACCCCCATCATGGACGGCGACCGCATCGAGATCGTCGGCTTCATCGGGGGCGGCTGATGGGCGACGATTTTATCATCGCGGGCCGCCGGTTCACCTCGCGCCTGCTGGTCGGCACCGGCAAATACGCCGACCTTGCCCAAACCCGCGCCGCGGTGGAAGCCAGCGGTGCCGAAATCGTCACCGTCGCCATTCGGCGCATGGACCTTGCCGCCACCGGCGAGCAAAGCCTGCAAGCCGCCCTGCCGCCGGATCGCTACACCTATTTGCCCAACAGCGCCGGCTGCTACACCGCCGAGGAAGCCATCCGCACCCTGCGCCTCGCGCGCGAGCTGGGCGGCTGGAAGCTCGTCAAACTCGAAGTGATCGGCGATAAAACCACCCTGCTGCCCGACGAGGCGGAAACCCTGCGCGCCACCGAGCTGCTCGCCCGCGACGGGTTTGACGTGATGGTCTACACCACCGCCAATGCGCCCCTGGCCCGCCAGCTGGAAGCGGCGGGGGCCGTCGCCATCATGCCGCTTGCCGCGCCGATCGGTTCCGGCCTCGGCATCCAGGACCCCGAGGCGATTGCGACCATCGTCGCGCATGCCCGCGTGCCCGTGCTGGTCGATGCCGGGATCGGCACGGCCTCCGACGCCGTGATCGCCATGGAGCTGGGCTGCGACGGCGTGCTGCTCAACACCGCCATCGCCAAAGCAGGCGACCCCATTGCCATGGCGCGCGCCATGAAACTGGCGGTGGAAGCCGGGCGCATGTCGCACCTTGCCGGGCGCATGCGCGCGGGCGTGGCCGATGCCTCCTCGCCGCAAAGCGGATTGATTACGGTCGCCTGAGGTTAAAAACGCGAAACCAGTTTTTGCAGGGCGCTCAGCAGGTCGCGGCCCACGCCGGAGGTCGGCTCCTTGATTTTCTGGTGGAAAATCACCGCGATCGTGTCGATATGCTTGCGCAGTACCGTCAGGCCCTCGTTATTGAGCTTCGGCGATTTCTCCATATACTCGACAAGGTTGCCCGCGACTTGCGTGCCAAGATGGTAGCCAAAAATCCCCGCCTGCGATTTGATGGTATAGGCCGCCTGCATGAGCGCATTATACGCTTCGCGGCTTTGCGGGTTGCGCCGCAATTCGGCGAACGACTTTTCCAGCGATTCCACGTCCTGCTTGGCCCAATCGAGGAAGGCGCCTTCCTTTTTCTGCAGGTCTTTTTGCGCCGTTTCAATCAGCCGTGGCGTGAAGAGCTGGTCGCCTTTCACATCCTCGCCGATTTTTTTCTGCAATTCGCGGTTGGGCGGCAGGGTGGTGTGGTCGCTGGGCGCTTCCGATGGGGTGCTGGCCTCGGCCCCGCGGCGCTCGCCCGTGTCGGGCGGGCCTTCGCGCCGACGACGGTCGGGGCCGGTATAGTTCGGCGCATCAATAAAAATACGGGGATTGTCGATCACCTGCACCAGCCGGTGCGAGAGCGTGGCCGCGGTGAACGGCTTCACCAGGAATTCCGTGATGCCCGCATCGCGCGCGGCGTGCACGGCGGCCAGCTCGGCTTTCGCCGTCAGCATGATGATGGGGATATCGCGGCGCAGCAGCAGCTCGTTTTTGGCCTGCCGAATGGCTTTGACCAGCTCGATGCCATCGCTGCCCGCCAATTCCCATTCCGTAATCATCAGGTCGAACGGCGAGGTGCGCAGCGTGTTCAGTGCTTCTTCGGCGCGGGTGAAAAGCTGGATCTTCTGGAAGCCGAACGAGAACAGCACGCTATGCACGAGGCTGGCCGTGCGCGCGTTGCGATCGGCCACCATCACCCGCACATTGGAAAGCCGGTTACGGGATTCTTTCAGCGATATGTTCTGTGCATTCATCCTGCCTCGTTAAGCATAGGCGTCTAGGCGAGGCAATCTTAACGCAGAATTTGGCGCATGAGTACCATATTTACGCGCGCCCCTGTGGCCAGCGAGGCCTCATCGACCAGCGCCGCGAAATGCTGGGCGGCCTCGAAGCTGCGTTCCAGCCGCGCCACAGCGAAGGCCAGCGCCTGCGGTGCCACGCGCAATTGCCGGTCGGCGAAGGATTTCGCCAGCACCGCGCTCAGCAGCATATCGTCGGGTAGGGCGATGCCGATTTCCGGCAGCGCCGCCAGCCGCGAGCGCAAGTCGGGCAGTGCAATGGCAAGCTGTGCGGGCGGAGTGGACGCGGTCATCAGCAGGTAATCGCCGCGGGCGCGGGCGTGGTTGATGAGCTGCGCCAGCGCGGCGCTATCGGCCACGCGCTCCAGCCCGTCGATGATCCAGCAATGGTGACCCGCCAGCAGTTGATCGGCCGGGGCGGTGCCGATGCGCGCGGGGTCAAGGAACATGGCCTGCGCCTGCGCGGCGAATACATGGCACAAATGGGTTTTGCCGCAGCCCTTCGGCCCATGCAGCACCACCAGCGAATAGGGCCAGTCGGGCCAGCGCGCGATCAGGTCGAAAGCGGCTTCGTTGGCCGGGCCGTGAATGAAATCTTCCGGTTGGTAACTGACCGTGGGGGCGAACGGCATGACCAGCTGCGTGGGCTGGGCTGGCATTTATTTCTCCGAATAAAGCGGGGAATCGAGGTAAAGCCCGATCAGGAATTTCACCAGCACCGCAATCACCGCCGTGATGGGCACCGCCAGCAGCACCCCGATAAACCCAAGCAGCACACCGCCCGCCAGCATGCCAAACAGCATCCAGAGCGGGTGCAAGCCTACCTTGTCGCCAACAATTTGCGGCGTAAGGATCTGCGATTCCAGCACCTGCCCCACCCCGAAAATGGCGGCGGCAGCCCAGAAAAGCGGCCCGAATTCGTATTGGCTATAGGCAATGGCCAGCCCCAGCACGGTGCTCACCAGCGTGCCCAGATACGGCACGATCACCAAAAATCCGGCAAGGAAGCCCACGATCAGCGAAAATTTCAGGCCGATCAGGCTCAGCACCACGATGTAGAACACCGCCAGAATGCTCATCACGTAAAGCTGGCCGCGCAGGTAGCCCGAGAGCGTGCGGTTGATTTCACGCGCCAGCGAGCGGATGGTGGGCGCATAGGCCAGCGGCAGCAGGCGGTTGATTTTGGCCATGCCGTAATCCCAGTCGCGCAGCAGGTAGAACGACACGATCGGGGTAATCAGCAGCAGCGACAGCACGTTAAGCAGCGCCCCGCCGGAAGCCAGCACGGAAAGCAGCATCTGCCCCCCCAGCGACAGGCCGCGCGACATAATATCGCCGGCGTTTTTCGGCAATGCGTCGGCCCGCCCGCCGGTGATTTTATTGAGCGTGCCGAACAACGGTTTACCCTGTTCCCGCACCAGCACTTCAAGGTCGCGCATCAGGTCGGGCAGCTTGGCGATCAGCTGGCTGGTCTGGTGGTACAGCAGCGGGCCGAGCCAGGCGAGCAGCGCCACCAGCAGCGAGAAAAACCCGAGCGTGATGATCGCCGTGGCGTAGCTGCGCTTCATGCGGCGTTCCATGCGGTCGGCCAGCGGGTCGAACAGATAGGCCATCACCCCACCGACGATGAAGGGCAACAGGATGGGCGCCACCGCATCGATGAACCAGCCCAGCAGCGCGAGCACCACCAGCCACACCAGCGAATGGCCCAGCCGCACCTGCAGGCGGCGTGGCTCTGCCTCAGTTTCGGGCAGTGCCGCCACCGGTTTCACCGGCGGCTTCGTTGTTTTCTTCGCAGGGGATTTTTTGGCGGTGGTCATGCATTACCGATACGAGAGGTGCCAGCGTTGGTCTTTCTGGCGAACGATAATAGCGTCTTTGCTTAATTTTTCACGCAGTTTCTGCGCCTCGCCTTCGTAATAGGCGATGGCCTCGATCGGCCCGCCAAGGGCAATGGCCGGGTATTCCACCATGAGCACGCCCGGGCTGTCGCGTAGCGCCAGCTGCATTTGCGCCAGTTCGCGCGGGTTGGCGTATTGGAACGTGACCGGCACTTTGGTCGCTTTCAGCAGCCGCGCGCGCTCCTCGTCGCCCGAGGCCGAGGCAATCTGCACAATGGCGCCCGCCGCCAACCGCACCACCTGTTGCAGGCGCGCGGCGGGTTTCTGGTCTTTGGCCTGCGCCGGCAGCGGCACCGCTTCGCTGCGCGCGCCCACCGCGTCAAGCCGCCGCAGCAGGATCGACGGCAGCTCGGTCGGTTTGGTCGGTTTCGCGTTGTAAATGGCGATGACGATCTCATCCGCCCCATAGCGCTTGCGCATGGCGGCCATGTCCTCGGTTTTCACCGTCAGCGCGTTGTTCTGGTCGATCAGCCGCAGATCGTCGAGATCGCCCGAGGGCACCATCACCCGCCCATGGCCCTGCCGCATCAGCTCGGCATAGAGGGGGGTGCGCAGCGGGTTTTCCTTGTTCCACAGCATCACCGTGCCGTCGCTGATATACACCGGCAGCGCCAGCACATTGCGCAGGCGGCCATTGGTGGGGGCCACATCGACCGCTTTCACACCCAGTTTACTGCGCAGCGCCGAGTCAATCACCGTCACCGTCACATCGGCATAGGTCACGTCGCCCTGCCGTTTCAGCTGCAGCACGGTGGCACCGCGCACCACGTCGTTCCAATCCTCGCGGGTGAATTTGGCGAGCTGTTTGGCCGGGTCGTCGAGCGGCCATTTGCGCGCCACCAGATAGACCGCGCGCTGCTTTGCATAGCTGATCGCCAGCTGCTCGGCTTTGGCCGAACTGCGGTCGATGCCGCTGGCCAGCACCCGCACGTCCTGCATGCTGGCCTGAGCGCTCACAGGCACCAGCAATGCGAAAAGCAGCATTTTGCTTCTCGACCCGGCGCGCAGCTTCTGTATAACAGAGCGGAAATTCATTTAGCTGTTGTACCGAATATGTCCGCCACAGGCAATGCACGTTATAAAGAAGCCGGGGTCGATATCGACGCTGGCAACGCGCTGGTTGAGCGCATCAAGCCGCACGCGAAGGCCACCGCCATTCCCGGCGTGATGGGCGGGCTGGGCGGCTTCGGCGCGCTGTTCGACCTCAAAGCCGCCGGGTTTACCGACCCGCTGCTCGTCTCCGCGACCGACGGGGTGGGCACAAAGCTGAAGCTCGCCATGGACATGCAGAAGCACGACACGATCGGCATCGACCTCGTCGCCATGTGCGTCAACGATCTGGTCGTGCAGGGCGCAACCCCGCTGTTCTTCCTCGATTACTACGCCACCGGCAAACTGAATGTCGATGCCGCCGCCGATGTGATCGCGGGCATCGCTGAAGGCTGCCGCCGCGCGGGCTGCGCGCTGGTGGGCGGCGAAACCGCCGAAATGCCCGGCATGTATCACGGCGAGGATTACGACCTCGCGGGCTTTTCCGTCGGCGCCGTGAGCCGCGACCAGCTGCTGCCCCGCGCCGATATCCATGCGGGCGACGTGCTGCTCGGCCTCGCCTCCTCCGGCGTGCACAGCAACGGCTATTCGCTGGTGCGCAAACTGGTGGCGCAAAGCGGCGCCGACCTTGCCGCCCCCGCCCCGTTCGCCGGGCCATACTGCACGCTGGGTGAAGCGCTGCTCGAACCCACCCGCATTTACGTGCAGTCGCTGCTGCCGCATTTGCCGCAAATCAAAGCGCTCGCGCACATCACCGGCGGCGGCCTCACCGAGAACCTGCCGCGCGTGCTGCCCGCGTCGCTCAGCGCCCGCATCGACCTTTCCTGCTGGCAGCTCCCCCCCGTCTTCGACTGGATGCGCCAGGTGGGCAGCATCGACGAAGCCGATCTGCTGCGCACCTTCAATTGCGGCATCGGCATGATCCTCGTCGTCGCCAGAGAACAGGCCACCACGCTCATCAGCCAGCTGGAAGCGGCAGGAGAAACCGTGTTCGGCATTGGCGTGCTCACCGCCGCCGCCGATAGCCGCGTCGTCTACACCAACCACCTGCGCGCATGAGCCGCCCGGTTCGCACCGCCGTGCTGATTTCCGGCAACGGCAGCAACCTGCAGGCCCTGCTCGACGCCGCCCGCGACCCCGCCTATCCCGCCGCCATCGCCCTCGTCATCAGCAACAACGAAGAGGCGTTCGGCCTCAGGCGCGCCGAGGATGCGGGCGTGCCCACCGTCACCATTCCGCACCAGCATTATGCCAGCCGCGACGCCTTCGACCGCATGATCGACACCACCCTGCGCGCCCACCAGATCGAACTGGTGGTGATGGCCGGGTTTATGCGCATTCTCTCCGACGGGTTCGTGCAGCAATGGCGCGGGCGGCTCATCAATATCCACCCCTCGCTGCTACCGAAATACAAGGGGCTGAACACCCATGCCCGCGCCATCGAAGCGGGCGATCGCGAACATGGCGCCAGCGTGCACTGGGTCACGCCCGAGCTGGATTCCGGCGAAATCATCCTGCAGGAGGCGCTGCCCATCCTGCCGGGCGACACCGCCGAATCGCTCAAAGCGCGCATCCACCTGCTGGAACACCAACTTTACCCCGAAGCCCTGCGCGGCGTGGCCGAAACGCTGCGCCACGAAACGCCACGGCTGGAAGCCAGAAAACGCCTTCTCTTGGGCCATTTTGCCTATGGTTTGCTGCGCTGGTGGGGGCGGCTTACCCAGAGATAAATCTTGGTTTATCCGGCGCAATTCGATATCATTTCAGCATGAAAACGCCGGGTTTTTCGCTGATTGAACTCTCCATCGTGCTGGTCATTCTGGGCCTGCTCGCAGGCGGTATCCTTGCCGGGCAATCGCTCATTCGCGCCGCCGAACTGCGCGCCGTCACCACCGAATACCAGCGCTATACCACCGCCGCCAACAGCTTCCGCGACAAATATTTCGGCATGCCGGGCGATTTCCGCGATGGCACCCGCTTCTGGGGCTATCAGGGCGGCACCGGCTGCACCAGCAATGCGGGCATTTCCACCACCAGCACCACCGGCACCTGCGATGGCAATGGCGATGGCTTTGTCAATAATGCATCGGCAGCAAGCCAAACCGGCGAAACATTTCAATTCTGGCGGCAGCTTGCCGCCGCCGGGCTGATTGAGGGAACCTATACGGGCCTTTCAGGTTCCGTCAGCACGATGGATCCTGTGTTCGGCGAAAACTCCCCGCGTTCAAAAGCAGGGAGCGCCGTAGGGTGGGGCAGCAACTACCTCGACAATAGGGCGGGGGCAACGAGTAATCTTTTTCTCCTCGATTATCGCAATTCGCTGACGATCGGCGGCGATGACGGTTCGTGGGCCGATACGCCGAGCTTTAAAGCGGAGGAGGTCTGGAACATCGACATGAAAATGGACGACGGCAAACCGGCCCAGGGAAAAATCCATGCCTATCCGTCCGGCAATTCCTGCAACAACGCCACCTCCAACGCCGATTTTGCGGGCGATTACGCTCTCACCACTACCACGCAAAACGCCTGCGCCATCATTTTCCGCCAATAAAAAAGGGCGCCCGGGGGCGCCCTTTTCATGCATGCATTCGCGGCGCTTAGGCGGCGATGTCTTGTGCCTGGAAGAAGAAATCGATTTCGATCTTCGCGTTCTCGGCGCTGTCGGAGCCATGCACCGAGTTGCGCTCGATGGATTCCGCGAACATTTTGCGGATGGTGCCTTCGGCAGCGTTGGCCGGGTTGGTCGCGCCCATCAGGTCACGGTTTTTGGCAACGGCGTTTTCGCCTTCCAGCACCTGCACCACCACCGGGCCGCTGATCATGTAATCAACCAGCTCGCCGTAGAACGGGCGCTCTTTGTGCACGATGTAGAATTGCTCGGCCTGCTGGCGGCTCAGGCGCAAACGGCGCTGGCCAACGATGCGCAGGCCGTTCTTTTCAAATACGGCGTTGATCGCACCGGTCAGGTTGCGCTCGGTCGCGTCGGGTTTCAGGATAGAAAGGGTGCGTTCGATCGCCATGGTCGTAATCTCCAAAGATGTAAAAATTTGCGCCGCTATAGGCGATCTGCCGGGCCGGGGCAAGTAAATTTTAGGGTAGTTTGGCCCGGCCAAATGGGTTATCGCTTCGCCAACAAAACAAAAAACCAACGGCAAGTTCTCCCATGCGTGCAGTATTCAGTGCGCTTTGTGCGCTTTTTCTCCTCACCGCCTGCGACACCACCACGTCGCTGAAAGAGCTGCGCCACGCGCCCGTGGCGGAAGACCCCTATCAGGCCGCGCTCGCCACCCGCTACCAGGAATTCGCCGAAGAAAAAGTCGCCGCCTACGATTGGTGGACGAGCAAATATTTCGCCGATAAGGGCCTCATGGCCGCCTATAGCCGCCCTGTGCAGCCCGAAGACCCCGCCGCATGGGACATTCCCGCCACCATGCAGCCTGCCTTCGCCGAGGCCCGCAGCCAGCTGATCGACGCCGTGGCCGACGCGGCGAGCGACCAGCCCGCACAAGCCGCTGAAGCCGTCGTCGCCTATGACCGCTGGCTCGAGCTGCAGGAAAACGGCTGGGACGAGCCCCGCATCGCCGATGCGCGTGATGCGTTTTTTGCCGCCCTCGGCGCGCTGAACCCCACGCAAACCACCCGCGAAGCCGCGCCCGTGCCGGTGGAAACCACCTCCACCGTGCTCTATTTCCCGTTCAATTCCACCCTGTTCACCGACAGCGCCCGCGCCGCGCTCGACCAGTTGATCGGCTACCTCAAAACCGCCGGCAATGTAAGCGTCACCATCAACGGCCACACCGACCGCGCCGGGGCCGATGATTACAACCTCATCCTCTCCGAGCAGCGCGCCCAGCTCGTGAAAGACGCGCTGGTGGCGGCGGGCATTCCCGAGACCATCCTGCACCATTTCGCGTTCGGTGAAACCGACCCGGATGTCGCCACCGACGACGGCGTGCGCGAGCCGCTCAACCGCCGCGTCGAAATCTTCCTCGAATAGCATGGCGGCCACCCTGCTCAGCCTGCTCACCGCGCGCGCCATGCAGCTGTTCATTGCGCTGGCGCTGGCCATGCCGCTGGGCTGGGCGGCCACGCGCCTGCTGCGCACCGAACTGCTGGTCGACACGATCAGCCGCGCCGCGCTGGCGCTGGGCCGCAAGCTCAACAAACGCAAGCGCGATGCGGCCACGCTGGCCTGGCGCGGCGTCATTGTCACCGCCGCTTTCGTGCTGCCCGCCATGGTGCTGGGCGCGGTGATCGGCGCGCATTGGCTGCTGCTGCTGGTCATCTTCGCCTTCGCGCTCGATGCGGGGCCCATGCTGCAGCGCTGGCGGCAGGCGAAAGCGGGGAAGCTCCCGCTCAGCATCACCCGCCCGAACTACCTCTTCCCCGACCAGCACGGCCTGCTGCGCTACCAGATCCTCACCCATAGCCGCTATTTCGCGGTGGGCGTGGTGGGGGTTGCCTTCTGGAGCCTGCTGCTCGGCGGGGCGGGCGCGCTGGGCTACCTCGCCCTCGCCCTCACCGCCTCGCACTACGCCACCGAGCACGACGACAATCTCGCCTTTGGCGGCGTGGCCACCCGCCTGTTCGCCGGGGTCGATGCGGTGCCGCGCGCGCTTTGCGCCCTGCTGCTGGTGCTGGCGGCGCTGTTTGTGCCGGGCAGCAGCCCGCGCCGTGGCATGCAGCATGCGCTGGCCAGCTGGCCGCATTTTATCGCCAGCCTGCTGGGCATTGCGCTGGGCGGCCCCATTCCGCTGGCGCGGCGGCACTACCAGCTGCCATGGGTCGGCACCGGCACCGCGAAGCTGGAAGCCCCCCACCTCGCCCGCTGGCTGGCCATCTGGGGCGTGGCGTGGCTCATGCTGCTGGTGCTGGCCCTGCCCGCGCTTATTTCATTAAGCACCTGATAAACATTGTTTATCAATGTCATCCCGGCCTTGTGCCGGGATCTGCCGTGCCTCGCCTCCAGCGCCGAATCGGTGGCCCGGCGGATCCCGGGAAAAACCCGGGATGACCTGTAAAAACACAGGATTGCAGGGAAAAACCCCACCCATTCCCCGAACGCATGGCTGGCGGCCCCAGCCGCCCGACTGTCACGCAATCTTCATCCTTCGCGGGCGCGAAATGGCGTAAAATCCAAGGCATAAAGGAGTGCTATGGCCCAGCCTGCACAGCAACAATCCGCGCCGAACGCCGCCTTACCCAAGGCGGCGAATGACGACACGATCGGCATCGTGCGCGAGGCTGCGCCGCATGTGCCCGTACCCCACACCCAGACCCAATCCACCCTCGCCCCCACGGCGGAGTTCACCCGCATCTTCCTGCTGGCATGGATCATCCGCTATATTTTCCGGGGCGGGGCTAAAGTCGGGTTCGAGCCGCTGAAAGAAGGCACCACACTTACCGCAAAACTCACCAACATGTTCAGCGCCCCCGGCCGCTGGCTACAACGAAACAGCTTTGGCGGACGCATACCGCTAAACGAGATGGAAAACGCCGCTTACAGCGTATCCCTTGGCTTGGGCAGCGGGTTGCTCAGCTGGCAATATAGCCGCATGGTGCGCGCCGATATCCAGAACCTGTTCTGTGAAACGGTGGCGGAAGAAAAAGGGGTCGCGCCCTCGCAGGTGACCTTCAAAGACATCACCCAAAGCGACAACCGCATCATCCAGCGCACGGTGGCGAACTATCGCGAGAAGACCTGGAGCCGCCTTATCTCCGACAGCCTGTTTATTTTTCTAGCTCCCTTGCGTTCTGAGGGCCTAACCGACCTGCTGCTGGGCGGCAAAGGCGTGCAGATTTTTGCCGATACGTGGAAACGCAAAACCACCATGTTCGAAGACCTCGTGACCTTCGTGAACAACAAGATCAACCCGCGCAACGGCCTCGGCCAGCCTATTTCACTGGGCGAAGTGTTCGATCTGTACCAGCATTACACCGAGGCCTTCGCGCCGGAGAAAATGTTCAACAACGTGCTGAGCCGCAATGCCACGGGCCGCTGGGCGCACAGCCAGCCCATCTTCCAGCGCATCACCGAGCTGATGAACGAAACCTACGCCTACAAACACACCACCCCGGCCGATTACAACGCCGCCGCGCGCAGCGGCTCGGATTTCCCGCTGCCGAAACTCATCGACATGCTGGGCCATGACCTGATCGACCCCGACCGCCCCGAGCGCACGCTGGCGCTGGTCGAGATCATGAACGCCAAAGGCCAGGCCGCCACGCGCGACGCCGCCCGCGCGATCGATGCCGGGCAGGCCCCCACCGCCGTGCTGGCGCAGCACGGGCTCACGCCGCATGCCCCAAAGGACGAAAAAGCCCCCGAGGGCAATAACGGCGTGATTGCCAAAGGCTCGACCATGCAGCTCGATACCGCGCCCCGCGCCGTGGTGGAAAAAGCCCAGCTGCAAAGCGCGCCACTGCAATCGCCCGAAGAAACGCTGCGCCAGGCCTAAGCGGCCTTATTCGGCAATCCGCAATTCCTGAATCTGCGTGGTGATCTGCTGGAAAATCTCGTCGAGTTCCCGTGCCGTCGCGATGGGGAAGAAATGCTGCACCCCGCCCGCATCCGGCGTGGCGCAGGCCTGCATCAGCGCGCGCGCGGCCGGGCCTTGCGTGTTGCCGCTGGTCACATCGCCACCGAAGGCGATGGTGTAGATCTGTACATTCTGCGCTTTCAAGCGCGTGCAAATGGCAAGGGTTTGCGTATCCGCCTCGGCGCAATGTTCGTAGCGGTTACAGCCATAGCGATCGGACCCCGGATAGGGCTCCGACACGCCCGGCGCGGTCGGATACGTGACCGAAGGGTTCACGTATTGGTATTGCAGCGAGCCCGCATCGGCCACGGTGTTGAAGCCGTCCGTCAGCAGAACGATGGCGCGCACGCGATTATTGCCCGCATCGTCGGCGATCGCGGCGTTGATCTGCGTCTCGGCGGCGGCGAGGCCCGCATTGCTGCTGGTCGCGCCATGGGCATAAAGGCGGTTGATGAAATCATGCACGATGCCCGTGTCCTCGGTCAGCACCTGCGTCCCCAGCAGCGATGTCGACCAGGAAACAAGGCCGACGCGATTGCCACTATCTTCGGTCATCAACGTATCCACCAGGCGGTTGGCCGAGAAACGCAGCGCGTTCAGGCGTGTGTCGTTGAGCACCCCGTAATCGGCGGCGTTGGTGGGGCAATTGGCGACGATGGCGCTCACGCATTCCTCCACGCTCGAAAGCCCCCAGGTCTGATACCATTGCGGGCAGACCTGCTGGCTCTGGCCCTTCACACGGTTGAGCTGCTGGCAGTAATTGCGGCCAAGCTGCGTCGCTTCCGAAGCGTTGGCGGCCGGGGTGGTGCTGCCGCTGCCCACATCGGCGCGCGACATGGAGCCGGAATTATCCATCACCAGCAGCACGTCGTAATTGGTAATGGCATCGCGCGCGCGCTGCACCACCGTGCGCCCCGTGGCCTGCAACTGGTTCACGTTCACCGAGCTGATGAAATTCGTGGCCAGCGTGCGGTCGGCTTCCACCGTAATCGTATCGGTAATGGTGATGACCGGATCCGGGCGCGCAAGCCCCAGATAGCTGGAGGGCATGTTGAGCTGGTAATAGCGCAGCGCCCGGGCTTCGCGCACGGTCTCCGGCGTGTTGACCGGCATGTTGGCGGCGGCCAGCGCTGCCGCGTCGGTCGCCTGCTGCAGGCGGATGCGCATGAGCTGCTGGCGGCCAAAATCGATGCCTGCCCCGGCAATGGCAATAATCACGAAAAAGGCCAGCCCGGTGAGCATCAGCACATTGCCCCGTGAATCCCCCAGAAAACGATGCAGCATGGTCATCGCAGGCTCCTATTGAAAATCCGGCGGCATGGTCGTGAGGTCGCCCTTGCGCGGATAGATAAACATGCGGCGGGAGAGGACGCGTTCGCCGAGGCTGAACTGATGCTCGGGCACGCCCATGCGCAGGTTCTGGAAAAGCGGCCGGAAATAGAAGAACACTTCGGCAACGAGCATGCTCTCGCCCTCTGCCATGCCGTTTGCACCGCTCAGGATTTCTGCCGCTTCACCACTGAAACTGGCCTCGGTACCACGCACTGCCGTGTTATAGCCGGGTGCCGCGTCGTTGACGATGCTGCGCACCGTATCGCCGCCCAGCGTGCCTCCCCCGGCAACCTGCCAGTTAATCAGCAGCTGCCCACCCTCGCGGCGCACCGAGGTGAGGATCGCCACACGATCGGCCTCGTCTTCGTAGGGCGACATGAGGCGGCGATATTGCGGGAACACATCGTTCTGCAGGGCAGGGTAGCTGATTTCGCCCGCACGGGCCGCCGGGCTGGCGGGCAAATACTGGCTGGTCAAATCGGCCAGTGCATAGGCGCTTTTATCGACGCGTTGGGCAATGGTGATAAAGCGCGCAAGCTCCAGCGAGCCCCACAGCAGCAGCAAAATAAACGGCAGCACGAGGGCAAATTCCACCAGTGCAATGCCACGCTTATCGGCGATGAAACGTGTCAGCATCATTCAAACGGCTCATTTTTCACGACGGTGGCCGAGGTAATCATGATCGACCCGGAGCGCACGACCTGCCCTTCCGGATTGGTCACCATATCCCCGATAAATTGTTTCAGAAATGGCACCTGGATATGCCACGGATAGCTGATGCGCACTTCCACCAGCTCGCCCGCTGCGCCCATATCCTGTGCGGCATCGGCCCCTTCATAGGCACCGGTGCCGTTCACATCCTGATAGAACGTGCAGGTCGCGGGGGTGCTGCTTGGCAGGTTGGGATCGTCGAGGCAAATGTCGGGAATGTAGGTGCCGGTGCCGCCCAGCCCATTGTCGCTGTTCACGCGGTTCACGTTAATCACCACCTCGTTGGGATTAATCAGCCCCTCCGCTTTGCGCAGCACTTCGCATTTGATAAACTCAACGCGCGTACCCGTGTTGTTGCATGGGCTGTTGTTGCCCGTATTACGGGTTTTTCCCAGCGTGGCTTCGCGGCCCGCCTGCATCATGATGGATTCCAGCGCCACTTTGTGGAACATGAACAGGCCAAACTCGACAATGCCGAGCAGCAGCATGAAAAACACGGTGGCGACCAGCGCGAATTCCACGATCGCCGCGCCGGACTGGTCTTGCCGAAAATCTCTGAGTCGTGTGGTTCGCACGGACTGGCCCTTGTTTTTTCTTTGCATTATACCCGAAATCGGCGGGTTGGCGAGGTTTTTCTCGTGCCCTAGAAGCCGCGCGTGCGCGACAGGTGCAGCTCGCGGTTGATGTAGACATGCATGAGCAACCCGCAGCCCATCAGCGCCGCCAGCTGGAACGATCCGCCATAGGAAAGGAACGGCAGCGGCACCCCCACCACCGGAATCATGCCCATCACCATCGCCATGTTGATGAAAATATGCACGAAAAACAGCGCCGCCACACCAGAGGCAATCAGTCGCCCAAACGAATGGCGGCAGCGCACCGCAAGATACATCGCAAAACCGATGAGAATCGCATACAGCACCAGCAGCCCGAGTGCGCCGAGGAAGCCCAGCTCTTCCGCCAGCATGGTGAAAATGAAATCGGTCTGTTTCTCGGGCAGGAAGTCGAGCTGGCCCTGACTTCCCTGCAGCAATCCCTTGCCGAAAAATCCGCCCGAACCAATCGCAATTTTCGATTGGATGATGTTGTAGCCCGCGCCCAGCGGGTCGGCGTCGGGGTTCAAAAACGTCATCACCCGGCGCTTCTGGTAATCATGCAGGAAATGGTAGGCGATGGGCGCCGCCGCCGCCACGCTGCCAATCGCCCCAGCGAAATAATACCAGCGAATGCCCGCCATGAAACACATGGCGAACGCAATAAAACTCACGATCGTCGCGGTGCCGAGATTGGGCTGCTTCAAAATCAGCCCCACCGGAATCAGCGTCAGGATGATCGGCACCAGCAACAGCAGGTAATGGCGCGCGCCCTCCAGCGTGGCGCTATGGAAATAGCGCGCCAGCGCGAGGATGATACCAAGCTTCATCAGCTCCGATGGCTGGATGTTAAAACCGCCCACGCCGATCCAGCGCTGCGCCCCCATGCCCACGAACCCCATGATCTCCACCGCCACCAGCATCAGCACGCATGCGCCGTAGGCCACGTAACTGCCGCGCAGCAACTGTGGCGTGGGCACGATGGCGATCCCCGCCATCAGCACCAGGCCCATCAGCGTGCGCGCCAGTTGCGGTCGCGCGAACACGGCAAAATGCCCGCCCGAGGCTGAATACTGCATGGCAAGCCCCAGCAGGCACAGCAGCAGCAGCACCAGCACCATGCCCATGGGCATGTGCTGCAGGCGCTGCTTCCAGCGTTTCATGCGGCGGGCGTTAATCATCCGTCGCCTCCTCGGGCGCGGCGGCGGCGGGCGCGCTGCCCAGCGCTTCCTGCACGCTGCGCATGATGTCGCGCGCACGCGGCGCCGCGGCGGAAGACCCACCGCCGCCATGCTCGATCATCACCGCGCAGCAATAGCGCGGGTTGCCTACGGGGGCGAACCCCACGAACAGGCCATGGTGGCGGAACTGCCAGGGAATGCGGTTCTGGTCCTGGCCGCGCACGGTAATGCGCCGCACCTGGCTGGTGCCTGTTTTGCCACCGAATTCCATGCCCGGCTCGCGAATGCCGCTGGCATAGGCCGTGCCGCGCGGGCTGTTGGTCACCATCGTCATGCCTTCCATGGCGGCCTGCAAAAACGCCTCGTCGATTTCGATAAACCCGTCATCGCTGGGTTTGTCATCCATCAGCAGGCGCGGGTGGATTTTTTTGCCGCCATTGACCATGCGCGCCACCATGATAGCGAGTTGCAACGGCGTGGTCAGCACGTCGCCCTGCCCGATCGAGGTGTTGATCGTCTCGCCGGGGTTCCACACCGTGCCGCGCGCTTTTTTCTTCCAGGCGGGGCTCGGCATGATACCGCCTTTCTCGCCGCTCAGGCCCAGCCCGGGCACATCGCCAAGCCCGAATTCGCGGCCCATCGCCGCAATCGCCTCGATGCCCGCCTCGCGCCCCACCGTGTAGAAATACGTGTCGCACGAGGCCGCCAGCGCCTCGGTGAAATTGAGCGCGCCGTGCCCTTCGGGCTTCCAGCAATTAAAGCGGTGGTTGCCGAGATAGAAATAGCCCGGGCAATGCACGCGCCGCGCGGTCGTGTTGGTGCCCGCTTTCAGCGAGGCCAGCCCCGTTACCATCTTGAACGTCGAGCCCGGCGGATACTGCCCGGTGATCGCCTTGTTCATGAGCGGCACTTTTGGGTTTTGCTGCAGCTGCGACCAATAGCCCTGCTTGATGCCTTTGCTGAATTCGTTGGGGTCGAACGCCGGCATCGAGGCCAGCGCGATCACATCGCCCGTGTGCACATCCATCACCACAATCGCGCCCGATTCCTCGCCCAGCACCTGCACCGCTTTTTCCTGCACGCGCGCGTCGATGGTCAGCGCCAGCGTCGGCCCCGGCTTGGCCTCTTTCTTGGCCAGCTCGCGCACTGGCGAGCCCACCACGTTCACCTCCAGCTGGCGGGTGCCCGCCACGCCGCGCAGCCGCTCCTCATACAATTGCTCGATGCCGTTTTTGCCGATGCGCATGTCGGGCTGTTTCAGCAACGGATCGTCCTCGCGCACTTCCTTGGGCGAGACTTTGCCAACATAGCCGATCAAATGGCTGGCATGGTCGGCATAGGGGTAGTGCCGCCACTGGCCTTCCTCGATGAAGGCGGCAGGCAGGTCGGGCAAATGGAACTCCACGCGCGCCATCTCCTCCCAGCTGAGATGCTCGCGCACCAGCAGCGGGAAACCGCGCTTGGCGCGATACAGATCGACCTTGCGTTCTTCCCATTCGGCGTCGCGCAGGCCCATCAGCTCGCGCAATTTGCTAAGGCTGTCGGCGGCAATTTTCTTGTCGTCGGTTTCCAGCATGAGCCGGTAATTCACGTGGTTGGCGGCCAGTTGCACGCCCTGCCGGTCGGCGATCACCCCGCGCGGCGGAATCAACACCTGCACCTTCACCCGGTTGCCTTCGGCTTCGGTCGCGAATTCATCGCCGCGCACGAACTGCAAATAATTGAGCCGCGCGAGCAGGCCCATGCCGGCCACCGCCTGCACCCCGCCAAACACAAACGCGCGACGGCGGATCATGCGCTGCAGGTCGATCGCGCGCATCAGCGCCCCCCGGGCAGCAGGCGCGCCAGCAGCAGCGCCATGCCAAAAAACAGCGGATACCAGAACGTGGCGACCGCCGCCGCGATCATCAGCCCCGAAAAGGGTGGCGGCGCATCGCCGGCGAAGGCCACCGCCAGCCACAGCAGGCCATGCGCCAGCACCAGCGCGCAGGCGGCCTCCAGCCAGCGCAGCATGAAAAACGGGTGGCCCGCGCGGCGCGCCTGTGCCAGCAGCGTGAGCAGCAGGCTAATCAGCGCCTGCGCGCCAGTTGGCGTGCCCATCAGAAAATCCGCCAGCAGGCCGAGGCAAAACGCGGTCACCACCGACCAGGCCGCCGGCACCAGCGCCCCCACGCTCAGCGCCATGAGCCAGACCACCGGCGGAGTCAGCGCCACTGCGCCCACGCGCAGCGGCATCATGCCGAGCGCCAGCAGCGCAACCGCCAGCACGGCAGGAATCCCCAGCCAGACGCGATCCGAAAGGCTTGCGCCCGCCATCACGGCACCATGGTGGCGGCAGGCGCCGCCCCCGGCGCTACCGCCCTGCCGGTTTGCACCACGCGCACATATTCCGACTGGGCCAGCGCGCGCGCGGGCTTCACCCAATACCCCTCCGCATCGTGCTGGAACAGGGTGCCCACCGCGATGCCGCCGGGAATCAGCGCACCTTCCTGCGTGGTCACCACCGGTTCGCCCAACGTCAGTTTTGCGTCTTCATTCAAAAAGCTCAGCCGCAGCAATTCGCCTTTGCCGCCGCTCACAATCGCGCGCTGGCGGCTGGTGCCGGTAATGACCGGCACGCGGCTACCCACGTCGGAAAGCAGCATCACGCGCGTTGCCTCCTCGCCCACCTCGATGGTGCGGCCCACCAGCCCGAACGCATCGACCACCGGCTGGAGGCGTTGCACGCCGTGTTCGGCCCCCACATTGATCGTCAAAAACTGCCCCATCTGGCTTGGGCTCTGGCCGATCACCCGGCCCGTGACATAGCTCGCGGCCTCCACCGGCGCATAGCCGGTCAGGGCGCGCAGCGCCGTGTTCTCGGCCTTCAGCGCCTGCGCCACCGATTGCCAGTGCCGCAGCGTTTCATTCTCGGCTTTCAGCTGGCGGTTTTCTTCGGCGGTTTCCAGCACCGACTTGGTGTTGCGCGCCAACTCGCGCGTGGCGGAAACGGGCTGCGCCACCACCTGCATCACCGGCGCCAGCAGGTCGAGCATGGCCAGCCGCAGCCGCACCAGCGTGGGGTTGCCCGCGCGCGCCAGCACCAGCAGGCTGATACCGGCAACGATCAGGAACACAATCACCACCCGCTGCGTGGCCGGTCGGGCATGCGCATGGGCGGCGGAATAATGATAACGATCGCGGGCCATGGCGCGACTATGCGGTTGCCGCCGGACGAGCACAAGTGAATTCTAGCGCTGCTTCACATCCCGTGTGAGAGGCATGGGCGGCGTTGCTTCCGGGGTAAACTGATCCCCGTCCAGCGCGACCAGAAAGTCATTTGCGGCCGTTTGCGCCCGTGGATTGATACTCGGATGCGCCTGCTTGTAAGCACGCGCCTGCTCCAGTTGCGAAGCATCCCCAGCCAATGCGAGGCGTTTTTCCTCAATAAATTGTTCCACCGCACGCGTTTCCTCACGCGTAAATCCAGGGTCGTGGAATGCCACTTTTAGAAATTTTTTGTGTGCCTCTTGCAGTAGCGGATCGGCGCTCTGCACCAAATCCCGTCCAATGATGGCATTCACCGCCTCTTTGTCTGCGGTTCCTAACTGATCATAGGCAGAAGGTTTTGCTTCACTCATGCCCGCATATTACGCCAGCATGGCAAAAAAGTAAACTATTCCTGCTTGAACAGCGTGTGGCGGAAGCTTTCGATATCCTCGATTACCTTGCCGGTGCCGAGCGCCACGCAGGAAAGCGCATCCTCGGCCACGAAGACCGGCAGGCCAGTCGCGTGGCTCAGCACCACGTCGAGATGGCGCAGCAGCGAGCCACCGCCCGACATGACAATGCCCTTATCGACAATGTCGCTCGATAGTTCCGGCGGGGTCGATTCCAACGCCACTTTCACCGCCTCGATAATCTGGTGCACCGGCTCGATCAGCGCTTCGGCGATCTGCGCCTCGGAAAGCACCAGCTCTTTGGGCACGCCGTTCATCAGGTCGCGGCCTTTGATTTCCATCAGCCGCCCCTGCCCATCGGCGGGCGGGCAGGCCGCGCCGATTTCTTTCTTGATGCGCTCGGCCGTGGCCTCACCAATCAGCAGGTTATGGTAGCGGCGAATGTAGTTGATGATCGCCTCGTCCATATGGTCGCCGCCCACGCGCGCCGAGCGGGCATACACAATGCCCTTCAGCGACAGCACCGCCACTTCCGTCGTGCCGCCACCGATATCGACGATCATGCTGCCCGTCGGCTCGGAAACGGGCAGGCCCGCACCAATCGCCGCCGCCACCGGCTCCTCGATCAGGTACACGTCGCGCGCACCGGCATTCTCCGCCGATTGCTGGATCGCCCGGCGTTCCACCGGCGTCGACCCCGCCGGCACGCAGATCACGATCAGCGGCCCGGTGAAGCTGCGGCGGTTATGCACGCGCTGGATGAAATATTTAATCATTTCCTCGGCGGCGCGGAAATCGGCGATCACCCCGTCTTTCAGCGGGCGGATCGCTTCGATTTTCTCGGGCGTGCGGCCCAGCATCTGTTTCGCTTCGTTGCCGAACGCGTAGGGCACCATCACCCCGCGCTCCTGCCGCAGCGCCACCACCGACGGTTCGTTCAGCACCACCCCGCGGCCCTTCACATAGACCAGCGTATTGGCGGTGCCGAGGTCAATCGCCATGTCTTCCGACACCAGGCCAAACAATTTGCCCAAACCAAACATGGAAACTCCGCAACAAGAAAAGGAGCCGCCACCTTAGCCCCCCACACCCCCCACGCAAGGGGAAAGCGCGGGTTATCTACGCGATTTTTTGGCCGCTCTGCTCCGGCGCTTCATCCGTATCGGTCAGCTGAATGCGGCGCTCGAAGCGGTCGAGTTTGTTGAGCGCGTTGATGTAGGCTTTGGCGCTCGCCACCAGCGTATCCACATCGGCGCCGTGGCCGGTCACCAGCTTGCCTTCGCGCTCCAGCCGCACCAGCACTTCGGCCTGCGCGTCGGTGCCGCCGGTAATGCCCTGCACCTGATAGAGTTTCAGCTCGGCATCGCCCGCGTCCAGCACCAGCGATTTGATGGCCTTGAACATCGCATCGACCGGGCCGGAGCCTTCTTTTTTGGTGGTGCGCAGGTTGCCGTCGATCAGCAGCCCGAGGCGGGCCATTTGCGGGCCTTCGCTGCCACACTCGACCTGCAGGTTGGCGAACGCGAACCGGTCATCCGCCGAATCGGTATCGACCAGCGCGAGAATGTCTTCGTCGAACACTTCCTTCTTCTTGTCGGCCAGCGCCTTGAAGCGCACGAACGCGTCTTCCAGCTGGTTGTCGCCGAGACGAATGCCCAACTCGGCAAGCTTGTCTTTAAAGGCGGCGCGGCCCGAATGTTTGCCCATCACCAGGTTGGTTTTGGTCACGCCCACCGATTCGGGCGTCATGATCTCGTAGGTGTCGCGGTTTTTCAGCATGCCATCCTGGTGGATGCCGCTCTCATGCGCGAACGCATTCGCCCCCACGATCGCCTTGTTCACCTGCACCGACTGGCCCGTCACCTGCGTGACAAGGCGCGAGGCGCGCATGAGGTATTCGCTCTTCACGTCGCAGCGCACGCCGTACTGGTCGTTGCGCACTTTCAGCGCCATCACCACTTCTTCCAGCGAGGTGTTGCCCGCGCGCTCGCCGATGCCGTTGATGGTGCATTCGATTTGTCGCGCACCCGCGCGCACCGCCGCCAGTGAATTGGCGGTCGCGAGGCCCAGGTCATTCTGCCCATGGAAGCTGAACACGGCGTGTTGGGCGCCTTTGGCACGGGCCATCACTTCCTTGAACATATGGGCGATGGTTTCCGGCGTGCCGTAGCCCACCGTGTCGGGCAGGTTGATGGTTTTTGCACCGGCCGCAATGGCCACTTCCACCGCGCGCACCAGGTAATCAATGTCGGTGCGCGTCGCGTCCATCGCGCTCCATTCCACGTCGTCGGTGAAATTGCGCGCCAGCGTCACGGCGTTTTTGGTCACTTCCAGCGCCTGCTCCTGCGTCATCTTGAACTGGTGCGTCAGGTGAATTTCGCTGGTGCTCATGAAAGTGTGGATGCGCGGGCGCTTCGCCTGCTTCACCGCTTCCGCCGCGCGGCGGATATCGGCTTCCTTGGCGCGCGCGAGCGAGCAGATCGCCGCGTTTTTCGCCACGCGCGCAATCGCGCTCACCGATTCAAAATCACCGTCGCTCGCCATCGCGAACCCGGCCTCGATCACATCGACGCCCATGGTGTCGAGCACCTCCGCCACGAGGAGTTTTTCCTCGCGCGTCATGCTCATGCCCGGCGATTGTTCGCCGTCGCGCAAGGTGGTGTCGAAAATGATGATGCGGTTGTCGCTAGTCATAAAAACCTCGAATTTGGGCGGGATTTATAGCTGCGAACCGGCGCGCCCGCAAGGGTTTTGCGGCGGCTGACTACGCTTTCACCGGCGGCGCGAAGGCTTCGATGGCCCCCGGTTTGCGCAGCATTTTGTCGACTTCGCCGACATGGGTTTCTTCCTGCATAATCAGGCCGCGCGCGTATTCTTCCAGCATCACCGATTTGCCCTCCACCAGCTTCAGCAGGTCATGGTAAAGCAGCAGCGTCGCCTGCTCATGCGCCAGCGATTCACGCAAAATGTCACCAATATCGTGGTTGTGCGTTTCCAGCAGCTTGCCGATGCCGAGGCTGGGGTGGCCGCCCAGCTGCGTAATATATTCGCCCGCCTGCTGCGCATGCGTCATCGACTCGTTCGCCTGCTCGCGCAGCCACGAAACGATCGGAATGCGGTTATAGCCAAACACCATCAGCGCGTAATGGTTGTAGCGCACGATGCCCGCAAGCTCCGCTTCCATGATTTTATTGAGCGTGTCGATCACGGGTTGGGTGTCGAAATGGTAGGCCATACGGATCTCCTTTGTGAGAGAACTGGAAGATTAGTTCTAGAAGATTAGAGAAAATAGAGAAGGGGCTAGTTTTTGGAAACTGGTTTTAGTTTTTTAATATATCCACGGAGCATTTTGCCGATCTGGTTTAGCTCGCTTAGTAATGATTCTGCCTTTTCTATCGAAACATAGCGCTGACTTTGTGCGATCATGATCTGGGTTTCAAGTTCGCCCAACGACCCCAACGCAATACAGAGAAATTGTCGATATTCTTTCGCTGACTGACGATTCGAGCCTTCCGCAATATTAGAAGGGATTGATACAGCAGCTCTTTGCATTTGCTGCACCAAGCTGAATTGCTGATTTTTAGGGAATTCCGCCGTGACCGTATAAATCTCATTGGCCACCGCAAAACCCCGCTGCCACATCGTCAGATGCTGATATCCATTCATTCCCAGCCTTTAAAATTTACTAGAACTAATCTTCTACCCTTCTAGTTCTTATTCTTATCGACCAGCTTGTTCTTGGCGATCCACGGCATCATGGCGCGCATTTTGGCACCCGTTTTCTCGATCGGCAGTTCGCCGGTCGCGTCGCGCCATTTCTCCAGGTCGTGTTTGCCTTGGGTGGCGCGGTCGGCCATGAAATCGCGGGTGAATTTGCCGGATTGAATATCTTCCAGCACGCGCTTCATTTCCTTCTTCGTCTCCGCGGTGATGATGCGCGGGCCGGTCACGTAATCGCCATATTCCGCCGTGTTGGAAATGCTGTAGCGCATGTTCTGCATGCCGCCTTCATACAGCAGGTCCACGATCAGTTTCAGCTCGAGCAGGCACTCAAAATACGCCATTTCC
>JBIISI010000005.1:0-49223 GCA_044341105.1 Rickettsiales bacterium | reverse complement strand
AGCATGGAGAACGAATACGACCGGTACGCGCGCATAAAGATGACCCCATTTTATTGTTGTGAATTAGATAATCCTGATGTTACGACCAAATGATTAATAAGTAGTTAATTTCAATCAGACGTCTTTACGGTTTATCTTGAGATATGCTGCCGACGAAGGTAACCCGTAGCCCATGCACCATCTTCGCCTTGGCATTAACATCGACCACGTGGCCACGCTGCGCAATGCGCGCGAGGGGGTGGTGCCAAGCCCGCTGCGGGCGGCGCTGCTGGCGCAGGCGGCGGGGGCCAATGGCATTACCGCCCATTTGCGCGAAGACCGCCGCCATATCCGCGATGCGGACATGCATGCGTTGAAGCGCGAACTGACGATTCCGCTGAATTTCGAAATGGCAGCCACGCCGGAAATGCAGGCGCTGGCGCTGGAGATTCAGCCGCACGCTGTGTGCCTCGTGCCGGAGAAACGCGCGGAGAAGACCACCGAAGGCGGGCTCGATGTGGCTGGCCATTTAGACAGTATCCGCACGTTCATTCAGCCCTTGCTGGCGGCGGGCATTCGCGTGTCGCTGTTCATTGATGCCGACACCAACCAGATTTCGGCCGCCCACGCGAGCGGCGCGCCGGTGATTGAACTGCATACCGGCCATTATGCAAGCTGGCAGGGACGCGAACAGGCGGCCGAATTGGCGCAGATTCGCCAGGGCGCACGGCTGGCGGCGAAGCTTGGCCTCGAAGTGCATGCCGGTCACGGGCTGGATTACGACAACGTGCTGGCCATTGCGGCAATTCCGGAAATCGTCGAGCTCAATATCGGCCATTTCCTGATGGGGGAGGCAATGTTTGTGGGGCTTGATGCCGCAATCAAACGCATGCGCGCCTGCATGGATGGAGCACGCGGATGATTCTCGGGATCGGTTCGGATTTGTGCGATATCCGCCGCATCGAGGCGGCGCTGGCCAAACATGGCGCGCGGTTTGAAGCGCGCGTATTCACCTCCGGCGAACAGGCAAAGGCCCGTAGCCGCAAAGGCGGCGCGCGCAACAGCACCGCCAGTACCTATGCCAAACGCTTCGCCGCGAAGGAAGCCATGGGCAAGGCGCTGGGCACCGGCGTGGGCGCGGGCGGCGGCATTTTCTGGCGCGATATTGAGGTCGTGAATTTGCGCAGCGGCCAACCCACCATCTATTTGCATGGCAACGCGCTCACCGCCCTGCGCCACCTCACGCCCGAGGGGCATAGCTGGCATATCCACCTCACGATGACCGATGATTACCCGCTGGCGCAAGCATTTGTGGTGCTGGAAGCGCGGCCCGACCAGCAGGAAATCCGCACGCTGGGGCTGTAGGGCTATTCCATGACTGGTGGGGCGGGGGTGAACATGCCGCCGGCAATCACATCGCGCGGCTTGATGCCCCGCAACGCGACTTCCCCCGCTTTCAGAAACAGCATGGCCCGAATAGGGTCTTTGGCGTAGATATCCTGCTGCATTTCGGCCAGCACGAGATCAGGGTAAATCTGCGAAATCGTGCCGTCGCCTGCCACCAGCAACGCATCGACGGGCGTGAAGACCTGCATGCGCGGCAAGGCGGCGATGGAGGGCTGCGCGAAAGTGATCGCCACCCCCGTGGTGTCGGTGAGCGTGTTCAGCGTGTGGATATATTCAAGCTGCAGCGCATCTTCGCTGCGCACTTCGATATTGTAGACCAGTGAGAGGCGCGCGGGGGGCGGGGCTTCGCCTTCTTTGGGTGGCGGCGTGGGCGCAGGGTCGATGCGGATATCGCTGCGCTCGAACATGACCTGTGCCGCCACGGGCAACGCAAAAAGCGCGCAGGCAGCCAGCAAGCTAGCGAATTTCAAGCGATGGCGGCACTTCATAGCGAACGGTATCTCCCTGTGCGATAGACTCGCGGCTTGCGCGCCCGCCGTCAAGCTCGATCACCGCCAGCACGGGGCTACCCGATGGGCGCGGGGTGAGGGTAAGCGGCGGCACATTGGCCGTGAGGCGCACGATGGTGCCGCTCGCATCCACAAACAGCATGTCGAGCGGCAGGCGGGTGTTTTTCATCCAGAATGCTTGCGCAGCGGCTTCGGGGAACAGGAAAATCATGCCGTCGGCCTCGCCGATATGGTCGCGGTTCATGAGGCCGGTGGCGCGCGCTTGCGGAGTGGCCGCAATTTCCAGCACCAGCGGCAGATCCCCGCGCTTGGTGTGAATGGTTGCTTCCAGCGTTTGCGCTTGCGCCGCCGCGGCCCAGAGCAGCAACGCCAGCGCGGCGAAGGCCTGCCTCACAGCGCCGCCAGCGCGCGGGTGATATCGGCCTGCAAATCGGCCAGGGTTTCGAGGCCGACGGAAAGCCGCACCACGCCATCGGTAATGCCAATCGCGGCGCGCGCATCGGCGCTGAGATTGCTGTGGGTGGTGGTGGCTGGGTGGGTGGCGAGGCTTTTTGCATCGCCCAGATTGTTGCTGATGCTGATGACCGACAAGGCATTGAGGAACGCAAAGGCGGCTTCCTTGCCGCCGGTGAATTCCACCGCCATGAGCGCGCCGGGCGCTTTCATCTGGCGCTGGGCAAGCGCGTGCTGCGGGAAACTGGCAAGGCCGGGGTAATGCACGCGCGCCACGTTCGGGCTTGCTTGCAGCAAGGCGGCGAGCGCCTGCGCGTTGGCGACATGGCGCTCCATGCGCAGCGACAGGGTTTCAAGCCCCTTCAGCACCACCCAGGCATTGAACGGGCTGAGCGCCGGGCCGGTATGGCGGTGGAAGGGCAGCACTTTTTCTTCCAACAGCGCCTTGCTGCCGAGGATGGCGCCGCCCAGCGTGCGGCCCTGCCCATCGAAATATTTGGTGGTAGAATACACGACCATATCGGCCCCAAGTTCCAACGGCCGTTGGAAAAGCGGGGTGGCGAACACGTTATCGACGATCACGATGGCACCGCGCTTATGGGCGCAGACATGGGCGATGTCGGTAAGTTGCAGGGTGGGGTTCGCAGGCGATTCGATGAAGACCGCCGCGGTGGGTTTGGCCAGCGCTGCCGCCCACGCGGCGTTGTCGCCGCCTTCGACCAGTTCATAGGTAATCCCAAAGCGCGGCAGGATTTCGGTGATGATGTAATGGCACGAGCCGAACAGCACGCGGTTGGCCACCACCCGGTCGCCGGCCTTCAGCACGCTCATGAGGCTGGCGAACACGGCGGCCATGCCACTGGCCACCACAATGCCGCGCTCGGCACCTTCCAGTGCGGTGAGGCGCTCTTCCAGCATCACCAGCGTGGGGTTGGAATAGCGCGAATAGACATAGCCGGGGGCGACGCCGTTAAAGCGGCTTTCGGCGGTTTCGGCGTTGTCGTAGCAGAAGCCGGAATTGAGGAAGAGGGCTTCCGACACCTCACCGAAATGCGAACGCTGGATACCGCCATGCACCAGCTGGGTTTCCAGGCCGGAGGGGGGAAGACAGTCTGCACCTTGCGATTTTTTCATGGGGTGGTAGGTAAAGCGCCAAAACAGGCATAAGGCAAGCAGGATGCACGGACAAAATCCAAAACGCCCCCCGGAAACGGGCGATGGCCAGAGTTTGCAGGTGGTGGAGATTTTTCCGACGCTGCAGGGCGAGGGGCCGTTTGTGGGCCACCCGGCGGTGTTCGTGCGCCTTGGTGGCTGCAATTTGGCGTGCGATTTCTGCGATACCGAGTTTGAGGATTTCGCGCCACTGGCGCTGCCCGATTTACTGCAGCGGATCGAGGCTCAGCGCGGCGCGGCCGATCTGGTGGTGATTACCGGTGGCGAGCCGTTTCGCCAACCCATTGGCCCATTCTGTGCGGCGCTGCTCGATATCGGCTACCGCGTGCAGATCGAAACCAACGGCACGCTTTATCGCCCCGTGCCGGAGGGCGTGGATATCGTGTGTTCACCCAAAGTGACCGATGGCCGCTACCACCCCGTGCGGCCCGACCTGCTGGCGCGGGCAAGCGCGCTGAAATTTATTGTCTCGGCCACCCACCCGGATTATCGCACCGTGGGCGAGGTGGGGCAGAAGGGCCGAATCGTGCCCATCTATGTGCAGCCGATGGACGAGGGCGACGCGCAGAAAAATGCCGCCAACCGCGACCATGCCGCACAAATGGCCATGCGCGAGGGCTACCGCCTATCGCTGCAAACGCACAAAATCCTTGGGATTGCTTAAGCTTATTTGATTGCAAACCGCAGCGCGCATTGATTGCCTGTGGTGCTCAACGCATATTCGGCATTGGGGTACGTTCCGGTAAAACACGCAGCAAGATACCTTGAAGGAGATACCAGCCCAGCATCGGGTTTGCCGTCATCCATTTTGGTATCGATGTTCCACGCCTCTTCGGGGCTAAGCACTGCCGATACCGGAGTCGCAGTGGGAACCAGCGAGCCAAAAAGAAGTGTTAATGTTTGTATGGGTGAAGTATCGGAAAATCTTTCTGAGCCCGAACTGAATCCAGTGCTTGTATCAATAACGATAAACGTTGCATTGGCTATTTTCGAGACTGGTGTATTCATGCCAATGGTTGCAAAAATTCCAAGGCTTCCCGAACCCGTAATACCCACATAACTACCTTCAATGACACCGGCGTTGGCCAGTTGCTGCCATGCGCGGCCAGGCTCTGCGAGTGCATATCCGGATCCGAAATCATTCAAACGGGTATCGATCATGCCATTACCGTTACCGTCGCAGGTGGCTTTCGTATCGGTGGTCCTGTTGTAACAAGCCGTGTCTTTTCCATTGCCCCCTGCCGATCCCCAAAATTGGGTGGCATTGGTAATGTCACCGGGTAAGCTAAAATATTTATCGCGGAATGCATAGATGGCAGCGCTGTATCTCGATACATCATTGCTCACGGAACGTAATTGGGATGCCCGAATCAGCGACTGACCGGCGAGGATCCCCCCGGTTAAAAGCCCCAGAATAACCAGCACAAGAGACAATTCGATTAGGCTGAAGGCCGCGCGAGAATTATACATAGAACAATGAACAACTTTCTTTAAAAATTAAATGCACTAAACTCACATAATCAAATAACGCAGGGCGCATTGAGTGCCGCTGGTGCTTAACGCATAGGTACGATTCGGCGAAGTTCCGGTGTAGCAGCCTACGGCCGTAGAGTAACTGTCGATCACGATTCTGCCGGTTTCCGCATTGCCGTCATCCATTTTTGTGTCGATGTTCCATGCTTCCTCGGGGCTAATAACCGGATTGCGCACCCCAGCGTTTGCATCTAATGCACCAAAAAAGAGGGTATTTCCAAGACGGCTGCCCGTTAGCCCATTTGACCAGCCAGTACGAGTATCGGCAATCATGAATCCCGCATTTGAAATACGTGAACGTGGCATGGTCACACCCAGAATCATCAGGGGATAAGCATTACCAGTTGTAATGGCAGGATAGGATCCTTCGATAAGGCCAGCATTGGACAAATGTTTCCATGCATTCAACGGTTCGGCCCCCGCGTAATTTCCACCTAAATCGGCATTTCGGCTATCGATGCCGCCATCGCCATTGCCGTTGCAGGTACGCGTTGCCGGCGTAGGAACCGTGCTGTAGCAGGTGGCATTCTTTCCGTCGCCACCGGCAGAATCCCAGAAACTCGTGGCGTTGGTCATGTCGCCGGGCAGGGCGAAATATTTGTCACGGAAGGTATAAATGGCCGTGTTGTAGCGATTAAAATCATTACTGACAGAGCGAAGTTCCGCCGCACGAATCAGCGCCTGACCGGCGAGAATCCCTCCGGTTAAAAGCCCCAGAATGACTAACACAAGAGACAATTCGATGAGGCTGAAGGCGGAATGTTTAACAGGCATCGATTGAGCACGCATAGAGGAGATGTCTCGCCATGATAAAAACAACGATAAAAACATTATACCAAAAGCAATGCTTTGATTACACCGAATTAATAAAAATCCGCCCTGAGGGCTACTCCTCCCCACGAACCATGCCTTTGCGATTGAAACAAAGGGACGGGAGTGGCAAATAAGCCGCATGAAAAAAGCCGTACTTCTCCTATCTGGCGGGTTGGATTCCGCCACCACCGGTGCCATGGCCAAAGCGCAGGGATTTGAACTCTATGCACTCAGCTTTCGTTATGGCCAGCGCCATGCGGTGGAGCTGGAGGCCGCGCGCGCCGTGGCCGAGCAGTTGGGGGTGGCACAGCATAAAATCGCCGATATTGACCTGCGTTTGTTTGGCGGCAGCGCGCTGACCGCGGATATTGACGTGCCCAAAGACCGCACGGACCATGAAATCGGTGAAGGCGTGCCGATTACTTACGTCCCCGCGCGCAATACCATCTTCCTGAGCTTCGCGCTGGCATGGGCCGAAGTGCTGGGGGCCTACGACCTGTTCATCGGTGTGAATGCGCTGGATTATTCAGGCTACCCGGATTGCCGCCCGGAATTTATCCAGGCCTTTGAAAAAACGGCTAATCTCGCCACCGCCTATGGGGTGGAAGCCAAGCAGCACATCACCATTCACACGCCGATCATCACCATGACCAAGGGCGAAATCATCGCGCAGGGGCTGAAACTTGGCGTTAACTATGCCCTAACGCTTTCCTGCTACGATCCGGTGGATGGCAAGCCCTGTGGGCATTGCGACAGCTGCCAGCTGCGCAATAAGGGGTTTGCCGATAACGGCATGACGGACCCCGCTTTGACATGAGTGAAGCAACCGACGATATCCTCTACAGCCACGGCCGCAAGCTGGCCGACCGGCTGCGCAACGAATTCCACCCCGATTCGGTGGGGAATAACGGCGTCGACATCATCCACCATTACAATGGCACGCGGGCGAAGATCGGCCAATGCATCGATTGGGGCCATGCGCCGCAGGCCTTGATTGATTACGAAAACAATCAGCGCTTGCTATCGCGCGATGTGAATTTGCTGCTGGCGCTCAGCATGTACGACGATAAACGCGCGACCCGGCGCGAGGCATTATCGGGGCCGGAACACCGCATTTACCTACTGCTCAGCCATGAAGAAGCGATTTACGATACGCTGCTAGACGTGGGACAGAAAACCCAGAGCCTACTCGATGGTTTCGAGATGCGCGACATTATCGACCGGCACGGCATGCCCGATGCGACACACACCAATATCGACCGCTTTACACGCAATCCTCGCCTTAATAGCGGGCATAAATCGGCCCGCGAACTGGCCCTTGAATTCACTGATGACGGCATGCGCAATTCTATTGAACGGGCCGATAAGGACATGGAATTGCTGAAGCGGCAGGTGGATGTGCTTGCCCAACGCCTGAACGAACGGGATCTGCAGCCCGGCGAGGGCGAGGCGCACCGCCACGAGCTTCTGGAAACCCGCCAGTTTATCGAACGCGCCCTCATTCCGGCGATTGAACAGCACATGCAGGCCATGACGGGAACATTGAAAGCCCTCGAAACGCATCTCGATCCAAAACGGCTCGCGCCCACTATGAAAGAACCGCCCCGCGCCATGCCAGCCCCATCATCGCCGCGCAAAAACGAGGTGCCTGCGATGGATTCGCCGCACAGCAAATTCATATCCGCCCGCGATCCCGAAACGGGGGTGGTCGATTTCTGCGCGGCCATGGCCCTGCGCCAACAGCGCAAAATTGACGATACCGACAAAAGCCGCTAAGCAGCGGGCATGAGCATTACCCAACTTGGCCAGCAGACCGCCTTGCCCGCATCGCCCGACGAGGCGGTGCTGGAGCGCGTGCCCAACCCGCACCCGAACGTCGATTACCTGATTCGCTTCACCGCGCCGGAATTCACCTCGCTGTGCCCGGTCACCGGCCAGCCGGATTTCGCCCATCTCGTGATCGATTACGTGCCCCGCCAATGGATGGTGGAGAGCAAATCGCTGAAACTGTTCCTGCACAGCTTCCGCAACCATGGCGATTTCCATGAGGCCTGCACGGTCGGCATCGCCAAGCGGCTGGTGGAGCTGATGGAGCCTGCATGGCTGCGCATTGGCGGCTACTGGTATCCGCGCGGCGGCATGCCGATCGACGTATTTTACCAGACCGGCGAGCCGCCCAAAGGCGTGTGGCTGCCCGAGCAGGGTGTGCAACCCTATCGCGGGCGGGGCTAATGGGAAAAATCAGTGCCATGTGGGAATCGGGCCGTCAGGCGCTTATCCGACGGTCGCTGATTAGCAACCCGGGCGATGAGTTTTTAGCGCCCGTCCGCAGGCAAATCGCCACGCGCAAAGAGCGGTTACGCGAGAAGAAGCGGCAAGAACACATCCAAGCAGGCGTTTTGCCCTTGCCCGAAGAAATTACCGCTCGTGACATGATGCGTAGCGAAATAGCGGAAGCAAAAGCCTGGGCTACGCGCGTCGCGCATTCATCGCCGCCAGATCGAGGAAGGTAAACCGCTCGCGCGTGAGATGCGCGTAGGTGAGGGCGGCGTTGTAGCGATCCTCCAGCAGACCGATACCCGCCGGGCGGGTGGCAAGCCCGGCTTCGGTAAATGCCCGTTCGATGGCCTGGAATGGTGCGATCAGCTCTGGTAAGGCCGCGCACAGCGTCGCCCAACGTTCGGGGAAGTCGTTCACCTGTGCCGCTAAGGCCATTTTTTCTTGGTAAAGCGCGTAAAGCCGCGCGCCGTTTTCCTGCCCGAAATGGCGAAGAAAGGGCTTGTCGTCGCGCGCGGTGATGCGTAATTCCGGCTGGCTCAACATCATTTTATGCTGCAGCAGGGCGACGGTGCTGGTGGTCACGGCGATTAATTCGCCATGCAGCACGTCGTAAATCGCGTCGCCATACATCAGCTCCAGCGTGTGGGCGATCATGTGCTCGCCCTGGCTGGCAATGGCGCTGCTGCCGGTGGCCAGCATGGCATCGCCGGCATCGAGCAGCGCGTGCATGAGCTTCTCAAGGAAATCGACCGCGCCTTCGCGCACCAGCGCCGCGTGCTGCATGAGCCACGCTTCATGCGTGCGCAGGCGCTCGAACCATTCGCGCGGGAAATCGCTGCCGGTGACCAGATGGCCGAGATACGCATCGGCCAGCACGGTGCTACGGCATAAGGTATCGCCGAGTCCGGCGCGCGTCATGCGGCGCGGCGATTTGGCCAGCAGCTCGAGATCAGCGATCACGGCGCGGGCAGGGCTGGCCGCGAAGGATTGCTTGTGCCCATGGGCGATCAGGCTTGCCGTGCCGGAACTGTAGCCATTCATGGAGGCGGCAGTCGCCACGCAAAGATACGGAATGCCCAGGCGGTGGGCGGCAAGCTTGGTGATGTCGTTCACCGTGCCACTGCCGATGGCGATGAGGCCGGTGGCGCTGGCTGCGCGCTCGACCAATGCTTCGGCATGCGACAGCAACGCCTTGGGCTGCGCACCGAGCATATGGACATCGCCCGCGACGGCTTCGCCAGCTGCCTGCAAGGTCGCAGTGTCACCGACCGTAAGAATCTCGGCGCCAAGCCCGTGGCGCATGCAGGCCTGCGGCAGCTGGCCGAGCGCGCCGGTTGCAATGATTCGTTCTGCAAATGTGATAGGGGCCGTCATGTTCTCCACAGGGCGAATAACACTAAGCGGCTTAGTTTGCGAAGGAAAATCTGCACCGCTTGATTCGTCTTGCCGCTTGATCCATCCGCGGCCATAAATCTTCTCCCCCTATGGAGAATGGCTGCATGACGTGGCGTGGATTCCTGATTGCCGGTTTGCTGATCCTGCTGAGTTTTGGCAGCGGCATGGCGCAGGCTGGCGAAAAACCGTTCGCCCTCTGGCTGGAAGATGTGAAAAAAGAAGCCATCGCGCAGGGCACGCCCGCCAGCATCGTCGATAACGCCTTCGCCGGGTTGCAGCCGAACGAAACGGTCGTGAAGCTCGACCGCAAACAGCCCGAAGGCAAAATCACCTTCAGCCAATACATCACCAGCGCACTGAACCAGCGCCGCATCGCCAAAGGCCGGGCCCTGATGCAGCAACACGGCCCGCTGCTAAAAAAAATCAGCGCCCGCTACCATGTGCCGCCGCAGATCATTGTCGCGCTGTGGGGCGTGGAAACCGAATATGGCGCGAATAAAGGCAATTTCTCACTGGTGCAGTCGCTCGCCACGCTGGCCTATGAGGGCCGCCGCGCCGAACTGTTCCACAACGAGCTGCTCAAAGCGCTGGTGATTATGCAGGATGAGCGCGTGATGGCCGGGGCACTGACCGGCTCGTGGGCCGGGGCCATGGGCCATTGCCAGTTCATGCCCAGCACTTACCTGAAATACGCCGTCGACTGGAACGGCGACGGCCACCGCGACATCTGGAATTCCATCCCCGACGCGCTCGCCTCCATCGCCAGCTACCAGCATGGCCTGAAATGGGACGACAAACTGCCCTGGGGCATTGCCGTGAAACTGCCCGCTGGCTTCGCGGCTGCGGAGGCCGATCTTTACACGGCAAAAACCGTGAAGGAATGGAACGCGCGCGGGGTGCGCCTGAGCGATGGCTCGGCGCTGCCGTGGAAGGGCGCAACACCTGCTTACGTCATGTATCCCGGCACGCCGGGCGAGGGGGCGTGGCTGGTGTTCCAGAATTATCACCGCCTGCTGGAATGGAATCGCTCGCGCTATTTTGCGCATTCCGTCGGCATGCTTTCCGATGCATTGGTAGAATAATGAAATTTGTTACGTTTGTCTGGATCGGCGCCATGATGGCGCTCACCGCATGCGGCGGCAGTGACCGCCCAAGCTATAGTGGCCGCGAGGAATCGACCGCCGGGGTGCCCGGCTTTTCGCCCGACGGCAAAAAGAAGCTGCACCCGAACGTGAAGCTCGGCCAGTCCTATAATGTGGGTGGCAAAACCTATGTACCCCGCTACCAGCCGGAATACGACGAAGAAGGCCTCGCCTCGTGGTATGGGCCGGGCTTCCATGGCGGCAAAACCGCCAATGGTGAATCCTTCAGCACCCACCAGTTCACCGCCGCGCACCCCACGCTCCCCATGCCTTCGCTGGTGCGGGTGACCTACCTGAAAACCGGCCGCAGCGCGGTGGCGCGCATCAACGATCGCGGGCCGTTTGCGCATGGCCGCATCATCGACCTCAGCCGCGCGACGGCAGAGCAGATTGGCCTGCTGCGCGACGGCGTGGGCAAGGTGCGCGTGGAATACCTGCCGCAGGAAACCGAAAAATTCGCCGAACTGCTGGCCACCGGCCGCGACCCGCAGGGCATCGACATTGAGCATGAAGTGATGGGCAAAGCCCCCGGTAGCTCGCTCTATGCAAACATGGCGCGCGAGGACGAGGCCGTGCAGGTGGTCGAACTGCAACCGGTCGAAGTGAGCGACAGCTTCGCCCCCGTCGCGACGGCTGCCGCGGCAGCGGCTCCGGCAAGTGTGGGCAAGCCTGTTGCCACCAGCAGCCCCAACCTGCCGCCGGAATTACCGACTGCCAATGCGGCCCCCGCCGTCATCACGCCCTCTGTGGTTGCCGCCCCAACACCGGAAGTGATTGCACCGCCGGCGTCGCCATCGCCAGCCACGAGCCGTGGCGAAGTTACCACGTATGTGCAGGTTGGCGCGTTCGCCAACGAGGCAAATGCCGTAAAATTGAAAAGCAAGGTTGCGCCGATGGCCAGCACCGCCATAACTACCGGCAATGTCGGAGGCATTCCGCTGTTTCGGGTTCGCATGGGCCCGTTTGTCAGCAAAGAAGCCGCAGCCGAAGTGTTGGAACGTACCCACGCGATGGGCTACGCCGATGCCAAGCTGGTCACCGAACACTACTAACATCTCTCCTCGCACAGGAATTTTATGCCACGCCTTCTTTCGTTGACGCTCGCTGCGTTGCTTGCCTTTACCCCCATCGCCCACGCGCAGGATGCCGCGCCCGATTATTCGCTGAAAGAAGAGGGGGCGAAAGCCGCCGTTTCGACCGCCGACGGTTCGGCGCTTGAGACCATCGCCAGCCACATGATGCTGATCGACGCGCGCTCGGGCACGGTGCTGGCCGAGAAAGCATCCAGCGCAAAAATGTACCCGTCCTCGATGACAAAAATGCTCACGCTTTACGTGATCTTCGACCGGTTAAAACAGGGTATCGTCTCGCTCGACAGCCAGTTCACCGTGAGCGAAACGGCGTGGCGCATGCAGGGCTCGAAAATGTTCGTGCCGCTCGGCGCGTCCATTCCGCTGCAGGAGCTTATCCTCGGCATCGCCGTGCAATCGGGCAACGATGCGTGCGTGACCGCCGCCGAGGGCATTGCGGGCTCCGAAAGCGCCTTTGCGCAGCTCATGAACGAAACGGCGCAGAAACTAGGCATGAAGGCCTCGAACTTCGTCGATTCCTCGGGCTGGCCGAACCCGAACCACTATACTACCGCGCACGATCTCGCCATTCTCGGCGTGGCGCTGATGCGTGATTTCCCGGAATATTACCATTATTTCGCCGTGCCGGAATTCACCTACCACAATATCCGCCAGTTCAACCGCAACCTGCTGCTGAAAGACACGGCGCTGGGCGTTGACGGGCTGAAGACCGGCCACACCGAAGCCGCCGGCTACGGCATCACACTTTCGGCCAAGGAACTGGCCACGGGCCGCCGCCTCGTGCTGGTGATTAACGGGCTGGATTCGGAAGCCGCGCGCGCCGAAGAAGGGCGCAAGCTGCTCACCTGGGGCTTCCGCAACTTCGCCGAGATGCAACTGGCGAGCCCGAAAAAGCCCGTGCTGCACGCCAAGGTGTGGATGGGCGAAAGCGCCACCGTGCCGCTGGTTCCCGCCCAACCGCTGGTGCTAAGCGTGGGCTATGCCAACAAAGACAAAATCAAGCTGGAAGCGAGCTATAACGGCCCGATCGCCGCGCCCATCAAGGCGGGCGACGTGCTGGGCAAGCTCACCGCCACCCTGCCCAACGGCGCGACGAAAGAAGTGCCGCTGGTGGCGGGTGAATCGGTCGAGAAGCTCGGCTTCATCGCGCGCGGCCTTGCCGCCTACGGGCTCTAGCCATGCACGCGCCGCGCTTTATCACCGTTGAAGGGGGCGAGGGCGCGGGCAAATCCACCCAGTTGAAATTGCTGGCGGAGCGTTTTGCTGCCGCGGGCATTCCCGCCATCACCACGCGCGAGCCCGGCGGCTCGCCGGGGGCTGAGGCGATTCGCAACCTTGTGGTGACCGGCGCGGTCGATCAATGGAACGACACCACCGAGGCGCTGCTGTTCATGACCGCACGCTACGACCATCTGGAGCGCACCGTGAAACCCGCGCTGGCGGCGGGGAAATGGGTGCTGTGCGACCGGTTCTACGATTCGACCTATGTCTATCAGGGCATCACCAAAGGGGTGGGTGCCGCGTGGCTCGACCAGCTGTATGCGCAGCTTTTCGGGAATTTCTCGCCCGCACTCACCCTGCTACTCGATATCCCCGCCGAGCAAGGGCTGGCGCGCGCCACCGCCCGCGGCAACGAAGCGGAATCGCGCTTCGAGCGCATGGGGCTGGCTTACCACGAACAATTGCGCGAAGGATTTCTGGCCCGCGCGGCGGCCGAGCCAGCACGCTTCACAAAAATAGATGCAAGCGCCGACCCCGCGCATGTGCACAACCAGATCCTTACCGCCGTAGAAGCGCGGTTTTCCTTGGGTCTCGCTTAAAACCTAGCGCGAAGCTCAGAAAATTGACACCCCCGGAAACCGGGCGTACACCATGCGCATGGACCCGTTATTACTCTCGCGAATTCAGTTCGCCGCAAACATCACGTTTCACATCCTTTTCCCCACCATCACCATTGGGCTGGCGTGGGTGCTGCTGTTTTTCAAGCTGCGCTACAACCGCACCGGCGATGCCAAATGGATGGCCGTCTACAAATTCTGGGTGAAGATTTTTGCCCTGAGCTTCGCCATGGGTGTGGTTTCCGGCATTACCATGTCGTTCCAGTTCGGCACCAACTGGCCGGGCTTCATGACCACGGTCGGCAACATCGCTGGCCCACTGCTGGGCTACGAGGTGCTGAGCGCCTTCTTCCTTGAGGCAAGCTTCCTTGGCATCATGCTGTTCGGCGCGTCGCGCGTCAGTAACCGTATGCACACGCTGGCGACCTTCCTTGTCGCGTTTGGCACCTCGCTTTCCGCCTTCTGGATTATCGTGCTGAATTCGTGGATGCATACGCCCGTGGGTTTTGAAATGATCGGCGGGCAGGCGCATGTGACCAGCTGGCTGGAAATCCTGTTCAACCCGTCCATGCCGTACCGGCTGGTGCATATGCTGCTGGCCTCGGGCCTCACGGTGGCGTTCCTGATCGCGGGGATTTCGGCCTACCGCCTGCGTCGCGGTAACGACATTCCCGAAGTGCGCGCCTCGCTGAAGACCGGTATTTACCTGGGGGCGATCCTGATTCCGCTGCAGATTTTCGCAGGCGACGCCCACGGCCTGAACACGCTGGAGCACCAGCCCGCCAAAGTGGCCGCCATGGAAGCGCATTGGGAGACTTCCGAGCGCGTGCCGCTGGTGCTGTTCGGCCTGCCCAACGAGCAAACCCGCCGCAACGACTACGCGGTGGAATTGCCCGGCATGGCGAGCCTGATCCTCACCCATGAGATGGACGGAAAAATTCAGGGCCTGAACGAATTCAAGGAACACCCGCCGGTGAAACCGCTGTTCATTGCGTTCCGCCTCATGGTGGGGCTGGGCCTGCTGATGCTGGCGGTATCGTGGCTGGCCGGGCTGCAACTGCGCAAGGGCATGCCGCCCGTGTGGATGCAGCGCGTGCTGGTCGCCATGACCTTCTCGGGCTGGCTGGCTGTCGAGGCCGGGTGGTACGTGACGGAAGTGGGGCGCCAGCCCTATCTGGTGCAGGGCGTGCTGAAAACCGCCGATGCGGTGACACATGTGCCCGGCAGCATGGTGGCGCTCACCCTCGCGGGCTACCTGATTCTCTACGCCGTGCTGATTACGGCCTATATTAAAGTGGTATTTTATCTGGCGCGGCGCGCCTGCGATGATGGCAAGGTGATGGACGAAAATGCCTTCTCCTCGGCCGCCATCGCCGAAGTAACGGAGAAAATCTAATGGACGCTGCTATTTACCTGCCGGTGATTTTTGTGGTGCTGATGGGCGTGGCCATGTTGTTTTATGCCCTGCTCGATGGCTACGACCTTGGGGTCGGCATGCTGATCTCGCGCGCCGATAGCGACGAGCGCGACACCATGATCGCCTCCATCGGGCCATTCTGGGATGCCAACGAGACATGGCTGGTGCTTGGCGTCGGCATTCTGCTGATCGCATTTCCCATGGCGCATGGGGTAATCCTGCAGGCGCTCTACCTGCCGGTCATGCTCATGCTGCTGGGGCTGATCCTGCGCGGGGTATCGTTCGATTTTCGCGCCAAGGCCCGCGCCGAACATAAAGACCGCTGGGATCGCGCCTTCTGCATCGGCTCGGCGATTGCGAGCATCGCGCAGGGTTTCATGCTCGGCCAGTTTATCATGGGTTTCGATTACAGCCTCGTGGGCATGGCGTTCAGCCTGCTGATCGGCTTCTGCGTGGCCACCGGCTATATGCTGGTGGGGGCGTGCTGGCTGATCTGGAAAACCGAGGGCGAACTGCAAAAGCAGGCCGTGCGCTGGGCGCGCCGCGCGCTTCGTGGCACCGCGGTCGGTGTGGTGGTGGTTTCTGCGGCCACGCCGTTGGTCAACCCGGTGATTTTTGGCAAATGGTTCAGCCTGCCGAATATCGTGATCCTGTCGCCTATTCCGCTGGTCAGCGCCTTCCTGTTCTGGAAGCTGGAGCGGCTACTGAAAAGCCTGCCGCGCGGCAACGATGCGGGCAGCTGGAAACCGCTGATCTGGACGATGATGATCTATATCCTGTGCTTCCTTGGGCTGGCCTTCAGCTTCTTCCCGGAAATCGTGCCGGGCCGCATGACGGTGTGGGAAGCGGCGGCCTCCACCGCATCGCTGTGGGTGATCCTCGCCGGGGCGCTGCTGGTGCTGCCCATGATCTTTGCCTACACGTTCTTTGTGTACCGCGTGTTCAGCGGCAAAGTGCGCGAGCTGCGCTACGATTAAATCAGCCCGAAGCTTTTGAACGAGTAATGGCCGGTGGTGGTGATGATGACGTGGTCATGCACCGTGACCCCGATCGTCGCCGCCGCGTCGATGATTTTTAGCGTAATATCAATATCGGCCTTGCTGGGGGTGGGGTCGCCACTCGGGTGGTTGTGCAGCAGGATAATGGCCGAGGCCCCAAGCTCGAGCGCACGCTTCACCACTTCCCGGGGATAGACCGGCGTGTGATTGACGGTGCCGCGCTGCATCACTTCGTCGGCGATCAATGCATGGCGGTGGTTCAGGAACAACACACGGAACTCTTCGATCTTGCTGTTGCCCATGGCCAGTTTGCAATAATCGAGCAGGGCGCTCCATGACTGGATGATGGGGGCATCGGTGATTTCGCTTTTCACCAGCCGCTGGGCGGCCACGCGCACGGTTTTCAGCGCGGAAATCACCGCGTCACCCACTTCGTCGATGGTGCGCAGGGCGGGCTCATCGGCGTAGACGACCTTATCAAAGCTGCCGAAGGCTTTGAGCAGGCGCTTGGCCAGCGGCTTCACATCGCCGCGCGGGCGGGCTGAAAACAGGATCAGCTCCAGCAGCTCGTAATCGGGCAGGGCATCGCCGCCGGGGCCAAGGAAACGCTCGCGCAGGCGGGCGCGGTGGCCAATATAATGCTGGGTTTCGTCCATGATGCTCAGAAGGCCGTTGATTTTCCAAAACGATAGCCTGCTGCACTGCTCCTTGCAACGGCGGAGAAAATCTCTATGGTGCGGGCGCTTTAAAGAAAGAAAGTAAGCATTACAAAAACAACAAAAAGGAAATTTTATTATGTCGAATCTTGATACCACTCACTCTATCTGCGTTTTCTGCGGTGCGCAGAACGCGGTTCCCAAAGAACATCTGAACATGGCGCGCGAGCTTGGCCAGGACATGGCCAAAGCCGGCAAACAACTGGTTTACGGCGGCGGCGATTGCGGCCTGATGGGCGAAGTCGCCAATGGCGTGCTGCAAGCGGGCGGCAAGGCCGTGGGCGTCTTCCCGCGTTCGCTGGGCCGCATCGAGGTCGAGCATAAAGGCCTGTCGCAAATGCACATCGTGGATTCGATGCACGAGCGCAAACAGCTGATGTACGACCATGCCGATACCTTCGTTATCCTGCCCGGCGGCTGCGGCACACTCGACGAAATGTTCGAGGTCATCACCTGGCGCCAGATCAAGATCCACGAGAAACACGTGATTATTTACAACTATCTCGGCTACTGGGATCACCTGATCCAGATGCTGGACCACATGGTGAATGCCGGATTCGCGAAGCCCGAAACCCGCCAGTTCTACACGGTGGTAAACACCAAAGACGAGCTGTACAGCCTGCTTGGCCTGTAAGGCATAATCTTCATCAAACCGTCATACTCCGATATGCCGAATCTGCTATGCTCTAGGGGTGGAAAAGCCCCTAGAGTCTAGCTTACCAAACGATGCCGCTCCCTCGGACAAAGCGCTTTCGAACGATGCGCTGGCAAAGGTGCGGGCGCAAAATACGCAAAGCAACCTCAAATCCAATTTCTGGTACGATATCGCCAGCTACACCCGCTGGCTCTCGACCCTAAGTTTTATGGGCGGGCTGTATTTTATCGGGCAGGCGCTGAACGCGGCTGGCGCTTCGATGACAACCGGTACTCTCCTTAGCACCATTGGCACCACGGTTGTGGGCGGCCCGTTCCTTGCCTGCGTGGCATTTGGGCTCACACTGGCCGTGGCCACGGTGGCCACCTCGAAATATTCCCGCCGCGTCTTTGTCGACAAAACCTTCGATGTTCAGGAATTCCAGATGCAGCGGCAGGCCGCGCTGGTCGGCCAATCGGTCGAACGCGCGTTCGACGAGCATCAGGCCGAACTGGCCAACTGGTCGGGAAAAATGACTGTAAGGCCCGCCGATTCACACGTCGCGCGCCTGCAGCAGCAGCCCGAAACAGCACCGGCGGCCACCCGTTAATTTTCTTGCCAAATCTCCTGAAAAAGTTCAGGATTTCTGGACATATGGGGGTTTGCATGCACCAACCGAAAGCCGGATTCACCCTACTTGAACTGTCCGTTGTGCTGGCCATTGTCGGCCTGCTCGTCGGCGGCATTATGGGTGGCCAGTCACTATTGCGCACCTCCCGCATCAACCAAATGGGCATCGACGCCGTGCGTTACCGCACCGCCGCCCTCCAGTTCCGCGAGAAGTATGAATACTGGCCCGGCGATTTCCCCCGCGCCACCGAACTATGGGGACGGGCCGATGGCGGCAGCGTGTTCAGCAACTGTGCCTCGCCTTATACCGTGGCGAGCGTGGGCAACGCCACCTGCAACGGCAATGGCAGCGGCATCATCGATGGCTGGCTGAATAATGAAGTTTTTCGCGCCTGGCAGCACCTCACCGCCGGGGGCTTCATCAGCGGTGCCTTCACCGGCATCAGCAACAGCAGCAGTGCTCCAGCTTACCGGGCAGGGCAGAACGCCCCGGCAGGAAGCATGAATAGCTCTGGCTATCTCTGGATCAGCGATGGCGAACAGCGTGGCGCCTCATTTTTCTACGACGGCAATTACGATAACACGATTACGATCGGCTCGCTTACGGCGGGCAATGCGACCGTAGACCCGCTGTTTCGCACCCGTGAAGCGCTCGCGCTCGACACAAAATACGATGACGGTAAGCCGAGCACAGGGGATGTGCGCTCCTTCACGCCTGCTTACTATAGCGCGGGCGGCGGGACCTGCACCTCCGGTACCACGACGATCGCCGCTGTCTACGCGTTGAGCTCAAAAAGTGATGCCTGCATTCTAATTTTCCGTGATACATTTCACGCCGTAACAGCGCAGTAATCTGCGGTTTTTTATGTTCCTCGAAAAAAAAGTGAAAAAAAATCATTTTTGTTGTTGACGGGGCAGGGGGTTTTGCGTAGAACCCGGCTCCCGACGCGGTGACGCTCTTCGAAAGAAAAGACAAACACCTGGGTCGGTTTCCTGAAAAGGAGTTTGAGCGCGAACGGTTCCAAGTGGGCCGGGAGTACTCTGTTGAATGACACTGTGAAGAAGCGTTTAAGCGCAGGTGGGTGGTTGATTGGAAACATTCCACAACAAACCGTACCTGCGAACACGTAACAAAGTAATTTGTAACGCAAGTAAGTATCGGCATCTTAGTAAGTCCCTTGAGGCGATAGATGCTTGGTACGGTTTGTGTGAGTCTATTCAATTTCGATAGATCTTCGGATCTATCACGAATCAAAACATGAGAGTTTGATTCTGGCTCAGAACGAACGCTGGCGGCAGGCTTAACACATGCAAGTCGAACGATGTAGCAATACATAGTGGCGCACGGGTGAGTAACGCGTGGGAATATACCGAGTAGTGGGGAATAACTCCGGGAAACTGGAGCTAATACCGCATACGCCCTTTGGGGGAAAGATTTATCGCTATTCGATTAGCCCGCGTGAGATTAGGTAGTTGGTGGGGTAATGGCCTACCAAGCCGACGATCTCTAGCTGGTCTGAGAGGATGATCAGCCACACTGGAACTGAGACACGGTCCAGACTCCTACGGGAGGCAGCAGTGGGGAATATTGGACAATGGGCGAAAGCCTGATCCAGCCATGCCGCGTGAGTGATGAAGGCTCTAGGGTTGTAAAGCTCTTTCGCCGATGAAGATAATGACGGTAGTCGGAGAAGAAGCCCCGGCTAACTTCGTGCCAGCAGCCGCGGTAATACGAAGGGGGCTAGCGTTGTTCGGAATTACTGGGCGTAAAGCGTACGTAGGCTGTGCCGCAAGTCAGGGGTGAAATCCCAGAGCTCAACTCTGGAACTGCCTTTGAAACTGCGGTGCTAGAATCTCGGAGGGGGTAGCGGAATTCCAAATGTAGGGGTGAAATCCGTAGATATTTGGAGGAACACCGGTGGCGAAGGCGGCTACCTGGACGAGTATTGACGCTGAGGTACGAAAGCGTGGGGATCAAACAGGATTAGATACCCTGGTAGTCCACGCCGTAAACGATGAATGCTAGTTGTTGGAACCTTCGGTTTCAGTGACGTCGCTAACGCATTAAGCATTCCGCCTGGGGAGTACGGCCGCAAGGTTAAAACTCAAAGAAATTGACGGGGACCCGCACAAGCGGTGGAGCATGTGGTTTAATTCGAGGCAACGCGAAGAACCTTACCAGGCCTTGACATGTCCAGTTTGATCGCCAGAGATGGCTTTCTTCACTTCGGGTGGCTGGAACACAGGTGCTGCATGGCTGTCGTCAGCTCGTGTCGTGAGATGTTGGGTTAAGTCCCGCAACGAGCGCAACCCTCGTCCTTAGTTGCTAACATTCAGTTGAGAACTCTAAGGAAACTGCCCGTGATAAGCGGGAGGAAGGTGGGGACGACGTCAAGTCATCATGGCCCTTACGGCCTGGGCTACACACGTGCTACAATGGTTGCTACAACGGGCAGCGAACTCGCGAGAGTGAGCCAATCCCAAAAAGCAATCTCAGTTCGGATTGTACTCTGCAACTCGAGTACATGAAGTTGGAATCGCTAGTAATCGCGGATCAGCATGCCGCGGTGAATACGTTCCCGGGTCTTGTACACACCGCCCGTCACACCATGGGAGTCGCTTCTGCCTTAAGCCGGTGAGCCAATCTGGCAGCCGTCCACGGCAGGGGTGGTGACTGGGGTGAAGTCGTAACAAGGTAGCCGTATCGGAAGGTGCGGCTGGATTACCTCCTTTCTAAGGATAGATGCGAATCAACCTTCGGGTTTTCACATCGTCATACCTTACAATTCCAACAGTTACTCATCTGCGCTTAAACGCTTCACAGTGAAAGCTCATGAATCACGCCGCATAAGACGGTTGACTAAAAGCAAGCAACAACAACACGAAAAGCCCCCGGATCTTACGACCCGGGGGCTTTTTGTTTGCCTCGCACCTTTTTTGCTAAAATTTTAGGGATTTATCCTTCTTTAACCAATGCGCGTTATACTCATGGCTTGGGCGGTTGTAACAAAACGGTAACAAAACTATGCTATGCATAGAACTGTAGAGGTTCGCATGAGCGACACGGTGGCAGAGGCAGGATTAGGGCTGGTGGAGACATCCACTCCCGCTGCATTGTCGCCTGCACAGCAGGATGGCGAACAAATCCAGAAATTAAATTCCCTGCTGCGGGAAGTTGAGGCGATCGCAAACCTGATTGCCGACCCCAGCCTGCGCGAACAAGCCCTGCGCGATATTACCGATCTTGGCTCGCGGCCGGTGAATCCCATGAATATCAACGGCGTTATTCAGGCAGCGGAGCGGCTTCGTGAACAAACGCGCCAGACAGTGGAAGACGCAAGCGCGCGGGTAGTCGCCAATTTGAGCGATAGCGCCATGGCGCTTTCCACGGCCGGTGCAGCCCGCGTTGCCCAGCGCTTGCTGGCGTTGGAATCCAACGACCTGCACGGCTTTATGGCAAGCTATGGCACAGTGGAAATCGAACTGCTTCCCGAGACGGCAAAAACCCAGATCGCGCAAGCACAGGCGGCCATGGAAGCCAGCCCCATACTGCAAAAGAATTTTGAAACCTTGCGAAACAGCCCCCACGCCAAACAGGCGCTGGAAGAACAGGAAGTCCGTAAGGAAGCGGCTGAAAAACTGGCGGAATCCCCGAGTCTTTCGGCTGAAAATAAAGCGATGGCACAAGCCATCGCAAACAGCCCGCTTCATTTAATGCCGCAAAGCCAGACCGTATTGGACGACATTGCCCATGGCGAGCCGCCGGAGAAAATCCGGCAATCCATGGCGCAATTGCGCGACGAACTGGCGCGGCAGGCGGAGCCCCATGTCGGCGCACTGCGCCATCGCAACCCGCTTTTCAGCCATGTGATTGAGCGCAGCGAACATGCCACGTCGCCTGAGCGCGAAAACATGAGCGATGCTGATTACGCGCGCAGCCTGGTGAATGTGGCCCTGCGCTACAATGAAGATGATTACAAGCGCGCCACCAGCCGCTGGAATGCGCTGGGCGGTTCGGAAGCCTCGTTTGCTTCGCTGCCCGAGCGCGAGCAGGAAATTATCGCCAGCCGTGCGCAAATGGTAACGCTGGGTGGTGCCATTGCCATTTCGCAAGCCGCCGAACGCGCGCGCGAGCTTGCCGCTCTTCAGGAAAAGGGGGCCAGCCTGACCAAAGAACAGCAGGCATCGGTCGAGAATTTTGCGCATATTCAAAATAAAGAAGCGCCCATTCTTGAACGCGCCCAATCGCTGGTGAAGGCCATGGGCTCGTCGATGCCGGCATTGGCGCAGGCCAGCCCTCAGGCCAACCTGGCGCTGGCGACCATCAGCCTGAGCTATATCGACAGCCATGGTGGCATGGAGCGCTTTGTACGCGAAAGCGGCAATCAAACCAGCTCTTACATGAAGGATTATTACCAGTATATCGGCACCACCCTGCGCGAAGGCGGCATTGATATCACCACCGTGCAAGGCATGGCCGATGCAACGAATGCCCTGAAAATCCTCGGTGAAAACCTTTCTAAATCGCCTGAAGAAGCCGCCATTATTGTGCAAACAAACACCAAAACCGGCGAGCTCCAGTTCCTGCGCAAAGGCACGTTCAGCTACGAGGCGCAAAGCTCGCTATTTACCAAGGATGAAAACATCCTCGCCAGCTATGTCGGCTACCAGCAGGTCGTTCGCGACACACTGCGCGGCGGCGCCAATAGTGCGCAGGAGCTTGATGCCCGCAGCATCGCCGCCGCCTATGCCAACAGTTACGGCCTTTATGCCACTGAGGAAGGCAAAAAACTGATTGATCGCATCAGCCGAACGGATCTTAGCCCCGAAGCCGGCCAGCAAGTATTGCAGGACGTATTGGCGGTGGGGAATAAAGCCATTCAATCCATGACGCCATTCGCGGCAACGGTGCTTAATCACCTGAAGGAAAACTCTGTGGAACGCTATGCGTTCCTCCAGCAGCAGGGGATCATTGGAGCCGATGGCACGGCCGACCTCGGCAAACTCATGGAAGGCTCGATGCGCGCGGAATTAAAATACCTGCGCGACGATAAGGATTTTCGTGGAAAAAGCGATGCCGAGGTCAAAGCGTACGACGCACAGAACCCACCCGCTGCCGGTGATATTAGCTATTACGAAGCCCGCGTGATACGCCAGACAGCGCAAGAGATGCTTGCCATCCATAGTCTGGAAAACGTGAAACTATTGGGCGATGCGATCGCAAAAACCTATGCCCAGCTGGATAAATCAACCGTATTCAACGCGCAAACACTGGACGATGAAATCCTCTACATGCAGGTTGCCAGCGGCCACGCAAGCCGTACGGAACGGCTGGAAGCCATTACCACGCTGCTCGCGCGCGACACCTACCTCGCAGACCAAAACCGCAAGGGACTGCTCGGCACCACGGCGGAACTCGCGCTGGCATACCTTGAGCAGAACCCGAATTATTTCAGCGCGACCAATGCAAAACTTGCAGGGGCAGACCAGCCCGACCAAGCCACACAAGTGCCAAACACATTCCTTACGTTCGAAGAGGGCGTGATTCCTGAAGTGGTGGAAAACACTGCTTCAAAACAAACATTACAGGAAAAAATCACCGATGCACTGAAAGGCATGAACACGCAGGTGCTCTACGAGGCGCTTGGATCGGCAGTGAAGGCCGAATCGGCGCAGGACAGCAAATTGAATGAGCAAACGCTTGCGCAGACCATCGCCAATGCGGTGGCGAATGTGCAGGAACTCGACATCAACCACGATGGCGATGTGAAGCTCGATGAAATACGCGCCGTGCTTCAGCGCCCGGCCGCCCAAACGGAGCCATCGCCTACACCGGGCCGCTAGTCTTTTCCCATACCGTCACAGAACTGTAACAAAACTATGCTACTCCTAGAGGGTGGGAGTGCGCATGCAAACGCAGGAGACAGTGGAAGTGATGGAACGGGCGGCAAGCAGCGTGCCCGCATCCGCGCTTGTGTCCGAGCCCGCCCAAGCACTGGATAAAGCCATCGACCTGCTGGAAATTAATAAAGCGCTCGATGAAACGCGGCTGGCGCTGGATGAAGCGCTGGATTCCGATAACGACGACATTTCCGAAGAGGCGCGCAACGCCATGCTGCGCCTGAAGGAATTGCGTGCACGGGCGGCTTCCGGCGGCAGCAATGCGCGCGGCATACAAACCGAGCTCAAGGGCCTGCAAGCCTTGGTGGCACAGGTAAAAGCCAGCGCCGGGAACGATTTTGAAACCGCCGAGCGCAAACGCGACATCGTGGAAAGCGTGCAGGAAGCGCAGGAGCAGAAAGCCAAGCTTCGCCCGCTCGTATCTGCCCCGCCCAAACGCCGCAACGACGATATCCAGCCCGGCGATATTGTGGTGACGGCCCGCCGCCCTGCGAAGGCTGCAGGCCCCGCCGCCGCGCAGGATGATGACGAGCGTTATGTCGGCATCGGCAAAGCACGTCGCGAACGCAAGGCGACCAGCGGCGGCGGAAAACTGGCCACCAGCGCCATTAACACCGCCACGTTCGGCATAATCAGCGAGGAGCTGGCCGATGAAGCCATCGCCACCGCCGGCACCGCCACCTACACCATTGCCGAAGGGGCAGGGGCCATGCTGATGGGCGATGACAAAGCTTCCGATAAAGCGGCGCAGACCGCCGCCCGCGGCGCGCGTAACGTGCTGCGCGATGTTGGGGTCAGCGCCGAGAATGCCGAATGGGTCGGCCGCGGGGTGCACAACACCTTGTGGGGCTTAGGCCGCGCAGGCTCGGTCGTCGGCTCCGTGACCGTCGCCCCCGTGGTCAACACCGCGCAGGCGGCATATGAGGGCGGAAAAACCATGGCGGCTTCGGCATGGAGTTATATGACCGGCAGCGAAGCAAAGGCAGCCACCCCGCAAAAACCAAAGCCCACACTCACCAAATTTGAACTCGAAATTGCGCAGGCCGCCAAGCTGGATGCCAACCATGACGGCAAATTCGACGAGAAGGAAATTGCCGTGGCCAAGGCCTTGGCGCGCAAGCTGAATGGCATGGGCGTGACGATGCAAACGGCGGATAAAGACCATAACGGCGATATCAGCGCGGCGGAACTGAGCAGTGCCATTCGCAATGCCAAAGCCAAAACCGCCCAGAAACAGCACTAACCTTGCTTTTTGGCGCAAATGCGCTAAGGGAGCCTGATGCAGCAACACGAAAACGCTTCCGATTACATCAAACATATCGACCTCACCCCGCCGGGTGGGGCGAACAAGGTGCTGATGCATAGCTGCTGCGCGCCCTGCGCCGGCGAGCTGATGGAGCAGATGCTGGCGAACGGCATCGACCTGCATATTTTCTTCTACAACCCGAACATCCACCCCAAGCGCGAATACGAGATCCGCAAAAACGAGAATATCCGCTTCGCCGAGAAAATGGGCATTCCGTTTATCGACGCCGATTACGATGTGCAGGAATGGTTCGCGCGCGCCAAAGGCATGGAACAGGACCCCGAGCGGGGCCGCCGCTGCACCATGTGCTTCGACATGCGTTTCATGCGCACCGCGCTGTATGCGCATGAGCATGGGTTTCCGGTCATCACCAGTTCGCTCGGCATTTCGCGCTGGAAGAACATGGACCAGATCAATGATTGCGGCGTGCGCGCTGCCGCGCCTTACGCGGGCATCACCTACTGGGATTATAACTGGCGCAAGCAGGGCGGGGCGAGCCGCATGTATGACATCGCCAAACGCGAGGAATTCTACGCCCAGCAATATTGCGGCTGCATTTATTCGCTGCGCGATTCGAACGACTGGCGCGAAAGCCAGGGCCGCGAAAAAATCGTAATCGGCGAAACCTGGTACGAAGAGAAGCTGAACGCATGAGCCAGCGCGCCTATGAAAAGCTCGACAGCAGCGGACAGGCGCAGGTGAATGCCATTATCCTCGATTATTTTCGCACCGACCGCGATGGTTTCATCGACCGTTTCCGCGCACAGGTGGCGAAGGAAGCCCAGCATTGCGGCGACCGCGCCAAGGCGTTTCAGGGCATGCTCGACAATGTGCGCGACGTGATTGCGGAAAACCGGGCGTATATGCCGCCGATCGCGCGTAACGGGGTGGATGACCGCCGCGATGTGGAAGAGCAGCGCGGCCTGCTGCGCCTGCTACGCGCGGCAATGGCGGAAGAACATGGCCGCTGGTCGCACCCGGTGGGCTATTACCGGCAACTCACCGAAAAAGGCATACAGGTGCAGCTTGATGGGCACCGTTACCGGCTGCCGGAAATTGCCGCGGTGAAGGAATTGCCGACGGCCGCAATTCTTTCTTCCGCCGCCGCAAAAAATGTCTGGTTCGAGCTGGCGGAGAATGACGCCATGCCTGCTCATCGTGCCCCGGCGAAACCAACGCGCCAGCGCTAGCGATCCCAGTTTTTCCCGGTCTTATTATCGAACGGTTTTTCATGCGGCAATTGCGGCACATGCAGCTTGTCGAGCGTTGCATGATACACCTTATCAAAATCCGCGGTGCTGAGCTTGTCCTTCGGATCGCCCGAATAAAATCCAAGCTCGCGAATGGCCTGGTTGGCAGCGATATGCACCGTGTTTTCCGGGTTCTTCAGCAGGGCCGTAAGCCGCGTACTGAAGGCGGAGAGATAATCCTGATTGGCATCGTGCGGGCCAGCGCCGCCATCTGCGTACTGCACCTGCACGTAATTATTTTTGCCAATCACGGCCTGCAACGCAGCAACGGCCGCCGCAACGCGCACGTTATGCTGAATGCTGTCGACGAGCTTTGCGTCTTTTTCCGTTAGCGGCGTGGCCGGAGGCAACGGGATGGTAATCGTTGCGCTGCCGCGTTTTTCCTGATCGCTCATAGATACCTCACTGGCGTCATCTTAGCGCATCCGGGCTTAACATTTCATTAAAAACCCCGGCCTCCATCACAGAGGGCCGGGGTTTTCTTCACTTAGAAGGCTGAAATTAGGCCTTTTTCGCCTTTTTCGCTTTTGCCGGGGCGGATTTAGCAAGGCGCACCGGAGTTTCGGCGCTGCCCGCGGCTTGCGCCTTGGCTTCGATCGCATCGATGCAGCCAATGGCCGCAAGGTTGATGATATCCGCCACGCTGGCGTTCATGCCCACGATTTGCACCGGCTTTTCGAGGCCCACGAGAATCGGCCCGATCACGGTGCCGACATCGAGCTCTTCCAGCATGTGCGACGCGATGTGCGCCGAGTGCAGCGCCGGCATCACCAGCACGTTGGCCGGACCGGAGAGTTTGCAGAACGGATAGAGATCCATCAGCTCCTTGTTCAGCGCCACATCGGCCGACATTTCGCCATCGTATTCGAAGTCGATATCGGTGCGGGCATCGAGCAGCTCGACCGCATCGCGGATACGCTTGCTCTTTTCCTTCATCGGGTTACCGAAATTGGAGTAGGAGAGCAGGGCAACGCGCGGATCGTGGCCCATCTGCTGCACTTTGCGCGCGGTGCACACGGCGATTTCCGCCAGTTCTTCGGCGCTCGGCAATTCCTGCACGGCGGTATCCGACAGGAACACCGTGCGGTTTTTGGTGACCAGCATGCTCATGCCGAACAGGTTCTGGCCGGGCTTGGCATCGAGCACGCGGCTGATCTGGTCGAGCGCGCGGTAGTAGTTACGGGTGAGGCCGGTGATGACCACATCGCCATGGCCAAGCGCGATCATGCAGCTGGCGAAGATGTTGCGGTCGTTTTTCACCATGCGCTCCACATCGCGCTTCAGGAAGCCTTTGCGGCCCAGCTTGCCATACAGGTATTCGATATAGGCAGCCAGATGCGGCGACACGGCAGCGTTGACGATGTCCAGATCGTCGGCGGCTTTGATGCCGAGGCGGTGGATGGTGTGGCGAATGCGGTCCGGACGGCCGACCAGAATGGGATGGCCATAGCCGTTGTCGCGCCAGTGAATGGCGGCGCGGATGGTTTTTTCTTCTTCACCTTCGGCAAAAATCACGCGCTGCGGATTCTGGCTTACCACTTCGAAGATTTGCGCCATGCTGTTTGCCGCCGGGTCGAGGCGCGAGGCGAGTTGGCGTTTATACGCTTCAAAATCGCGGATGGGGCGACGCGCCACCCCGGTTTCCATGGCGGCTTTTGCCACCGCCACCGGAATGGTGCTGATAAGGCGCGGATCGAACGGGGTGGGGATGATATAGTCCGGCCCGTATTTCATTTCGCGGCCCGAATAGGCGGCCAGCACTTCTTCCGGCACGGGCGCGCGGGCGAGGGCGGCAATCGCCTCGGCGCAGGCCACTTTCATTTCCACGTTGATCTCGCGCGCACGCACATCGAGCGCACCGCGGAAAATGTATGGGAAGCCCATCACGTTGTTGACCTGGTTCGCGTAGTCGGAGCGGCCGGTGGCGATGATCGCGTCCGGGCAGGCTTCGCGCGCTTCTTCCGGCATGATTTCCGGCACCGGGTTGGCCATGGCGAAAATGATCGGCTTGGGCGCCATGTCTTTCACCATGTCCTTCGTGACGGCACCGGCGGCCGACAGGCCGAGGAACACATCGGCCCCGCGCAGGGCGTCTTTCAGGCTGCGGCGATCGGTTTTTACCGCATGCGCCGATTTCCACTGGTTCATGGAGCTGTCGTTGCGGCCTTCGTAGATGACGCCGGTTTTGTCGCAAAGCAGCACGTTCTCGTGCTTCACGCCCATATGTTTCAGCAGCTCGATGCAGGCGATGCCCGCCGAGCCCGCGCCGTTGGCCACCACTTTAATGTCGCGCAGGTCGCGGCCGGTAATGTGGCAGGCGTTGATGATGCCCGCGGCAGTGATGATGGCGGTGCCGTGCTGGTCGTCGTGGAACACGGGAATGTCGCACAGTTCTTTCAGCTTCTCTTCGATGATGAAGCAATCCGGCGCGCCGATATCTTCCAGGTTAATGCCGCCGAACGTGACCGAGATGGCCCGCACGGTTTCGATGATCTTATCCACATCCGTCGAATCGACTTCGATGTCGATCGCGTCGATATCCGAGAAGCGCTTGAACAGGATGGCTTTGCCCTCCATCACCGGCTTGCCGGCGAGGGCGCCAAGGTTGCCGAGGCCCAGCACCGCGGTGCCGTTGCTCACTACCGCTACCATGTTGCCTTTGCTGGTATAATCGTAGGCGGTGTTGGGGTCTTCATTGATCTTGATGCAGGGCACGGCCACGCCGGGCGAATAGCCGAGGGCGAGGTCGCGCTGGGTGATGAGCGGCTTGGTGGGAAGAATGGAGATTTTGCCCGGCTGGCCCATCGTGTGGTATTGCAGCGCTTCGTCATCGGTAATTTTCATATTCTCACTAGCCATCGGATCATCCCCGCATTAATTCTGATACTCAATCTCTAAAAAACGAAGGCAAACCATGACCTCCGCAAACGTGGCGCGTAGCATAGTGAGCAAATCCGAAAACGAAAGCACTGATTCAAACTTGGTGTGCGCTGCACAAACCGCAGAAATGCTGGCTTCTTCCACCCCCGCCATGCGCCAGTATTTCGAGTTGAAAGCCGCGCATGCCGATAGCCTTGTTTTCTATCGCATGGGCGATTTCTACGAGTTGTTTTTCGACGATGCCGTGCGCGCCAGCGCCATTCTCGACATCGCCCTCACCAAGCGCGGCAAACATGCGGGCGAAGAAATCCCCATGTGCGGCGTGCCGGTGCATGCGGCGGATATGTACCTGCAAAAGCTTATCGCCAGCGGCCAGCGAGTGGCGATCTGCGAGCAAATGGAAACACCCGAGGAAGCCAAAAAGCGCGGCCATAAATCGGTGGTGCGGCGCGAGGTGGTGCGCATCGTCACCCCCGGCACCATCACGGAAGACGCGCTGCTCGCGCCACAGCAATCGCAATACCTCGCCGCCCTGCATTTGCGCGGCGACGAGGCCGGGCTTGCCTGGCTTGAGCTTTCCACCGGCGAATTCAGCGTGAGCAGCGCCACGGCAGCGCAATTGCCCGCACTGCTGGCGCAGGTCGCCCCGCGCGAATTGTTGCTCAGCCAATCGAGCTACGATGTGCTTTCGCCACTGCCATGGTTCCATGAATGGCGCACCATCGCCACCGTGCGCAACCAACTGCCCTACGACGCTAAACGCGGCGAGCGCGCACTCAGCAACCATTACAGTGTCGCCGCCGCCGAAGTGCTGGGGGCTTTCACACCGCCGGAGCTGGCCGCCTGCGGGGCGCTGCTGGAATACGTAAAACTCACTCAGCTGGAAGCCAGCGCGCGGCTTGATATTCCGCGGCGCATCCGCGGCGGCGAACATTTGCAGATGGACGTGGCGACCCGCCGCAACCTGGAGCTGCTTGCCACCCAAAGCGGCGAACGCCGCGGCAGCCTGCTGGCCACCATCGATCGCACGGCGAGCGCAGCGGGCGCGCGCCTGCTCGCGCAATGGCTGAGCGCCCCGCTAACGGACACCCCCGCCATCGCCGCGCGGCACGAGGCCGTGGCATGGCTACTCGCCCACCCGGCAAGCGCCGGGCAGTGGCGCGACCTGCTGGCAGGCGTGCCGGATATCGAGCGGGCGCTTGGGCGGCTGTCGCTGGGCCGCGGCGGCCCACGCGATATGCAAGCGCTGGGGCAGGGCTTGCGGCAGGCCAATGCACTGCACGAATCAGCCCGCCTGCTGGAATTGCCGCCCGCCCTGCGCAGCGCGATGGACGCACTGCATGGCCACCATGCACTCGCCGATTTGCTGGCTGATGCGCTGGACGACAATGTACCGCTACTGGCGCGCGATGGCGGGTTTGTGCGCGCCGGTTTCCGTGCCGACCTCGATAGCTGCCGCCAGCTGCGCGACGAAAGCAAGCGCGTGATCGCCGCCATGGAGCAGCAGCTCAAGAAAGACACCGACATCGCCTCGCTGAAGATCAAACATAACGGCGTGCTGGGCTATTTTATCGAGATTACGCAGATCCATGAAAAGAAAGTGCCGCCCCATTTCATTCACCGCCAATCCATGGCCGGGGCGCTGCGCTACACCACCGAGGCGCTGAACGGCACCGCCCGCGCGATCAACGACGCGGCGGGCAGGGCGCTCGCCATTGAATTGCTGGTGTTCGAAGAATTACTGGCCAGCGTGCGCGCGCAGGCCGAACCGATCATCGCCAGCGCACGGGCGCTCGCGCGCATGGATGTGTTGGCGGGCTTCGCCGCGCTTGCGGGCGAGGGCACGTGGGTGCGCCCCACCTTCACCGCCGAGCCAGTGCTGGAAGTGCAGGCCGGCCGCCACCCGGTGGTGGAAGCCGCGCTGCGGCGTGAGCACCAGGAATTTATCGCCAACGACACGGCCATGCGCGACGGCGCGCGGCTCTGGCTCATCACCGGCCCCAACATGGGCGGTAAATCGACCTTCCTGCGCCAGCAGGCCATGCTGGCCATCCTCGCGCAGATGGGCAGCTATGTGCCCGCGCAAGCGGCTAGGCTGGGCGTGGTCGACAAGCTGTTCTGCCGCGTCGGCGCCGCTGACGACCTCGCACGCGGGCAATCCACCTTCATGGTGGAAATGGTGGAAACCGCCAGCATCCTGCATCAGGCGACGGCGCAATCGCTGGTGGTGCTCGACGAGATCGGGCGCGGCACCGCGACCTATGACGGGGTGTCCATCGCCTGGGCGGTGGCCGAGCATTTGCACAACGTGACGAAGTGTCGCGCGCTGTTCGCCACCCATTACCACGAGCTTACCGCGCTGGCAGCCCAGTTGCCGCAACTGAAAAACTACCATGCGGCGGTGACGGAATTCAAAGACCAGCTCGTGTTCCTTCACACGATCCGCGAGGGATTCGCCGAAAAATCCTTCGGCATCCATGTCGCGGCGCTGGCGGGCATGCCCAAACCCGTGCTGGCGCGGGCCAAGCAATTGCTCGCAACATTGGAGAGCGGCCACAGCCTGACCGAGGAAAACCCGCCCGGCCAGCTGCCACTGTTTGCCGCCGCCCCCCCACCACCGCCCGCGCCCAACCCCGTGGCCGAGCGTTTAGCCACCCTCGACCCCGACAGCATCACCCCGCGGCAAGCGCTTGATTTACTGTCTGAATTAAAGAAATTGGCGGCTGAATAGCCAATCGCATCAAATTTTAGGGTTCCTAATGATTTGGTAAGATTCGCATGCTAATTTAGGGGCATGCCTCGGTTCAACGACGTCCATATCGAACATCTCGAACACGGAAGCGACGAAATGCGCGTGCGTATTTCCAACACCCGTGGCGGACGCGATTTTTTCTTTTATGTCAACGCCCCGCATGTGGTTGCGCGCGGAGAAATTCTGCCCGGCGAGCCGGAAAGCAAAGTCAACCAGTTGGATTGGTACACCGAGCTGACCCAGCACGAACGCGCACTTGCCCTGAACGCGATCAATGCCTTCTACCGGGAGGAATCCGAGGGGGTGGACGGCATCAAAGGCGCCGCCATTGCCGTGCTGGAGCGCGAGGAAGCGGGCATTCTTCCCGCCGACTCTCACCCCATGTTCCTCGGCGTGAACAGCCGCGCCACCGCCAACGATTACGACAAAGTCTGCGCCGAGCAAATGGCGCTGAGCAGTGTCGACACCGCCCTCGATCAGGAAGCGCGGCGCGGACGGGTGGTCAACGAGAAAAGTTACAAGCCCATTGCCTGCACCTGCGGCAAATGCATCGACATGCTCGCCAAGCGCATGGGGCCGGAGGGGCAGGTAATGGTTTTCCCCGACAATAACGGCCATGCCAACCTGCGCGTGAACGCGCGCGTAAAGGCGATGGAAGATATCCGCCCCGGTGAAATCTGGCTCACCGACATTGAAACACTTAACAGCCTGCGCCATATCAAGCTAGAGCCCGATTATGCCCAATTGCAGCGCAACGGCCTTCGCCAGACTCTTCAGAACATTCGCCTGCGCCACGCGCTGGGTAACGACGCGCCCTTTGGAAATGCCGATGTGAAGCATCGGCTGGAACAGGGCCTTGCCCTGTTGGCGAAAGATGATTCCGGCTCGCTGAACACACAGGAAACCTATGAAAAGAATGTGCTTACCCGTATGTTGGAGAACCATGCGCGACGGCAATTCAGCGTGCCCGAACTCGACGCCGCCGTGCGCGGCGGCGTGGTCGACGCCGAAATCCTCAACTGCTACCTGCATGGTATGATCGAAGATACCCTGTTCGACCGACTTGAGAAGGCCGATGCCATGGGAAAAATCGACCTCAAGAACGACAGCGACGACAGCCTGCTGGCGTGGTGCGAGAAGCAGATCGACAGCATCCGCGCTGTGGCCCTGCAGTTCGATGATAATCGTTTTTATGTTAGCGCCACCTCGGAAAGCCTTATCGACAACGCCTACCCACCCGCCGGGGTAAGCGCCATCGGCAGCGCCATGCGCCAGCTTGGACGCCATGGCATGGTGCATCTCTACACCTGCGAAATGAACCCGTGCGCCATTGCCGATGGCATGATGCCCACTTCCTCCAAACAGGAGATCGAACGTGGCAACAAGCGCCGCACGCGCGATGCCGCACGCGGCAGCCCACAGGTCACGGCCATTCCTTATAATGACCAGTCGCTGAGCCCCCAGGAAACACAGGAAATGTTCAGTGATTTCAGCTTCAGCATGCGCCGGATTTATGGCGGTGCCTTTGCCGGCGGCCAGCACCTTGCCCAGCTGATTAAAGATGCCGCACGACCGCGCGCGCAGGAAAAGTCCTGAAGCGGCCCTAAAATCCCCTTTATTTCTGCATCAACCACGCTATAGTGCGCCACTTCTTGGCCCGGGCGCTGTGCGCTTAAGCCGCAAAAGGATAACAGGATCAACAACTTAACTCAAGGCTACCACCATGGCTGTACCTAAGCGAAAAACCTCCCCGTCGCGTCGCGGCATGCGCCGTTCGCACCACGCGCTCGACCAAGTGGCCGTTTCCGAAGATTCGGTGACCGGCAAACAAGTGCGCCCGCACCACGTGTCGAAAGACGGCAACTACAAAGGCCGCAAAGTAACGACCGCGACCAAAAAGGTCAAAATCTAACACGATTTTGCTCCCTCTGGCCGCACGCCCGCAAAGGGCTTGCAGCCATAAGTTTGCCGCGCTATCCCTGAACACTGGAACTGTGAACCCCGGGGCTTATGACTCTCTCCCTGCCAATAGCGCTCGATGCAATGGGCGGCGACAAAGCCCCCGAGGCCGTGATTCAGGGCGCGCGCATCACGCTGCGGCTGCACCCCGATGTGCGCTTTATCTTTTATGGCCGCGAGCCGGTGATTGCACCGCTCATCGAACGCTACCGCCAATTGGCGGCGGTCAGCGAAATCGTGCATACCGACACCGTGATTGCGATGGACGAGAAACCTTCCGTCGCCCTGCGCCAGGGCCGCAAATCCAGCATGCGCCTGGCGCTTGATGCCGTGGCCGAAGGCCGCGCCTGCGCCGCGGTTTCGGCCGGCAATACCGGTGCGCTCATGGCCACCGCCAAATTCGCCCTGAAGACCCTGCCGGGTATTTACCGCCCCGCCATCACCGCCACGGTGCCGTCGCGCAACCAGCCGGTGGTGCTGCTCGATATGGGCGCGAACATTGATTGCACCGCCGATAACCTCGTGCAGTTCGCGATGATGGGCGATGCCTATGCGCGCGCCGTGCTTGGCATCGAAAACCCCAGAATCGGCCTGCTGAATGTCGGCTCCGAAGACATGAAGGGCCACGACGAAGTGAAAGACGCGCACAAGGTGCTGCGCTCCGGGGCCATTCCCATCCATTATCATGGCTTTGTGGAGGGCAACGACATCCTCGAAGGCACGACCGACGTGGTGGTGACCGACGGTTTTACCGGCAACATTGCCCTGAAAACCGCCGAGGGCGCATCGCGGCTTATCTACACCTCACTCAAAACCGCGATTGAGAATTCTTTTACCGCTAAAATCGGCTACCTGCTGGCCCGCCCGGCCATTCGCATGGCGCTGCGCCGATTCGACCCGCGCAAGCTCAACGGTGCAATTTTGCTGGGGCTGAACGGTATTGCCGTGAAAAGCCATGGCGGAGCCGATGCGAAAAGCTTCGCCAACGCCATCCATGTCGCCATCCAGCTGGTGGAAAACCGCGTGAACGAAAAAATAACCGACGAGTTAAAGCGCGCCGCCTCCGGTCACACACCGTATCTCGCTCAGGTATTGTAATCCGCTTGGGCTCTGGTAAGTAGCGCGCATGAGCATTTCCTCCGTCATCACCGCCACCGGCAGCTATCTGCCGCAAAAGCGCCTCACCAACGCCGATCTCGCCACCATGGTCGATACCACCGACGAATGGATCCGCGAGCGCACGGGCATCACCGCCCGCCACATCGCGGCGGAGGGGGAATTCACCTCGCACCTCGCCACCGAGGCCGCGCGCGCCGCGCTCGCCAATGCGGGGCTGGATGCCAGCGCGATCGACGGCATCGTGGTCGGCACCTCGACGCCCGATACCAACATGCCAAGCGTGGCAACCAAAGTGCAGGGCGCGCTGGGTACACGCGGCGCGGCGGTCGATGTGGCCGCTGCCTGCACCGGCTTCATCGCCGCACTTTCCGTCGCCCACGGCTGGATCCAGACCGGCATCGCCACGCGCATTCTGGTGATTGGTGCCGAAACCATGTCGCGCATCGTCGATTGGAACGACCGCAATACCTGCGTACTGTTCGGCGACGGGGCAGGGGCGGTGATTCTTGAAGCATCGACCGATGCCGCACGCGGCATTCAGGCCCTGAGCCTCGATGCGCAGGGCGATCTTGGCCCGCTGCTCAACACCGACCAGGGCGCAGCCGTGGCCGGCAAACTGTTCATGAACGGCAAGGAAGTGTTCCGCCACGGCGTCGAAAAAATGGTCGCCATCACACTTTCCACGCTGGCCAAAGCGGGCCGCGCGGTGGAGGAGGTGGCACTGGTGGTGCCGCATCAGGCCAACGCACGCATGATCGCCAAAATCGGCCAGATGCTGAAACTCGCCGACACGCAATGCATGGTGACGGTCGACCGCCACGCCAACACCTCGGCGGCCACCATTCCACTGGCACTCGACGTGGCGGTGCGCGAGGGGCGGCTGAAAAAAGGCGACCTCGTCGCCATGCCTGCACTTGGCGCTGGACTCACCTGGGGATGTTGTGTAGTTTCGTGGTAGATCATCCGCTTAGGAGCGCCCCATGAGCAAAACCCTGACCCGTGCCGATCTTTCCAACGCCGTGTACCGCGAAATCGGTCTGTCGCTTTCCGAATCGACCCAACTGGTCGATGCTGTGCTGGAAGAAGTCGCCGCTGCGCTCGCCGCCGGCGACCAGGTAAAACTCAGCTCGTTTGGCACCTTCAAGCTGCGCCGCAAAAAAGAGCGCATTGGCCGCAACCCGAAAACCGGCGTTGAAGTGCCGATCACGCCGCGCACGGTGCTGTCGTTCAACGCCTCGAACATTCTCAAGCAAACGGTCAATACGCCGCAGAGCGCGCCGCAGGCTTAATCCGCATTTCGTTTTTCACTACACACCTACAATAGATAGGGAACTCCATGGCAAGCACCGATCCTACGCTTTTTGCGTACCCCGAAACCGACCGCAAAAAAGAAAAATCCGCCACCGCGCTGCGCACTATTTCCGAAGCCAGCGAAGCGCTGGATGTGCCGCAGCATGTGCTGCGTTTCTGGGAAACCAAATTTAATCAGATCAAACCGCTCAAGCGCAATGGTGGCCGCCGGTTCTACCGCCCTCAGGATCTCGAAATCCTCGCCCAGATCAAGCACCTGCTCTACAATCAGGGCTACACGATCAAGGGCGCAAAAAAAGCCATCGAAGATTTCGCCCGCGGGGTTGACAGCCTGACCAGCGAGCAGTGGATTGCACAAGTGCCGCCCGCCAGCGTGAACGATAACGCACCCGACATCCTCGCCGAGATCGCCGAAGCGCTGGGCGAGGAAGTGCAGGCCGAAGAAAGCAGCGCGCAACAACCCACGCTGCCGTTTGAAGCCCTGCGCGCCATCCGCGCCGAACTGGCGGCCACGCGGCATGAATTGTCGCAATGGGTCGAGGCGTAATACTAAACGTTATAGCAGATTACTGAAAGCGCAGGGTTCTGCGCCCATGCCCGTGTCTAAGCGGCGCAGCGGTCGGTTACACCCACCATGAAAAAGGGGCCCATTAAGGGCCCCTTTTTCATGGTCGGAGTGACAGGATTTGAACCTGCGACCCCTAGTCCCCCAGACTAGTGCGCTACCGGGCTGCGCTACACTCCGACACGAAAGAAAACCGGTGAGGCGTGGTGTTAGTGGCTGGCGCGCGCGAACGCAAGCCTTTTAGCATAACGGTTCACGCCAGCGGTCTTTATAGGTGAGCAGCGACAGAAACGACACCACGCCCGCGCCCAGCAACAGGTACATGATCGCGGTTTTATTGCCGGTGCTGCGCATCAGCCATTCGCTCATGGACGGGGTGAGGCCACCGACAATCGCGCAGAAATTATACGATAGCGACATGCCCGTATAGCGGATGCGGGTGGGGAACAGCTCGACCAGCATGGCGGGAATGGGTGCCATGTAGATGCCGAGCGCAAAGGCCAGCACCGCTTGCGCCGCGGCCACCCGCACGAAATCCCCCGACTGCATGGCCTGGAACGCCGGGTAGGCAAGCAGCAGCATGAGCCCGATGCCGAGCGTGAGGACTTTTTTGCGACCAATGCGATCGGCCAGCTTGCCCATATGCCACATGGGCAGGAACATAAACAGCATGGCCACCGAATTGGCACGCAGCGATTCATGCTTGGTAAGGCCCAGATGCAGCTCGCTGTAGCTGATCATGTAAATGGCGAGCAGGTAGAAGGGCACGGTCACGAACAAATAGGCATTGAAGCCCTGCAGCATGGTGATGGGGTGCTTCAAAAACGCCTCGCGCACGGGGCGTTCCGACAGGGTGCCGTCTTTTTTGGCCTCGGTATAGGCCGGGCTTTCTTCGCCGTGATGGCGAATGTAATGGCCGACAAAGCCAATGCCGACCCCGACAAAGAAGGGCAGGCGCCAGCCCCAGCTGGTGAAATCCTCGACCGACATGACCGACGACACAAGGCTCGCCACCAGCGAGCCGATGAGGAAGCCGATCACGAGGCTGAGCATGGTGACACTGCCAATGGCCGCGCGGCGGCTGGCGGGCGCATGCTCGACCACATACGACATGGAACCGCTGAACGCGCCGCCGAGCGAAATACCCTGCACAATGCGAATCACCACCAGCAGGATGGGCGCGCCAATGCCGATCATGGCATAGGTCGGCAGCAGGCCGAGGCAGCCGGTGGCGGCGGCCATGAGGATCATGGAGGTGACGAGGGCCTTTTTGCGGCCATATTTATCGCCGATGCGGCCAAAGATCACCGCGCCAAGCGGGCGGAACACAAACCCCACCGCAAAGGCGAGGTAGGTTTTAATGAGGCTGCCGCTGCCGTCGGTCGAGGGAAAGAAGAGGTTGGAAAAAACCGGGGCAAGAATGCCGTAAAGCGCGTAATCGTACCATTCGAGGGCGTTGCCCAACATGCCGGAAATTACGACTTTTCGGTTCATTTTCTCGGTCATGCGGCCCCCATTGGTTGGCCTGCGACATTAGCGGGCGCTTTTGGAATGCCAAGCGCTTTCGATATTGCGCCGCAGCACAATGGCATCGCATGCATTTTTTAGGGAAGCCGACACGAAACTGTCACATTCCTTTGCTAGGGTAGAGGCTGGATAAACCTTCTTCGGAGTGTTCAACCGCCTTGGCCATTTACCGTTACCAGCCTGAATCCCTGATCGATTCGTTGCAGATGGCCGTCAACGATAGCGGTGGTGCGCGTGCCTATCTGCATGCGGGAAAAACAGCCAATTACGAGCAATTACAGGTGCTGCAGCAAGCCATTCAGGCCGAGGGCTGGCACACCGTTCCCACGCTGGTCGATGGCGAGCCGGTGCTGGAAGTGCGGGGCTTTAAAAAGCCCGACGATGCGCTCACCTTCCTGAGCAACCATGGCTGGACGCAAGGCACCCCCAATGTGCAGCCGCAGGAAAACGACACCCCAACGCTGAAAGAAAAACGGCAGGCCCGCACCCTGAAATTCGCCGGTCTGTCCTATAATATCGGCGATATTTCGTATCTTTTATACACTGTTGGGCCGTACCTCGCGCACCGCAAAACGATGAGCCCCACCGACAAGCTTTTCGGTAAGCTCGACATCGCGGGGGGCATTGGCTACATGGCGGGCAGCCTTGCACTCACACGCTGGGGCGACAAGGACCAGTCGCAAAACACCATTCGCACGGCGGTAAAGAAAATCGAACGCTATGCGATGAAAGAAGGCATCGGCATTGAAGCCGATACCGGGCTGAAGCAGATCACCACCGACCAACCCAAAACATTGTGGGATAAAATCAATCTGGTGGGTGGGCGTTATCCGTCGGAGGTGCTGAATAGTGTCTATGTTGGGGTAGGGGCCTGCATTGCCGCCGTATCTTTCTATCGCGGCACCCGTGAAATTCCCGGCCATCTGGTTGGTAAAGAATTAGCGGATGCACTCGCCACCCGCAAAGCCTTCCGGCAGGATGTTGGGCTTGGCATGCTCACCGGAGCCTCGGCCATTGCCGGCTTAACGATCAAAGAGAAAAAATGGGTGGAAGGCGAGCCGCACCGTAAAGGACTTGGCCGCGTTCTCGATTTTATTCAGGAAAAGCCGTTGCGCGCGACGGGCATTGGATTCATGTTGGCTACATTGTGCCATGCAAAAGGTACCTACGCCCATTGGAAAGCGGGCACGGAAAAGCCCATTTATCTGGCTGGCCGCGGTATTTTCGTTGCCACCAACCTGTTCTCGGAAGCCATGATTGCGCTTTCCTCGAAAGGCCACGGCACCGGCGTGAAGCCGGATGAATCCATCGATAAAACCGTGATTGCCGCCACGGCGGAGATGCTACTTCGCCAGCCGGAAGCCGAACGGGCGCGGCTGATCGACCAGTTGGCGGGCTATATTGCTTCGCCCGAGGTGCTGGGTGGCAAGGCCGATGTGATCGCCGGTCGCCTGCACAAACAAATCGAATCGATGAAAGCAAGCCCCTGGCTGAAATACGTGAACGAAGCGCCCACGGCATTGCCCGAGCCCGCGAATGATGCAGCAACCGCCCATGGCCATCCGCAAATTCCTAGCGCGAAGGTGGAGGCCATTCACCACGAGCAAACGCTGGCGGGTGAGAAGGCGCGGGCGGTGGGGTAAAAGAAAATGGTCGGGGTGAGAGGATTCGAACCTCCGGCCTCTTGCTCCCGAAGCAAGCGCGCTACCAGGCTGCGCTACACCCCGACGTTAGAGAGCATCGGCACCCAAGCAATCGCCCGGCACCGGTGAGGTGAGGGGCTATACATGGCACTTCCGGTACGGTCAAGTATCTTGCGTGCGCGCCGGGAAATTGCCGTTAACGGCACTGAACAACCCCAGTAATCAACGGCAGTTCCGAAGTGCTGTCACCCACGATGATACCATTCCCCGCATAGCCGGGATTATACATGGTGCGCTGCTGGTAATTGATGAGCATCTCCGGCTCTTTTCCTATGCATAATTCGATCGCGCGGCGCTGGAAATGGGATTCAAGCTGCGTGTATTTCGTGCTGCTGTTGCCGGTTACCTGCAGCTCATAGCGATCCGGCCCGACAGCATGCTCGCTATACCCGGGATTCCCCGCATAGGCCGGGCCATAGGGGGTCGGTTTCGCACAGCCTGCCACGACCGCAATAATGCTCAGGAAACCGATGCTATGCCATTTCATCATATGCCTCACTGGTTTGCCGCTTCCTGCGCTTTTTCATAGGCCTCATCCTTGGCATCGTAAGGATTACCGCCGGCGCAATCATAGGTAATTTGTCCCGCAACCGGAATGTTGTCGTAGGAAGAAAACGCATGGTTTAACGCCAGCCCCAGCAACCCACCGCCATAGCTTGCGTCGCTGCTGTCGGTCATGTTGTACGTCGTTTCCGACATGTTCAATACGCGCTCATAGCCCCCGCAAATCCGGGCGGCTTCTTCTTTCGCGACCTCATGGAAAAGGATTTTACGGGCAGGCACCTGTTCTTCGCCGCCTTTATAGTCGCCAACCCATGCACGCGACTGGTTGCTCGCTGTCGTGAAAACATGGCTATTGATCGTGCCGGATTGCACTTCAATCTGGTTGCCGGAATAATCTTTGTACCAGGTTTCGCGCGGGCCATTGCCGCATGCGGCCAGAACAAGCGCAAGCACGCAGAGCGCAATCTTCGTTTTCATCACATTCCCCCCATGTTTCTTATGGATAGGTCTAGGGAGGAATGGAATCGTCTGTCAATCACTTATGGGATGATGGTCGGGGAGATAGGATTCGAACCTACGACCCTCTGGTCCCAAACCAGATGCGCTACCAGACTGCGCTACTCCCCGACTGCACGCTTGGTAGCGATGCGCAACGCGAAACGCAAGCGCATTGACTGCGCGCGCGCCATCGCTATGGTGCGGCTCCTATGACCGACAGCAAAAACTTCCGCGGTGCCTACACCGCCCTGATCACGCCGTTTAAGGGCGGCGTGGTCGATTACGCGCAATTCGAACAATTCGTGGAGTGGCAGGTGGCCGAGGGCATCCATGGCCTTGTGCCGTGCGGTACCACCGGCGAATCGCCGACCCTGAGCCACGCCGAACACAAAGAACTGGTGGCGCGCACCGTTGCCATCACCAAAGGCCGCGCCAAAGTGATGGCGGGCACCGGCAGCAATTCGACCGCCGAGGCGATCGAATTCACGCAGGCCGCCGAGAAAGCCGGAGCCGACGCGGCGCTGGTCGTCGCGCCCTATTACAACAAACCGACGCAAGAGGGGCTGTACCAGCATTACAAGGCGATTGCCGCGGCCACCAGCCTGCCCATTTTCATCTACAACATCCCCAGCCGCTCGGTCATCAATATCAGCGACGCGACACTGGCGCGGCTGGCGGAGATTCCGAACATCGCCGGCGTGAAGGATGCCACCGGCGACCTCGCGCGCGTCGCCACGCTGAACCATCTGGTGGGCGACCGGCTGCTGCAATTCTCGGGCGAAGACCAGACCATGGTCGGCTTCAATGCCATGGGCGGGGTGGGCGTCATTTCCGTGCTGTCGAACCTTGCGCCGAAACTCACCGCGCAGATTCAGGAACTCAGCCTTGCCGGGAAATACGACGAAGCGCGGGCGCTGCATGCGCCGCTGGTACCGCTGGTATCGGCGCTGTTTACTGAGACCAACCCCATTCCGGTGAAATTCGCCGCCGGGCTGATGGGCAAATGCGACGGCAGCATGCGCCTGCCGCTGGTCGATCCCGGCGAGGCCACGCAGGCATTGCTGCGCGAGGTACTTGGCGGCGCGGCCCTTCTGTAATATATTCCAGCGTCACCCCGGATGCTTGCCGGGATGCAGGAAAAACAGGGTATGAGCAGCAAAAAAACAACCGATACCGAACGCTATAAAAAGGTCGCCCTCAACCGGCGGGCTTCGTTCGAGTATAGCCTGCAGGAAACCTTCGAGGCCGGGCTGGTGCTGATGGGCACCGAAGTGAAAGCCCTGCGCGAAGGGCGCGCCAGCATCCAGGACGCGTATGCCAGCCACAAAGATGGTGAAATCTGGCTGTGGAACATGCATATCCCTGAGTATAAGCAGGGTCATAAACGCAACCATGAGCCCACACGCGGGCGCAAGCTGCTCCTCTCGCAGCGGCAGATCAGCAAGCTGATCGGCGCGCTGAAAGTGCGCGGGGTGACACTCATTCCGCTTTCGGTCTATTTCAACGATCGCGGCTGGGCGAAGCTGCACCTCGCCATTGCCGCCGGTAAAAAGCAGCACGAAAAGCGCGAAGCGATCAAAGAGCGCGAATGGAAGCGCGACCGCCAACGATTGCTCAAGGGCTAAGCGGGATTATCCCGCATTCATAAAACTTTCATCATTGCTCCCTTGCCTAGCCGAACGGGGACGGGTAGGAAACGCCCCCTATGTGGAGCCAAGTCCAGAAATTCATCAGCCACCCGGCGAACGATACCGGGCCCGCGAGCAGCCCGAAACTCGATGCGCTGCAACCGGGCTGCGTGATTACCTTCGCCGCCAACTGCCCGCTGCCGCAACTGGCGCGCTCGCGCGCCATCGTCACGCAGGTGCGCACCTACCGTTTCGGCGAGGATTTGCAGGTGAGCTACGCGCTCGAAGTGGGCGGCGACAAGCGCTACAGCCTCACCGTGGCCGAAGACGCCGAAGGATTCTACCTCGCCATCTCGCGCGAGCTGAATGACGCCGAGCAGGATGTGTGGTTCGGCCGCGATGCGCTGAGCTTCTTCACCGAGCCTTCGACCGCCAAAACCCTGCGCTGCAAAGCCGACATGCAGGAAGAGGGCGACTGGGCCGCCGCGCGCTACGTGAAATCGGTCGATTGGGTGCAAGGCAGCGTGCTGTATGGCCGCATGGGCAACCTGCCGGGCAAGCAGGTCAAACAATTTCGCTACAACCTGCTGGTCAACGATCTCGGCGACAAAGCGCTCGAGATCGAGCACGAGGAAAGCAGCAACGATAACCGCGTGCTGATTACGGTCTACCGCCCGGTCGAAGACATCGCCCAACTCAGCGATTCGCCGCCGCCCAGCGCCGAAATGCCGGTGCTCGCGCTTGCCGCGCAGCCCGAGCCGCAAATGCCGGAGATGAACGCGCCGGAAATCACCGCCACCATCGCCGCCGAACTGGTGGAAGAACCGCCGCTCTTCGCCCAGCCCACCAATCGCCCGCGGCCGGATTTCCGCCGCCTGCACGAGGCTGAGCCGGGCCCCATCCATATCCTGCGCGAGGAAACCAAGCCGCAACCCGCGCTCGATTCGATCATGGATGCGGGCATGCCGCCGCTGCCGTCGTTCCTCACCGCGCAGGAAAAAAACTACCTCTCGCTCGACGAGGTGATTCCGCCGGAAACCGACCGCGTGCGCTGCGACCTGCGCTCGGCAAAGGCGATGATCGACATGGCCATTACCCGCAATGTGCGCGTGCGCGACATCATGCGCGAAATGGTGGGGCTCGATGCGGCGCTGAACGACGAGGTGATCTTCGAGCTGCCGCTTTCCGAAAATGATTACCGCCAGCTCGCCATGCGCTACCGTGTGCGCCCCGACCATCGCGACGAAATTCGCCAGCGTCTGCAAAAAGAGCTGGCCGAGCGGCTGAACGGCAAAAAATAGCCCTCGCGCTGGCTGTTCGCATGCCGTAGAACCGGCCCATGAGCGGCTTTTTTACCACCGTACCCGGCGACGACATTGCCCACCTGAGCGCCCAATTCGTGCAGGCGCAGGCGGGCCGCGCGCTCGCCGACGCGGTGCTGCTGCTGCCCACGCGCCGCGCGGCGCTTGCCATGCGCGAAGCCTTCCGCCGCACGCAAGGCGAGGGCAGCATGCTGCTGCCGCGCATGATCTCGCTGGCCGATCTGGGCGAGGAATTACCCGGCCTGCTGGGCGCCGCCGCGCTGCCGGTGCTGAGCCGCATCGCCCCCGCCATGAACGCAGGCCGCCGCCTGTATCTGCTCGCCGCGCAGGTGCAGCGCTTCGAGCAGGCACGCGGCCAGCGGGCGAGCCTGGAACAAGCCCTGCGCCTTGCCGAGCAACTGGCCGAACTGCAAGACCGCTGCACCCGCGCGCAGGCACCGCTCACGCCCGAAGCCCTGCAGGCGCTTTTCCCCGGCGACTATGCCGAACATTGGACGCAATCGCTCGATTTTCTCGGCATCGTCGCGCAAATCTGGCCGGTGCTGGAAGCGGAATTCGGCGAAACCACCGCCGCCGCGCGCGAAGTCGCCATCCTGCAGGCGCTGGCCACGCATTGGGCCGACGCGCCGCCCGCATACCCGCTTATCGCCATTGGCTCGACCGGCAGCCAGCCGGCCACCGCCGCGCTGCTGGCCACCATCGCCGGGTTACCCACCGGCGCGGTGCTGCTACCCGGCCTCGACCCGCGGCTCGACGACGCGGCGTGGGCGGCCATTGCCCCCGGCCATCCCTACCTCCATTTGAAGGCCCTGCTCGAGCGCGCCGGGGTGGCACGCCACGATGTTCGCCTGCTGGGCGAAGGGGGAGCGGCCACGCCCAGCCTCTGGCTGCGCGCCTTGGAAGCCCCCGAACGCATGCCCGGCTGGGCCGAATCGGCCAACGCGGGCGAGCACCGGCACCTCACCCTGTGCCCCGCGCGCCATGCCGAAGAGGAAGCCCGCGCCATTGCGCTCATGCTGCGGCATGGGCTGACGCAAACCGAGGGCCGCATTGCCCTTATCACGCCCGATGAGGGGCTGATGCAGCGCGTGCAGGCCCATCTCGCGCGCTTCAACCTGTGCGCCAACCGCCTGAGCGATGGCACGCTGGCGCAGAGCATGGCGGGCAGCGCCTATATCGCGTTGCTCGAAGCCATGGAATCGCCCGAGGCACTGCACCCGCTGCTGGCGCTGCTGCGCCACCCCCTTAGCACCATGGATGGCGCATGGCTGACCGGCTTTGAACTGGCCGTGCGCGGCGTGGCCACGCACAGCGCGGGCGCCATGCCCGCACTGCCCCCCGCCTTACGGCAAGCTGCGCCTTACCGGCAATTGCAAACACTCACCGCCGAACTGGCCGAACTGGCACATGGCCGCCACCGCGCCAGCCAATGGGTGGGTCGCACCACGGCGCTACTCACCACGCTTATGCCGCAGGCGGGCGAGGGCGCAGCCCCCGTGCGCGAGGCCCTCGCCACGCTGGAGGAGGCCGACCTGTTCGGCCCCATCGACAGCATGGCGTTTGCCGGGCTGCTGCGCCGCGCGCTCGATGCACCATGGCGCAGCCCGCAATTTACCGCCCATCCGCAACTCTTCATGCTCACCCCGCTGGAAGCGCGGCTGCAATGGTTCGACTGGGTGGTGCTGGGGAATATGCAGGACGCGCTCTGGCCCGGCCTGCACGGGCAAAGCGCGTGGCTCAACCTTGCGCAGCAACAGCAGCTCGGCCTGCCGGGCAACGACGAGCACGCCACCCTCATGGCGCATGACGTGCTGCTGCTGGGCAGCGGGCCGCGCGTGTTCCTCAGCTACCGCCAGCGCGATGGCGGGGCGCCCGCGGCCCGCTCGCGCTACATCGAACGGCTGGTCGCCTGCCTCGCCATGCAAGGGGTCGAGGAAGCAACCATCACGCACCATGATTACCGCGAACTCGCCAGCGCGCAGGACACGGCCCGCGGGTTCGCCCCCGAACCACCGCCGCAACCGCAGCCCGCGGCCCGCCCCGCGCAATTGCCGGTCAGCGACCTCGACCGCCTGTTTTCCGACCCCTACAGCCTGTATGCCAAACACCTGCTGCACCTGCGCCCCCTGCAACCGCTCGATGCCGAGCCCGAAGCGCGCGATTTCGGCATCATCGCCCACCGCGCATTGCGGGCGCTTACCGAGCACTGGAACCAGCACGCCGCCAGCCCCGATGCCGCCACACTCGCCAGCATGGCCGATGAGGCGCTGCAAGCGCTGGCCGCGCGGCCCAATGTGCAGCTTTTCTGGAAAGCGCGGCTGGCAGCGGCACTCGCCTTTGTGAACGAGCAGGAAGTGGCGCGGCGCAACACCATGAACGCCGTGCAAAGCGAAATGCCGCTCAGCCACCCCCTTGGCGGGTTGCCGTTGCAGCTTGAAGGCCGCATCGACCGACTGGAGCAGGGGGGCGTGATCGTCGATTACAAAACCGGCGCACCGCCCAGCAGCAACGATATATTGAATGGCAAAGCCGTGCAGCTTCTGGCCTATGGCATGCTGCTTGAGGCACGTGGCGATGCGGTCGCGCAGCTGGAATATTGGGGCCTGCCCGCCGGCAAGCGCGCGGGCAAAGTCGTGCCGCTCGCATGGGAGGAGGCGCAAGCCCACGCCCTGCCGGAAAAACTACGGGGTGCGCTGGTGCAATTGCTCGATCCCGCCACACCGCTACTCGCACGGCCACAAGGTGGCAGCGAGCGCCAGATCGGCGATTACGACGGTATCAGCCGCTACGATGAGTGGGCGGGCTAGGCGCGCGATCGGCTATTCGCCGTCCTGCGCTTTCATTTCGGCAATTTTTTTGTCGATTTCCGCCATCGGATCCATCGGCTGGAAGAATGTGCTGGGATCGGCCCCATACATTTCCGCGACTTTGAGCGTCACGTCTTCCGGCGGGGTTTGCCCCTCGGCCGAGACGATCACTTCGCCATACGCCTCGAAATTATAGAGATCGATGGAACCGGCGGCCTCGGCAGATTTAAACGCCTCGAACTGCGAGGGTTTGATCGCCACGTAGCACCAGAAGGGGCCACCATGGTCCATCTTGCCATAGAGCAGCATAATCACGCGGCTGAGGTTATCGGGATCGTATTTATTATCGGTCATGGCCGGGTTCCTTTCCGGGAAAAATATCTGGGTAGCCGTTATTTGAAAGGGCGCTGCTCAACAAGCCATGCAGTTTTTCTGCATGCACCTGCATTTCGCCGGGGCTCACCGGCTTATGCAGTACCACATCCACTTTTCCTTGCAGCGCGTGCTCGGGCGGCAGCGCCCCCATCGCACCAGTATGCATGATAATCGGCATGTTCTCGCGATATGCCTTGCCCGCTTCGCCCACATCCAGCCCCGAGGTGATGCCCATCTGGTAATCGGTCACGATGGCATCGGGCTGGTATTGCTCCATCAGGCCTGGCAGGTCGTCGGCATCCAAAAATGCATGGCCATAGCCTTGTTGGCAGGTAATCGCATCGTAGCCATAGTCGCGCAGTTTCTGGGCCACGCCCATGGCGACCAGCGCTTCATCGTCACAGACCAGCACCCGCGGCTTAACGGGCTTCGTCGCCGCAAGGCGCTGGGTCCATGATGATTCTTTCATACGTTACGCCGCCTTTTTGCCCGCGGTGCCCATGATCTGGCGCATCACGTACTGGAGGATACCACCGTTGCGGTAATATTCCAGCTCGTCCGGCGTATCGATGCGGCAGAGAAGCTGGATCTGCTCCTTGCTGCCATCGGTGCGCTGGATGGTGGCGGTCAGTTCTTTGCGCGGCTTCAGGTTGCTGCTGATGCCTTCGATGGTGATGATTTCATCGCCCTTCAGGCCCAGCGACTGGCGCGTCTGTCCGCCGGTGAACATCAGCGGCAACACGCCCATGCCCACAAGGTTGCTGCGGTGAATGCGCTCGAAGCTCTCGGCGATCACGGCCTTCACGCCGAGCAGGAAGGTGCCCTTCGCCGCCCAGTCGCGGCTGGAGCCGGTGCCGTATTCCTTACCGGCGAAAATCACCAGCTTGGTGCCCAGCGTTTTGTAGCGCATGGCGGCATCGTAGATGCTCATTTGTTCGCCCGAGGGAATGTATTTGGTGAAACCGCCTTCCACCCCGTCGAGCATTTCGTTTTTAATGCGCACGTTGGCAAAGGTGCCGCGCATCATCACCTCGTGGTGGCCACGGCGCGCGCCGTAGCTGTTGAAATCCGCCGGGATCACGCTGTGATCCGACAAGTATTTCGCGGCAGGCGAGGTTTTGCTGATGTTCCCGGCAGGCGAGATATGGTCGGTGGTGATCGAATCGCCGAGGATCGCCAGCACGTTCGCGCCATTGATGTCCTCGAACGTATTGCCTTCCACCGTCGGCTTCATGCCCTCGAAATAGGGCGGGTTGGCAACATAGGTCGAATCGCCGTCCCAGCCATAGGTCATGCCCGCAGCAACCGCGATATCCTGCCATTCTTTCTCGCCGCTGAACACGTCGGCGTATTTCTTCATGAACATATCGCGCGTCACGGCTTTGTGCACCGCGTCCGATACTTCTTTGCGCGTCGGCCAGATGTCTTTCAGGAACACATCCTTGCCGTCCGGCGTCTGGGCGATGGGATCTTTGGTGATGTTGATCTCCATCGAACCGGCGATGGCATAGGCCACGACCAGCGGCGGGCTGGCGAGGTAGTTGGCGCGCACGAACGGGTGCACGCGGCCCTCGAAGTTGCGGTTGCCCGACAGCACCGACGCCACCACCAGGTTGTTATCCTTGATCGCGGCTTCAATGTTGTCGTTCAGCGGGCCCGAGTTGCCGATGCAGGTGGTGCAGCCATAGCCCACCAGGTTGAAGCCCAGCTTATCGAGCGAGGTGTCGAGGCCGGAGGAGGTGAGGTATTCCGTCACCACCTTCGAGCCCGGCGCGAGCGAGGTCTTCACCCACGGTTTGGCGGTGAGG
>JBIISI010000109.1:0-4067 GCA_044341105.1 Rickettsiales bacterium | reverse complement strand
CATGGAACATGATATGTACGCCATCGCCGGGCAACTGCACAGCGACGCGGATAATACCTAAATGCCCGCACCGACCCTGCTTCCCTCGGGCCTGATGGACGTGCTGCCGCCGCTGGCCGCGCGCGAGTTCAAACTCATCCACCATTTCCTGAAGACCTTCATGGGTTTCGGCTACCAGCCGGTCATTCCGCCGCTGGCCGAATTCAGCGAATCGATGGGCGAAGCAACCAGCCACCATGTGTTTCGTGTGAGCGACCCGCTGGCCCCCAGCATGCTCGCCATCCGCGCCGATATGACCGGGCAGGTCGCGCGCATTGCGGGCAACGCCCTTAGCGCCATGCCCCGCCCGCTGCGCCTGTGCTACGCGGGCTACACGCTGCGCACCACCGCCGAGGCCCTGAAAACCCGCCGCCAGCATTGCCAGGTCGGCATCGAGCGGTTCGGCGAGGTGGATGCAAGCGCCACCGCCGAAGTGCTGGCCATTGCCGCCCACGCCCTGCAAGCGGGCGGGCTGGAAGGCCTGACCATCGACCTGCATTACCCCTCGGTGCTGGAAGCGCTGCTTAGCGGCTACCCCCTGCAACAGCGCGATGCGCTGCGCGAGGCCGTGCGGCTGAAAGACCATGCCCGCCTGCACAGCATGGGGGCCGAAGACATTGCCGAGATGCTGCGCCATTCGGGCCTTGCCAAAACGGTGCTGGCGAAGCTCGAAGCCTCGCCCAACCCGCATTTGCGGCAGGCCAGCGCCGATCTGCGCGCGCTGGTCGAGGCCCTCGCCCCCTACCGGCTCAGCGCCACCGTCACCATCGACCTGCTCGACCTGTCGGGCTACGGCTATTACCATGGGGTGGGCTACGCACTGTATTGGAACAAGGCGGGCATCGAGGCTGGGCGCGGCGGGGTCTACCGCGCACCGGGCGGCGAAGAAGCCGTGGGCTTCACGCTCTACATCAACGAATTGCTCGACCAACTGCCGCCGGAAGACGCGCCTACCGTCAAAACCATCCCCTACGGCACCCCGGCAAGCGAAGCCGAAGCGCTTCAGGCGCAGGGTTTCGTGACCATTTTTGGCTAGACCCCGCCGCCGAGCTGTGCCAGAAACCCAACGCAAAAATAAATAGAGGATTTCCCATGCAATCGGTGGTGGTCGTCGGCTCCCAATGGGGCGATGAGGGTAAAGGCAAAGTGGTGGATTGGCTCTCCGAGCGCGCGGATGTGATCGTGCGCTTCCAGGGCGGCCACAATGCGGGCCACACGCTAGTGATCGAGGGCGTGACCTACAAACTCAGCCTGCTGCCCAGCGGCGTGGTGCGCAAAGCGAAGATGAGCATCATCGGCAATGGCGTGGTGATCGACCCGTGGGCGCTGTTCAAGGAAATCGAGAAAGTGCAGGCGCAAGGCGTCGAAATTTCGCCCGATACCTTAAAAATCGCCGAGAACGCCTGCTTAATCCTGCCGATTCACCCGAAACTGGACGCCGCCGCCGAGAAACTGCGCGGCAACGCCAAGATCGGCACCACGGGCCGTGGCATTGGCCCGGCCTATGAAGACAAGGTGGGCCGCCGCGCCATCCGCGTGTGCGACCTCGCCCAGCCGGATTCGCTGGCCGCCAAGATCGAAGAAATGCTGGCGCACCATAACCCGATCCTCGTCGCGGCCGGTGAAGCGGCGGTGACGGTGGAAGACATCCTCGCGCCGCTGAAAGAAGTTTCGGCCAAGCTGCTGCCCTATGCCACGCCGGTCTGGCGCCTGCTCGCGCAGTACCGCGCCGAGGGCAAGCGCATCCTGTTCGAAGGCGCGCAGGGCACCCTGCTCGATGTCGACCACGGCACCTACCCGTTCGTCACCTCGAGCAACACGGTCGCCGGTTCGGCCAGCGCCGGTTCGGGCACGGGCGTCGGCTCGGTGGGCTATGTGCTTGGCATCACCAAAGCCTACACCACGCGCGTGGGCTCCGGTCCCTTCCCGTCGGAACTGACCGACGCGATCGGCGAACTGATTGGCCAGCGCGGGCATGAATTCGGCACCGTGACGGGCCGCAAGCGCCGCTGCGGCTGGTTCGATGCGGTGCTGGTGAAGCAATCCATCATCGTGGGCGGCATTCACGGCATCGCGCTCACCAAGGTCGACGTGCTGGATGGGCTGGACGAGCTGAAAATCTGCACCGGCTACGACATTAACGGCACGACCTACGACTACCTGCCCGCCGCGCAGGACCTGCAGGCTGCCGCAAAACCGATCTATGAAACCATCGAAGGCTGGAGCGAAACCACCGCCGGTGCGCGCAGCTGGGCCGACCTGCCCGCGCAGGCGATTAAATACATTCGCCGCATTGAAGAGCTGATCGGTTGCCCGGTGGCGCTGCTTTCCACCAGCCCCGACCGCGAGGACACGATTCTGGTGCGCGACCCCTACGCCCCCGGCGCGTAGTTAATCTTCGTTAATTTCCCGGGCGTTGCGACTGGCATGGCCTTTGCTTATAGTGAGTCCTATGGCATCGCACGCACGCATGGATATGATCGACGAACCGGTTCTGATTGAAGAACAGGTCGATACCGGCTTGAAGCCGCTGCTCGATAGTTACCGCCCCGCTTACCCGCTGGAGAGCGAGACCCCGAACACCTTGAACCGCCGCTTCAGCTTTTCCCCCGAGCGGCCGCTCCCCATGCTGAGCCACGCCTACGCCAAAGCCTATGAGGCGCAGGACAGCACCAACCCGCAACGCCGGCTTTATGCGATGGTGCTGGAAAACCGCCTGCCCTATCGCCAGCAGGCGATGGCCGACATGCATGGCCTGAACAACCCTTCCGGCACCATGCTGGTGGGCTATGGCACGGTGAGCTGTTCGCATTTGGGCGAATCGCGCATGGTGCTGTTCCTCGACCAGCCCGGTGGCACACGCCTGTCGGAAACCATCCAGAACCAGACCCGCATCCATGAACACCGGGTGATTGACTTCGTGCTGCAACCTGCGTTGCGTGCCCTGCTGGTCATGCGCGACAAAAAACTCAGCCACGGCAATATCCGCCCCGAAGCGTTCTTTATCGGGGAACAGACCACGCTGGGCGAATGTTTTTCGGCCCCGCCCGGCACCCTCACCCACTATTTGTATGAGCCGCCCGAACGCATCAACGCCACCCCGCTGGGCCGCGGCGATGCCGATGAAAAAGGCGATGTGTATGCGCTCGGCGTACTGGCGTATGAATTATTGTATGGGCTCGATAAGCTGAAAGATCTCGGGCAGGACGAATTCAACCGCCGCTCGCTGAACACCGGCATTTACCACGTGTTTTCCAATAACCGCGAATTCTCCGACCTGTTCTCGGATTTTTTCCGTGGCGTGCTGACCGACAACCCGAACGAGCGCTGGGGCATCGACCAGTTGGCGCAATGGCTGGGCGGCAAGCGCTTTAACATGATCGCCCCGCAGGCGCCAAAGGAGGCGGGCCGCTCCATCCTCTTCATGGAAGAGGAATATTACAGCCGCCGCCTGCTGGCCTATATGTTCCAGAAATACTGGCGCGACACGGCGAAAGAGCTGCGCAGCCTGCGCCTCGACCGCTGGGTGGAGATGAGCCTGCACCGGCCCGACATGGCCGAGCGGCTTGATCGCGCCATGCGCATCGCGGGCAATGCCTCGACCGAGCGGCAGGTCAACGACATGATGACACGCGTGATCGCCATCCTCGATCCGCTCGCCCCCATTCGCTGCCTGCATATCGGCGCGCGGCCCGATGGGTTCGGCCCATTGCTGGCCGACCTGCTGCAGAATGATTCGCCCACGGAACTGAACGAACTGCTGAACTTCATCGAAACCGATATTGCCAATTTCTGGTCGGATCTCGATGGCTTTAACAAGCTGGGCGACAGCCAGACCTTCTGGCGGCTGCAGCGCGTGCGCCCCTTCCTTAAAAGCCGTGCGTTCGGGTTCGGCGTCGAGCGGCTGCTGTATGAGCTGAATCCGTCGCTGCCCTGCCAATCGGAACTGCTGCGCGCCCACCATATCACCACCCCGGCCGATGCGCTGAAAGCGCTCGACGCGCTGGCCAAGCAAGCCGCGCCGGACA
>JBIISI010000053.1:0-14485 GCA_044341105.1 Rickettsiales bacterium | reverse complement strand
GTCCATCAGCGGTTTGGGCTCGGGCAGTTTTTCGCCGTCTTGCGCGGGTTCCGGCGCAGGTGCCGTGCGTTTCCACGACACATACAGCGCAATCGCACCACACAGGGTGCCACCAATCAGCGTCATCAGCTTTTTCGAGAAGGTGCGCGGACCATGTTCGCCGCCCTTGGCCCCCAGGCGGTTGCCGATATAGGCCCCAAGCGCCCCGAACAGCACAGCGCTGAGCCCCGCCTGCAGGGCGTCGCCCGAAGCGTGGGATGTCTCAGCCGTAGCAGATGCGGCGCGGGGTGGTTCCATACGTGTCGTACAAATTCTGAAGATTGCTTATGAAAATCATACCACGCAGCGCAGGTGAGTTTTGTGAAGATTCTGTGAAGGCCCCTACACGCGGCGAATCACCGGCGCGCCATTGCCCGCCCGCGCCCGCACCCAATTCAAATACTGGCTGATGGCATCCACCGCATCATCGTGGGGATAATCCGGGAATTGCAGCAATTGCATCTCCGCCTCGGCCAGCCATGGCGCGGCATGGGGCAAGGCCAGCCTGCCCGCCTCCATCAGCGGCGTCACCCGCGCAAGCCGCATCTGCTTGTCGCCCTGCGGCAGGCACGCCAGCACGGGTAGTTCCGTTTCCCGCCGCAAATCCTGCAGCAGCGACTGGCCGCTCGCCTTATCCTCAATAAGCATCACCTCGGGCTGGAAGCGCGCGGCGTGCGTCACCATCAGCCGCTTCAATTCGGGGTATTCCAGCCGCACCTGCAACAGATCCACCAGGTAATGCACCCCCTCATGGCGCACGAACGTGGCGCAGGCGCTGGCATCGTGCTGCGCCCCGGCCTTAATCGCCGTATCCCAGCTTTGCACCACCCGGCCCTGCGGCACCTGCACATAGCGCGCAAGCCATGCGGACTTCACCATAGCGCCTTCGTCCATGCGCGGTGCCTGCTGGTATTGCGCGCTGAAATGCGTGCTACCCATTTCCTGTTGCAAGGCGCGCAGCACCGGTTCCGGCTCGCGCGCGGGGTGCAGCGCCTCGCCCGCCGCCCGTGCATAGTGAAAACGCCCCACTGTCACACTGGCCGCTTCCGGCGCAATGGCCGGCAGGCATAAATGCTCCCACCCGCCCTTGCGTAAGAGATACCCCGAGAGATCCTCCGCATGCAGCCGCTGCATCACCACCACCATCGCGCCGCGCTGCTTGTCGTCCAGCCGGGTGGCGAAGCTGTGGTCGAACCATGCATTCGTGCTCTCGCGCTGGCTGCGCTGCATGGCCTGAAGCGGGTTCAACGGGTCATCCACGATCAGGATATTTCCGCCCTCGCCAATGGCCGCCCCACCCACGGAAACCGCCAGCCGCTGCCCACGCGCGGTGGTCACGAACTTGTCTTTCTCGTTCTGATCGGCGCTCAGTCGTGTGTCGGGGAATGCCCGCCGGTACCATGCGCTTTGCATCACCAGCCGGCAATCGGTGGAATGTTTGGTGGCCAGGCTCTGCGCGTAACTGGCCACCATCATGCGCGCCCGTGCGTCCTGCCCCAGCAGCCATGCGGGCCACGCAACCGATACCAGCGTCGATTTCAGCATGCGCGGCGGCAGGTTGATAATCAACCGCCGCACCTCGCCGCGGGCGCACGCGCCCAGATATTCACTGATCGCGTCGATATGCCAGTTGTGCGCGTAGCGTGCCGCGGGCGATGTGGTCGCCACCACGCGCCGCAGGAAGAGCGAGAAATCCGTGCGGGTGGCCTGTGCCAGCGCGATGGGAAGCGAGGGAATTGTCATAAAACCTTCACAATGGAACACATGCCGCTTTGCTATGCTCAGGGCATGAAAAAGTTATTTTTTGAAACCGTCGATGCGATCGACCCGCTAAGCCTCAATGGCGATCAAGGCTGGACCCGGCGTGTGGCGAGTGACGATACGCGTGCCGCGCCGCCCAAACGTTTTACCGAGGCCGTGCAGGCGGCACCCGATACCGAAACCGACAAACAGCCCATCCGCGTTCACCAGGTCGTGCAATCCGCCATCGACGCCGCATGGCAGGCGCCGCACGATCACCACGAGCATCACGAAGCCATGATCCTCGCGCAGCGCATCACCCGTGCCATGGTGCACGAACTGCTGCCCGCCAGCGCCCTGCTGTATGTTCCGGCCGATGAAATCGCCGCCATCACCATCGAATTGCAGCATGCCGCCCACCACATGGTGAGCGACGTGCGCCAAACGGCCAAACGCCACGGCGACAGCGCCGCCTTCTGCCGCAGCACCTTCGAAGGCGAACTGCGCAAACAACTGAAGCACCATATGGGCGGCTCAACCACGGTGCAGTCCTTCACCAAACGCCACGACCCGAAACACCACCACCCGGCTTACGCCAACAAAAGCGCACCGGAAACCGGCATGCCCACCGTCGCCAGCATTTGCAGCGCCCATGGCGGCATCATCGGCTGCCACGGCCTGACGAACCACCACCACTGAGGCGCTATGGCAGGATAGGCGCAGTCGGGCGTGGATCATGCGCATTTTGCTGGAAATCCACGCGCAATGCTTGCATTGGCGTTTCCCGCCTCTATCTGTTACACTAATACCAGCATCACATAGGTTTCGCGCATGAATGATACGCGCCGGTCGTTCGTCGACCAGATTATCGCCAAGAAAGGCCACCTGATCCATAAGCTCAAAGCGAAGGACACCACGGGCCGCTGGGCGTATTATTTCGTGCTGGTCGAAGCCCCGCGCGAAGCCGCTTTCCTCAAATCCATCGAAGGCGACGGCACTGTCGACCTTGAAGAATACGGCAAAGTCATCGCCTCGTGCTACGGCGAGGAACCCTCGCAGGAAATTAAAGATTTCCTCAAGGAAAAATACGGGTTCGAGGTGTAATCCACCGCTGCCGCTCCTGCGCAATTCGCTTCAATCTTGCGTAAATTCATGGTAGGGTTGCACATGGTTGCTACTACCGCCGATTACAATTTTGCCGTCGTGGTCGACGAGTTCCTCGACCTCAAGGATTTCCCCAACCCAAACGGCCCGTCCCTGCGCGCGCAGATACGCACACGCGCGCTCGAAATCTTTGCGCATCCCGATGTGCGCTACATGCCCGCCTTCAAAATCCTCGACCTGGTGGCCGAGTTGGTGAATGCGGCGGGCGAAATCGCTGCCGAGCACCAGTTGCGCGCCAATGAAGCCACCGCCCTGCTAAGTGCACATAGCAGCGATACCACGCCGCTCGTGCAGCAATTCCTGCTCGATGCCGCGCTTGAGCGCGCCCGCTACGAGCCGATGATGCTGGAAGCCAACGGCAACGATGCGCGCGCGTATCGCAACCTCATCCTCACCAAACGCTGGCAGGCCATGCTGCATGCCCACCAAAGCCTCACGGCCCTTCCAGCCGATTGGGTCGCCGTGGTCACGACCACCGTCGATCAAGCGATGCATGCCCCGGTTTTCGCGCGCTACCGCACCGGCCCACTGCTGCAGCTTTTTGCCGAAATGCTCCAGCGCGCACGCCAGCTGCATGAATCCGCCGCCCCCATCATTCAATTAACCGAGCATATCGGCGCCCAAAGCGCGCTATGGAAGCGTTATGCCCTCAAAGCCGCGCGCTACGAGCACAAACCCGGCCATGAACCCGCCGCCCCCAATCGTGTGCTCGCTCCCACCACTACCGGGCCGCACGCCATTCATTAATCCTTCATCGTTGGTTGCCGTTGCTCGAACCACTGCGCCAATAAGGCCATTTCTTCCGGGCTGAGTGCTTCCTCCGTCGGCGCCCCGGCCGGGGGCGTGGCTTGTGCCTGCAGTTCCGCCAGTAATTGCACCAGTTTCTGCAGGTTCACCACGGCGCTGTCCTTCGAGCCGAACAACCGCACCCAGCGGTCGCTGACATCGGCTTCGGCATTGCGAATCCCTTGCTCCATCACCTCCATCAGCACCTCGATCAGCAAATGCGTGCGGCGCCAGATATCCTGGGTGCGCGAATCGACCGGAATGGCAGGTGCAGACGCCGGGGCCTTTTTGCCGCGGCGGGTTTTGGGTTGGGACACACAGGCTCCTTTGGATAGGGGGAATCACAGCCATGCTCGCCCCACCCAGACGCACTTTTGGCATACTATATTTTTATCCTGCCAGCCGCGTTTCGCGCCGGGAAGTAGGGGCCGATTAAAAAATAGGCAGTTGCCGGTTGCACACAGTTCCGTTAATACAACTTAAAATTGTGTTACCTTCTGATTGTGACCTATCACGTGGCTTTCAACAAAAAACATAAATATCTGAATCCACTTATTTTTTGCCATTCGGCTGTGTGCTTCATTTTTACCGTAGCGAGTACCCATGATTGCATCCTCAGGCTTCACGTATGTTTCCCACCCCAACCATCGTAGCCCATTAAACAGTTCCTTTGCCGACCATGAACCCGGCCTGTGGCGCGCGGTGATTACCCAGGCCCTCATGGATGCTTCCACCGATTCACGCAAACCCGAAGCCCGCAAAGTACGCGCCGATGCGCTGGCATGGCTGCTCACCCCTTCAGAGGATTTCGACGATGTCTGCGATAATGCAGGTATGGACCCCGATTATGTGCGCAGCCGCGCCGTGCTGGCCCTTCAACGCGGCTGCCAGTGGCGGCTGCCTGCCGGACAGGGCTGGCGCACCCGCGCACGCGTCACGGCCCCGGCGATGGCGCAATAGTATGGCGTTTTCCACCCGGCGGGGCCGACCGCCGCGCCCCAGCGAACCGACCGATCGCGGCACCCGCGAATTGCAGGAAAAACACGCACGCGGCCTCACCGCCGAGCCGATTGATTTGTGCCTCGCGCGGCAGCACATTACCCCGGCACAGCACTGGTGCGCCCTGCATTGGCGATGGCTTTACACCGTGCGTTACGGTGCGCCATCCCTGATCAGCCGATACGACGACCAGGCTATCGGCGTCCTGGGCGGCGACGGCAGTGATAACGAAGAATGGCGTGCCGAGCGGGCACATGAATATGCTAAAGCGCGCACCCTGCTCCAGCAACACCGCCGCTATGAACCGGTCATGCGGCTGGGCGTGTTTAACGAATTACCTGTGTTCCTGCATCCCGCCGCACGTGAAAAAGCATGGCATTCCCCTGCCATGGCGCAGGCGCTTGCCCGCGCTCACCAGCAACTCTGCGAGGGATTGCAATTGCTTGTCGAGCATTGGCGGCACCTGCCCATGCCTGCGGCAAATTCACCACAACGGCAGCCGCCACCGGCAGAACTTTAACTAAATTGTCATACAAAACTTGCGATCTGCTTATGCTTTGGCTTTGCTTACCGTAACATTCTCTGCTAAAAGAGGGTTAGCTGGAATGCCAGCGTATGTCCGTGCCTGCACGATCACGAGTATCACTGCACGCGCGATGTTTCATCGACTTGAGTAGAGGAGTCTATTATGATTTTTGTTAAATCGTTCCTGAAAAATGAATCTGGTGCCACGGCCATCGAGTACGGCCTGATTGCCGCGCTGATCGCCGTTGCGGCGATTGTCGCCATGGGCACCATCGGCAACAACCTGAACACCACGTTCACCAACGTTGCCAACAACCTGAACAAGTAAGGTTGCCTGAAAACGATAGGGCGGGCACCCCGTGTTGCCCGCCCTATTTTTTTGCGCAAAATCTCCGTTGTCGGGAATGCCGAAGCTTGCTAGCTATACATGCATGCAGCGCGATTTTCTTAAAAACCAGCAAGGGGCAACCGCCATTGAATACGGCCTGATCTGCGCCGTTATCGTGCTGGTCATTATTGTCGGGCTTACCCTGCTTGGCAACCAGTCGACTCAAAACTTCAACTACGTGAACGGCCAGGTCGACAACGCCGTCAACAACTAAGCGTCCGCAACGCTATTTCAGTTCCGCCATCCGCTGTTCCAGCTGCTTCATCACCACCGGCGGCGTGTTCGGCAAGCCGCGAAGCATGGCTTTTGCCGAATCGCCTCCCGAAGATTGAAGCGCCGTAATGGATTGATAGGCCTGCTCGTAATACTGTCGCGCGATGCTGTTGCTGACAGGCACCCCCTGCCCCGTGCGATACATGTCGCCAAGCGTCAGCTGCGAAAGCACCCCGTAACCGCTAGGCTGCTGCGCGCTCTGGCGTAGCCATGGCAATGCCTGTGCCGTCGCATTCTGTTGCAGGTAATGCTGGCCGATCACGAACTGGTCGATGGCGACGCGCATTTTCTCGCTGGCACTGGCGGCGGCATTTTGCAATTGCGGCTCATCGCGCATCATGGCCTGCAACTGGCGGCCGGGGCTGGCAATCCTAGCCAGCGGGCTCTCCGCACTAATGCGGAAGAACATTTGCTCGGCGTAATTCTCAAGCTGGGTCGCCTCGCCGCTGCGGAATGAATCCACTTTGCCACGCACCCAATAAGTCGCATCATTGGCCGCACTGCCGATATAGGCCGTGGCGGTGCCGATCCCATCGCAAACCGGGCTGCCCATCGTCGTACCGATTTCCGACAGCAGGCCGTAACATGCCCGATCCAGCGAACGCACCTGTTGCCAGAGCCAGTTACCCGCCCCGCTGTAATACAGCGCACCACCGATCACGATGATGCCAATCAACCCCAAACTTCCACTGCGCCGCGCCATACTACCAATCCTAAGTGACTGCTTATTTTTAGGTGAATTTGGGGGTTCACACAACCGGCGCCCGGTTTAAAGCCCAGAACCATTCGATTTTTTGGCCAGCACATGGCTTATTTATGTCAAAAATACAATACCCTGCCCCTGTCACAAAAATTTAACATAACACTGATTGAATCCGGCACCCCCTTCAGGTAATTAACTATTATTAACTAAATTTTTAGCGAAATTTTACATTCGCACACGCGCAGGAGACGAATCCATGGCTATCATCACTTACAACGGATCGACGCAAACGCTCACCGATGCCGAAGCCCGCAGCTCGCTGTGGCAGTGGTACACCAATTACGCCAACGGCAGCGCCATCAACGGCCTGCAGATGACCTATACGCCGACCGGCGAGAGCAAAATCGCCATTCCGGCCGTTCCCTCGCCCAGCAATGGCGGCGCCGTCTATAACGGCACCACCGGCAGCGACGTGATCTACGGTAACAACAGCGGCAACGATCCCGAAGGCAATCAGGGCGATATCATTCACGGCAACGGCGGCAACGACCTACTGGGCGGCAACGGTGGTAACGACTACATCACCACCGGCAACGATGCCACCACCGTCTATGGCTGGACCGGCAACGACACCATCGTCGCAGGTGCTGGCAACGATTACCTCACCGGCGACGCTGGCAACGACCTGATCTACGCCGGCGCCGGCAACGATTTCGTCTATGGCTGGGACGGTGACGATTACATCGAAGGCGGCGACGGCTCCGACCTGATTTCGGGCGATACCGGCAACGACCTGATCTTCGGCGACGCTGGCGACGACTTCCTCTATGGCTGGACCGGCAACGACACCATCTATGCAGGCACGGGCAACGACATCGTTTACGGCTGGGACGATTCCGACACCATTTACGGCGAAGACGGCAATGATTTCCTCGTCGGCGATAACGGCAACGATTACCTCTATGGCGGCAACGGCAACGATTCCGTGTACGGTAGCGACGGCGACGACTATATCGAAGGCGGCGCGGGCAACAACATCCTCGGCGGCGATGCTGGCAACGACATCATCATCGGTGGCAACGACAACGACCTGATCTACGGTGGCGCAGGCAACGACCTCATCTTCAGCAACGATGGTTTCGACGTGGTCGAAGGCCAGGACGGCGATGACACCATCTATGGTGGCATTAAATCGAGCGTGCTGAACGGTGGCGAAGGCAACGACAAAATCTTCGGCGGCGACGGCTGGAACATCCTGATCGGCTGGATGGGCGATGACACCATCGTGGCCGGTAACGGCAACGACACCATTTATGCCGACCAGGACAACGATCTGGCCTACGGCAACGGTGGCGACGACATTATCTATGGCTGGACCGGCAACGACACGCTGTTCGGCGGCTCGGGCAATGACTACATCAAAGGCGAGCACGATAACGACATCATCTACGGCACCGGTATCGGCGACGAAGGTGCGGTTGACGAGAACGACAGTCTATTCGGTGGCGCGGGCGATGATACCGTCTACGGCCAGAACGGCTCCGACCTGATCTACGGCGATGGCGGCCACGATATCCTCGATGGCGGCGCAGGCGACGACTTCATCTTCGGTGGCAACCACCTGGCCGATGACCCGAGCAACACCCCCGATGGCAACGACACCATCTATGGCCGCGGCGGCAATGACTGGCTGCATGGCGACGAAGGCAACGATTACATCGAGGGCAACGAAGGCCAGGACTCGATCTTCGGCGACGAAGGTTCGGACACACTGCTCGGCGGCGCCGATAACGACTACATCTCCGGCGGCGGCGGCGGCGACAGCATCGATGGCGGCGACGGCGACGACGGCCTCGTCGGCGGCCAGCGCGAGCTGAACAACAACGACGACGGCGACAACGAGCTCGATGGCAACGACACCATCCATGGCGGCAACGGCAACGACACCATCTACGGTGACCTTGGCGAAGACCAGCTCTTCGGCGATAACGGCGATGACTTCATCTACGGTAACGAAGGCAACGACACCATCCACGGTGGCAACGACCAGGATTGCCTGCGCGGCAACGAAGGCGACGACATCATCTACGGCGATGCCGGCCACGACACCATCTATGGCGGCGCCGGTAACGACACGCTCGATGGCGGCGAAGGCAACGACATCATGCGTGGCGGCCTCGGTAACGACGTCTACACCGGCGGTGCAGGCAACGATTACTTCTACTTCACCAACGAATCGAACACGAATAATGCGGCTTCGCAGAACTTCGGCAACGACCGCGTGCTCGACTTCACCATCGGTCAGGACCGCGTCTTCCTCGAAGGCATGTATAGCTTCATCGATTCGTGGAACGACCTGAAAGGCCTGATGAGCCAGGTCGGCAACGACACGGTGATCCGCTTCAGCGACAACGCCTCGATCACGCTGGTTGGCATCAATAAAAACAGCCTTTCGATCAACGATTTCGCGATTTCGGTTACGGCCGATCCCGCCCAATACAACTAACGGTAAACCACCGTATTCCGGGGCGGCGGGGACATTCCCCGCCGCCCTTTTTATTTCCCCCATTGCTTTTTATTGCGCGCTCCTCTAGCGGTCGAGCGCTCACTCACACATAGGCCCATATGCTTATCACCCAGAAACTCATCATTGGGAAAGAAGAATGGTGCGCCCTGCCCGGCCTGCACATTCCCGCCCTTAAGGCGAAGATCGACTCGGGCGCCCGCACCAGCGCGCTGCACGCCGAAAACATCCATATCTACACCGCCCGTGGCGAACGCTGGGTGCGGTTCGACCTGCACCCCATCCAGAAAACGCGCAACATCACCGTGCATTGCCGCGCCCCGCTGGTCGATGAGCGCGACGTCAAATCCAGCTCCGGCCACACCGAGCGCCGCCCGGTGATCGAAACCGCGATCCGCATCGGCAACGTCACCCAGAACATCCAGCTCACCCTCACCAACCGCGATTCCATGGGTTACCGCATGCTGCTGGGCCGCGAGGCCATGCAGGGCCGCATGCTGATCGACCCGGAAAAATCCTTCCTGCAGGGCATGCATTCCGACATCGAAGCCCGCACCCTCTACCGCGATTCCGGCAAAAAAGACGGCGGCCTCAAAATCGCCGTGCTCGCCTCCGACCGCGAGCTTTATTCCAACAAGCGCATCCTCGATGCCGGGCGCGAGCGCGGCCACGACATGCGCTTCATCAACATCCAGCATTGCTACATGAACATTTCCGCCGACGAGCCGGAAATCCACTATCGCGGCGGCGAAGTGCTGCCGAAATTCGATGCGGTGATCCCCCGCATCCGGCCCGCCATCACCTTCTATGGCTGCGCCGTGCTGCGCCAGTTCGAAATCGGCAACGCCTTCTGCCTCAACGGATCCATGGGCATTGGCCGCAGCCGCGACAAGCTGCGCAGCTTGCAGATGCTGGCACAAAAAGGCATCCCCATGCCCGTCACCAGCTTCGCCCACTCGCCCATGGAAACCCATGAGCTCATCAAAATGGTGGGCGGCGCGCCGCTAGTGGTGAAACTGCTTTCGGGCACGCAGGGCGTCGGCGTGGTGCTGGCCGATACCAACAATGCCGCCGAATCGCTCATCAACGCCTTCAAATCGGTGAAGGCCGATATTCTCGTGCAGGAATTCGTGCGCGAGGCCGAGGGCCGCGATATCCGTTGTTTCGTGGTCGATGATAAAGTCATCGCCTCCATGCAGCGCATCGCCCCGCCGGGCGATTTCCGCGCCAATATCCACCGCGGCGGTGCGGCCACCGAAATCAAAATCACCGCCGAGGAGCGCAAAATCGCCATCCAGTCGGCGAAGATCATGGGGCTTAAAGTAGCGGGGGTCGATATTATCCGCTCTGCCTCCGGCCCCAAGGTGCTCGAAATTAACTCCTCGCCGGGGCTTGAGGGCATCGAATCCACCACCGGGCTCGATATCGCCGCCACCATGATCGAATGCATCGAGCGCCATGCTACAAAAAAACGCGCCAAGGAAAGTGTCTGATCTTCTTATAAAAACCCCGTTAGGAAATCCTACCGGCCATTTTTTCTGGCTTGCGCCCGCGTGCGCGATGCGTATGGTGCTGCCGATAATAACAACACGGAGTACCCCATGCGCACCACGTCTATCCTCGGCACCGCAAGCCTGATCGCTTTCCTGGCCGTTGCCCCCGCCTTCGCCCAATCGTCGAAAGACGCCGCATGGGATGAGCGCCAGCAACCCATCACCAGCACCAACGGCAACTGCGTGCGCACCAAATGGCAGGAAGCCTCCGACCCGTGCCTGCCGGCCACGGCGGTTGCCGAGCCGGCCCCCGTTGCCGCTCCGGCCCCGGCCCCCATTCCCGAAGTTGCCCTTGAGCAGCGCACCATTTACTTCGACTTCGACAGCGCCCTGCTGACGGTCGAATCCAAAGGAAAACTCGACGCGCTGGCGGAAATCATCAACAGCTCGTCGGCCATTGCCGATGTGCGCATCCATGGTTTTACCGACCAGTTCGGCACCAGCAGCTACAACGAAGTGCTGGCCAACAAGCGCGCTGGCAGCGTGAAAAGCTACCTCGATGGCAAATCGCGCCTCTCCAGCACCGTGGCCGAAGTACTGGGCCTCGGCAAGTCGAGCCCGGCCGAAGGTTGCGGCAGCATGAAAAAGCGTGACGAAAAAATCGCCTGCATGGCGAAAGAGCGTCGCGTTGAGATCGAGTTCAAAGCCCAGCGCTAACTCGCATCAGCGAACTAAGAAAAGGGCAGTGCGCACGCACTGCCCTTTTTTTATGCCGCGATTTCCGGCGTGGCGGCGGCAAGCGGCTTTTCGTGGGTGGCCACCTGCGTGACCTGCACCGCCGGGACCTGTGCCCCCGCACGTTTATGCCCCCGCTCCTGCTCGCGCTGCGCGCGCTCCACGGCCACCGCCTGTTTGCGCATCAGCGCATGGTCGATCACCTTGCCGTTTGCATCCACCTGCACCCCGCCAATGAGCGATGCGATGGTGTTCTTTACCGCCAGAATGCTTTGCGCGCCAAAATACCAGCCTGCGCCCGCTTCGCGGTGGCCGGTGGCGGGGTTTCGTACATAGCGGCTGCCAATGCTGCCCGGCAGCGTGGCAAAACGCAGCAATTGCGTGGTGCCAAAACTGCGCCAGCCCTGCTCATTATTCACCGCCAGAAATAACTGGCTGCCCGCCGCCATGGTAATGAACCCACCAATCATCTGCCAGGGGTTGCGACGGTAGGTCTGCGGTGTGTGCACATTCACCCCGTTCGGCGCATGAAACGGCCCCTCCACCTGCCGGAAGCCCGACAGCACCGAAAGTACCCCGGCGCTCGTCATGCCGAGCCCCACCAGCGGGCGCTTGTTGTGGAACACCGCCAGCGGGTTCAACGCCTGTGCAAACCGCAGGCCCACATAGCGCAGCGGGTGGTCATGCGCCATGTCCACCATGGCGAGGGTTTCTTCTTCGCTTTCGCTGTATTCCGGCAAAAATGTCGATAGCGCCATCGAGGTCATGCCCGTGAAGCCCGCGCGCACCGACCAGCGGTTGGTCAGCTTCACCGTGTTGCCCGCGCGGTCGCGCATGGCCGCCTCTTCCAGCGCGTTCAGCTCGCGCCAGATCTTTTTTGGCCGCAGCAGGTCCGACCATTCGCCTCTACCGAATTTCGCGCGCTGGAACGTATTGCGCACGATATTCACCGGCGGGTCGATCAGGTAATGCAGCGGCTTGCCTTCATTGCCCGGCGTAATCAGGTTGTTATTGCTCGATTTGAACATGAACATTTCGGCAACCAGTTGCATGGCGCCGACAAGGTTCGACGAGTTATTCAAAATGCCGCGCGGCAGGTGGTGGATCAGGTACGCCCGCGCCTCGCCCCATTTGCGCCCCACAATGGTGCGTGGCTGGGCGATGGGCGGCAACGAACGTTCCCCCTGCGCGGGCGCGTCAGGGGTGGGTTCTGTCACATCACTGGTGAGCTCCTCGCGCATCAGCCACCGGCGACTGTCTGCGCTTCCTGTCCCCGATCAGGCATGGCTTTTTGAACGATGGCCCCGCCCCCGACCACATGGGTATGGGGGGTCAGCGTGTTATCATTATTCTCCGACACCGCCTGCTGCCCCTGCGGATGCACTGTAATCCGGTCATTATCGTTGGCCGTCGCCACCGGCGAAAGCACCGCACCATCCTGGTCGTTGGCGAACGACTGGTTTTTGCGTTCCCGCTTAATCAGCGTGGCCTTTTCTTTTGCTTCCTTGCGAATCGCCTCGTGATCGACAATCACCATATTGCCGTTCGCATCCTTATATTTCTCCGCCCCACCGATCATCGCCTGCGCAAAATTCTCGGCCTGGAAGCTTGCCATGCTAGAGAAATACCAGCCTTTACCGGGCTCATTTGCCTTCCACTTAGTATACAAACTCGTGGGCAGAAAGAATAAGCGCCCCATCATAAGCGCGCCAAATCCGCCATATCCGCGCTGATCGTCTGAGGCAAAAAGCAAGGGTATCGAGGATAAAAACGTAAAGGTCGATGTTCCTAAATAGCCCGAGTTAAATGCATAACGCTGCATGCCGTTATCAAGCTTCACGCGACCACGCCATGCACCGACGGCGGAACAAATGCCTGAAGCCATGACCCCAAGGCCAATCATCTGGCGCTTGTGATCCAGCCAGCCCGGAACCCACAATGCTTGCCCAATACGCTCCGCGACATAGCCCACTGGATTCGTGCGGCGCTTAATGGACATCCGCTCAATTTCTTCTTCACTGTCACGCTTCTCGGGAATCAGAGCACTCAGTGACCATACAACTAGCCCGGCAAGCGTAGAGCGGGTTTGCCACGGGTTTGCCAGCTTCGTTTCCGTGAAGATTTTACCGTCGACCAGATGCTGATTCTTAGCGACACGCAGCGTTGCAGCCTCAACATCCGTCACGCGTTGATAGATATTTTTCAGTGGATTGCCTTTAAAAAGCTCTCCAGCAGCAACATTCTCGGATTTCGATTTTTTAAATGTATCTGTAAATACCGTAACAATCGGGTCTTTCACCCAGTTGATCGGATTGCGGATATCGCCTTTGATGAGTTTGCCATCTTTATTGCTGGCTTTGAACATCATCATTTCGGTCATCACGTGCGCGGCACCAATGACGTTCGATGAATGGTTTACCACAAACCCCGGTGTTTTCTCGATCGAACCGCGGCGCAGGCCTTTCCAGAAATGCTGGAAACGAGCCAGGGGCCCCTCCGGCTTCGACTCCTGCTCCTGCTGCGGCGATGGCGGAACCTGCTGCAACGTCTGTTCCGGCAACGCCACAACGGGCGCCTGTTCAGGCGCGGTGGGTGCGGGCATGGTCATGCTGGTCGGCTCGCTCACGCGGGGTTCTCCTTCAGCATGTATCCTGCCACAGGATTATGACAACCGTATGACGGTTTGCCGGTATTTTTTGGATTATTTCTATTGTTTTCCATGCATGTTTAGACAGTGATGCTCTGTGAAGATGCCCCCTCTATACCCCATCGGCAGGCAGCTGTTTGTGACAGTTGCATGAAGGTTAGGGAGGGCCAGGGCCAGGGCCAGGGCTAGGGCTAGGGCTAGGGCTAGGGCTAGGGCGGAGCCGCGAGCCCCAAAGCTCCTCCCCCTGCAAGGGGGAGGTTGGGAGGGGGACATGGCTGGGATAGGCCGAAGCCCCAACGCCCCCACCCTACCCTCCCCCTATGGGGGAGGGTTTCTCAAGTGCTCCATTCTTCTCATGAAATAGTTAGCTAGCAGGGTTCCCCCACTAACCACTAACCACTAACCACTAACCACTAACCACTAACCACTAACCACTAACCACTAACCACTAACCACTAACCACTAACCA
>JBIISI010000004.1:0-49727 GCA_044341105.1 Rickettsiales bacterium | reverse complement strand
CCGCCGCAAAGGCCCAAGCTGAAGCTGCTGCACATGCCGCCGCCGAAGCCGCCGCGAAGGCCGCCGCTGAAGCTGCCGCAAAAGCCGCCGCCGAAGCTGCCGCGAAGGCCGAAGCTGAAGCCGCCGCGAAGGCCGAAGCTGAAGCTGCTGCAAAAGCCGCCGCCGAAGCCGCCGCGAAGGCCGCCGCTGAAGCTGCCGCAAAAGCCGCCGCCGAAGCTGAAGCTAAAGCACCCCAGAACCTTGAAGGCACCAATGGCAACGACGTGCTCGTTGGCCGCAATGGTAACGACACGATCCATGGCGGTAAAGGCAACGACACACTTACCGGTAAAGATGGCAATGACATTTTCGTGCATGCCAAGGGTGACTCACAGGACACCGTAACGGATTTCACCGCCAAAGGTACTAGCGCTGACGTTATCGAAATCAAGAGTTACGCGTTCAGCAGCTATGAGCACATCAAAACGCACATTACCCAGGTTGGCAATAATACGGTGATTAAGCTGAACGACACGGACAGCATCACGCTGAACAATGTCAAAGCCTCGGACCTGACCGCCAGCAATTTCAAATTCACAGACGTTAAAGTGCCCACCACCACCGGGCACCAGCTGAGCGTGGGCATTAATATCACCGGTGCAGAATATATTGGACCTGCGGGCCAGAAAACGGGAATCGACTACTTCCCAACCCAGGAAGAAATCCAGTATTTCTCGGCAAAAGGCATGGAAAATATCCGCCTTAGCATTGCATGGGAAAGCCTGCAGCCCACGCTCGGTGGCCCGCTTGATTCCGCGTACCTCGCAAAAATCAAGGAAACCGTGGCGTATGCCAAAACACAAGGCATCGATGTCATTATCGACCTGCACAACTATGGCGCATACAATGGCAACCTGATTGGCACCTCGCAGGTGCCGGCCAGTGCGTTCGCCGATGTTTGGTCAAAACTGGCCAGCAGCTTCGCAAAAGACACCAACGTATCATTCGACCTGATGAACGAGCCGCAGCAGGCCACCGCCACCGAATGGCTTGGCTATGTGAACCAGGCAATTGCCGCAATTCGTCATGCGGGCGCCAGCCAGCAGATCATCATCTCCGGCACATACTGGGATGGAGGATCAACCTGGACGACCACCGATAATGCTGCCGTTATCGGTAAGCCCGGAAATGTCATCGACCCACTCAACAATTACGCCTTCAGTATCCACCAGTATCTGGACGATACATCGGGCCAGCATGACTGGGTGGTTTCGGAAACCATCGGCGTAGAGCGCCTGCAAGCCGTAACCGACTGGGCACGGACGACCGGCCAGAAACTGTATCTGGGTGAATTCGGCGTGGCCAATAATCCCACATCGCTGGCGGCACTTAAAAACCTTATGGACTTCCTGAAAGCCAACGAAGATGTGTGGCAGGGCGTATCTTATTTCTCGGCTGGCACTGCATGGCAGCCGGATTACATGTACTCCGTTGAGCCGTTGCTGAAGCTGATGGATCGCGGCCAGATGGATGTGCTGGAGCAATACATCAACGTAAAAGTGACCACCACGGCTTTGGCGGGTGGCGGCTCGCGCATCGACACGTTTGGCTACAGCGACACCAAACCCTCGATAAGCGATGTGCTGGATGCCAACGGCAAAGTTGTTTCGCGCTCGCTGTACGATACCACCGGTCGCCTGATCCGTGAGATCGACATCAACGCCAACGGCTCGGCAAACTTGCTGGAATACAATCCCACCAGCGGCGCCATGCTAAGCAACAAGCTTTACAACGCCGCTTCACAGCTGGTGGCGGAAACCAACTACAATGCCGACCATAGCTATGTCACCATCACGCACAACCCCGCAAACGGTGATGTGGTTCGTCAGGATACGTTCGATACCAGCGCCAAACTAGTAGAGACTTATACCCATATCGACGGCGTGCACGCCTACACCAAATACACGAACGGCGTTGTAACGACCGAGGAAAGCTACACCGACAGTTGGAGCCTGATTGACCGCGTGACCTACAATGCCAGCGGCGCCAAAATGGTTCATCAGTTTACCTTGTCAAACGGCCATATCGTCGTGGAAAACTTTAACGTTACCACGGGCGCTATGACCGGCAGCGGCGAGTATGACACCTCTTGGAAAATGGTTTCCTGGACCGCTTACTATAGCAATGGCGGCAAGGATGTGACCACCAACCTGGCCGATGGCACCAAAACCGTCGCGCTTTACAATGCGGGTGACGTGAACCCGGCCAGTATCAATACCTATGCCGCCGATGGCCATCTGGTATCGACCGTTTACAATAGCGCCCGCGCGCTGGTGGGCACGGCAGGCATCGACACGCTGATTGGCGGCCTGGCCAGCGATACGCTCACCGGTGGCCGCGGCAATGATGTGCTCACGGGTGGCGGTGGCGCAGACCTGTTTGTGATTGGCGCGGGCGATGGTTCCGACACCATCACTGATTTTACGGTAGGTGTGGGGGGTGATATTCTTCGTCTACAGCATTACGGCTTCAAAGATTTTGCGGCCTTTAAAGCTGCCGCCACCCAAAGTGGCGCCAACACCGTGATCAATCTTGGTAACGGTGAAATCCTGACGCTTAAAAACGTCACGGCTGCAAACCTGGTAAGTAATAACGTGGCACTTGATTACAATCCGCCAGTTTCCGCCACGCATGTGAATTACATCGAGGCAAAAGCGGACAATGTGCTACTCAACGGCACTGCCATCAACGACATGTTCATGAACTGGAGGTCGAACGATACCCTCGCGGGTGGTAAAGGCGACGACCAGTACTGGATTGGGAATGGCAGCTTCACCATCATCGAGAACGCCGATGAAGGCATCGATACGGTGAATAGCTACAACACGTACACGCTGGGTGCCAATATCGAGAATGGCTCGCTGACCTCGGCACTGGATAGCAACCTCACCGGCAACAGCCTGAACAATCGGCTGGTTGGTAACGCGGCGAATAACATCATTACCGGCGGCAAAGGGAACGACCTGCTAACTGGGAACGGTGGCCAGGATATCTTTGTCATTAATAAAGATGACGGCCACGATGTGATCACCGATTTCGGTGTCAGCGGCACCGATAAGGATCGCCTCATCATCACTAATTCGAACTATGCCAATTTCGACGCATTGAAGTCGAATATTACCCAGTTTGGCCTGGATACGGTCATACAGCTGAGCGCCAGCCAGTCGATTACGCTTTACAACGTGCAGGCATCAACCCTCACCAGCCAGAATTTCCACTTCGTTGAGGATAAATCCATCCTCATGAAAGACGGCACCACGGGCAACGATACGCTGGTGGGTACTACCGGTAACGATACCATCATCGGTGGCAAGGGAAACGACATCATGACGGGTGGCGCGGGTAGTGACCTGTTCATCCACGCGCGCGGCGATGGTGCGGATAAAATTACCGACTTTAACGTTGCCGCCGATGTCGTGCGCCTGGATGGCTTCAGCTATAACAACTGGTCCCTGCAAAGCGGCGTCAATAACTACACCAACTTCACGCAGCTGAAATCAGCCATGGCGCAAGTGGGTAGCGATACCGTACTGACCCTTGCCAGCGGCGATAGCATTATTTTCCAGAATGTGCAGCTCAACAGCCTGAGCGCCAACAATTTTGTGATCACCTCCAGTGTTGGGGGGCCGGGCCAAGCCTATGAACAGAATGGCTGGTTTACCATGGGCAACCCATGGGGTTCGGGCAACATGGTCTGGGGCAAGGACTACCAGTTGAATGCTTACTACGATCCCAATGCCCAAACGACTGGCACGTCCTTCACCTGGGCCTATGCGGATGATCCTAAACCGTGGACTGACATCAAGGCCTACCCATCGATCCTTTACGGCGGCGGCGCTTGGAACAACAATTACACCGCCTCGGATCCGTCTCACGTGTTTCCGCTCAGGGTGGGTGATATTACCGACCTCACCAGCAGCTTCGACATTACGTATGGTGGGGATCTGGGTGGCTTCGATGTGGCCTACGATATCTGGACCACCACGGCGGCCCACAACAACGTGGTCGCTAACGAGATCATGATCTGGGTGCACAAAGGCGACCTAAGCGCCTTTGGCGAAAAAATCGGTACCTACACAAACGGTGACTTTACCGGCAGCATTTACCATACCGGTACGTACACCGCGATCATTTCGGATGTCGATTACTACAAAGGCACGATCGATATGCGGGATATATTCGATAAGCTGATCGATCTTGGCATCATGTCGAGCGATGAATACCTCTCGCAAGTCGACTTCGGCGCCGAAGTGGTGGAAGGAAAAGGCTTCCTCACCATCAACAGCTTCGACATTGATGCGGATAGCGACGTCGGCAACGGGATCGTTCGCAATGATTATGCCGCCGGTTCCGCCACGCAGGTGACCTTCACCGGCACGACCGGCAACGATGTGCTGAACGCGGGTGCCGCCAAAATAGCGACGCTGATTGGTGGCGCAGGCAACGATGAATTTGTCTTCGCCAAAGGTTCAGGCAGTGCATTAACCATCAATGATTTCCACACCTACACCACCAGCACGGCCGAGCATGATATGCTGAAACTGGTGGGCTACGGACAGGGTGCAACCCTGACCCATGGCACAGGCGATACATGGAATATCAATTATAGTGGCGGCACCGATAGCATCACCCTGATCGGGGTAACCCAGCTGACTAACAAAGATTATGTATTCGCTTAACAGAAGCAGAAAATGCTGAGCCCTCATCGAATAAGATAGCCAGGATTACGCCCTGCAGGTCGCACCATACAGACTGCACAGGAATATCTTTATATCCGGTAGTTAAAAGAGTTGGTTGCGGGGGCGCGATTTGAGACAAGGAGGGTATTGATTTCCCTTAAAAACTGAGATTCTAAGACCTATTTTTGGTTATTCTACGCGCACGCTCTCCCATTTCAATCATGTCGGCTAGAGTGTTGCCCATTTCAAAAATATGATGAGGAATACCTAGTGCTTGCGCGATTATACTTAATATCATTGCCGCAAACAAAGTTGGCTCTGACTCTTTACCCAACTCTAGATTCTCAGATAATTCCATGCAGTGGTTAGGACTTTTCCCCGGCGGGGCAAAACACTTATTATCCTGAGTTAAAGGGATACCATATTTATCATAGTACGCCATTACCTCTTTCATGTCTAAAAATGGCATTCTGCGCCATACATTAACAAGCTGCACTTTGAAATAAATCGGCAGCACTCTACCGTCAATATTCATCAAAGCTATTTGCCGTTTAGTTATACCGCATAGAATTGAAAAAAGCTGCGTTAACTCAATTATACGCCCTGAGTCGATATTGGCTTTCCTGCATAGCGAGAGGAATTTATCTGCCTGCTCGTATCCATGCAAGAAGTCCCCCATTCCCTCTAAATTATTAAAGTATCCTCCATTCAGGGGAAGAATGATTTCGCTTGTACAAAGCCTGCTATATTTCCAAGTAAACAGCTGTAAATTGTGTCTATTGTTGGCAGTCTGCCTCGCTACAAAACCTGTGCTTGAGGGAAAAATATTATCAAATGGAATGCCCCCTGATTCGACTGCTGCACTTTGCATGAGCTTTGCAAATTCTTCAAATTCTAACTGCGATCTATGTCCCTTTTGCTTCCATGGATCAGTGAAGAAAAACATCCTTATAAAGCTGTTGTCTTTCTCAGATTTAGAAACGGTAGGCGTTCGACTGATATATTTAGAAAATTCTTTCTGCCTAATCTTACCTCGCTCCCAAAGCAGATCTAAGAAGTGTCGGTCTGTTTCAGGTTTAGGTGTTGATGCGTCTGCAACGCGTCTAAAAATGCGCCCTGAGCTATGAACGTAAGGGGCTGCACTACCCTGTGGTATCCACACGAGCAGTATAGCTCTTCCTGCTGGCAGCCCTAAAGCTTCATTCGGCCCAGAGAAGGCCTTACTTAGAAAATATGGCTCAGGATTTACGCATGTTGAGGCAGCCTGCTGCAACCATTCTTCAAGCTGAGGTAAATTAGAAATATCAACGCCGGGGAAACTCCCCGCAGTTCGATCTTGATTTTGCGACTCATCAATTCCATAGAAAAGCCATCCACCATAAGTATTGGCAAAAGCGCTTAGAGATTTTGCAGCGCTTTCGACGCTGGATAGTTCTCTTTTGTACTCAATATACCATCCTTCTGAGGCCGATTTAAGAATGACTAAATCGTCGATACTAAGTTCCGAGAGTTCTTTATTGAACGGATTATATCCCAACATTGTTACCTCGTGAATAAGCTTCTAATTCTCACTTATTTGCTACACCATCTTATATTCCACCTTACTACTGCGTTCCTAATGCTTTCTTCCTTGAGTAATCTCATGGCACCTTTAGCGTCTTATGCAGATTGGCTAGGGGAAAACATTGGTGAGCTTTGTACAGAACGCGGAAGCGATTGCTAAAAGGGCTATGGATAGCATTGATCCTAAGCTTAGCGAGAAATACTCATTGGCTATTAAGTTTCTCGCAGACAACCCAGCTATGGCAGCGGCATTAAAAGGTAAGAATGCTCCTGCTGTGGGCTCAGAAGCTTATATCATAGCTAGCGCGACCAGTTTTAAGAAGGGGCGCGACCCAAGAACGCCTCAGCCGCCCAGCACCATACCAGATGCGATGGTGGGCATTATTCTTAACAAGTATTTTGAGATTCCATCCAAAGACCTCGTGCGCGCAGAAGAATGGCACAGGCTATCAATGGGAGCAGAAAATATTGTTGGCGAACTCTTAGAGAGATACATCGCTGACAATGTAGAAAAATATGGTTGGATTTGGTGCTCTGGTTCCATGGTCAAAGCGGTGGATTTTATTTATCATGACGACGCGGATGGCTGGCATTCATTACAGGTTAAGAATCGAGATAATTCTGAGAACTCTTCTTCCTCTGCTATTCGCAATGGAACTCCCATTCAGAAATGGCATCGCACTTTCTCAAAGAAGGCAGGCGATAACTGGGTAAATTTTCCTGCCATTAAAGGTAAAGTGGAAATGTCCGAAGCTGGCTTCAAAGCCTATGTAATGGCTTATCTGGAAACGCTTAGAAGCCTTTGAGTTTAGGCGGCCTCGTCAATTGCGAATAGGTCTTCGTTATCTGCATCGCCTTGCAATGCAAGTTTTGCATTATATTCCCAGCTTACTTCATCGTTATTTCTGTAACGTGAGAATGGGAAGTTGCTCGGTGGCCGCTGCGCCTTCCCAGCCATATGAGCTAGTATTGTTTTGCCAATTGCTTCACCTAAACCTACGGGCACAGCATTACCTATCTGCTTGTATTGCTGTGTAAGGGAGCCGCAGAAAACCCAATCATCTGGAAACTGCTGGATACGCTTATATTCCTGCACACTTAGAGGGCGATGATGTTCAGGGTGGCAAATGTCTGTGGCTGGCATTGCTGGTGAAGTAACCAACGTGCAACTTGGCTTATCCCAAGCTAGTCTTCTCAGGAACCCAGTTTTACCACCACCAGAGAAGTATGATTTGCCTAACGCCGTTTGTTGCATCTCAAGAGGAAGATGCTTCCAATATTGCCCTTCTTTAAGAAGGCGGTAGTATTTTAGTCGTTCTTCTGGAAAATCTACATGCGTAGCTTGCTTGGGATCAAGTTCAGCGATAGCCGACCTTAAAGTTTTCCACTTGGGTAATCCAAACTCCCCATTCTGTGAATGCGTAGGATTAAGGTAGGGTACTTTCTCACCATCACGATGGCAGATAATCACCACCCTCTCACGCACTTGCGGCACGCCATAGTTGGCTGCGTTATATAGATTGAAGCTCACACTATATCCACCCTGACGGAGGCGCTCTAAAATATGAAGCAATGCCCCACCTGGCATTTCCTCTCTAGATAATGTACCATTTCTTTGGGAATGCGGGCGATGGATTAGAGGTGCTGAGAGCAACCCCCTCACATTCTCAATAACGGCGTACTTGGGCCTAATATCTAGAATAGTATCAATGTATTTCAGAAAAATATTCCCTCGATCATCCTCAAATCCTCGCCGTGCCCCAGCCGTAGAGAATGCCTGACAAGGAGGCCCACCGACCATAATATCAACATCATCTCTAGAAAGGCCTGCATGCTGCAAAATTTCATCTGCAGAATAAGAGGCAATGTCGCCTAAGAGAGCGATATCGGGTCTATTTGTTACGATAGTTTGGCGGCAATGTTTATCAACTTCACAGGCCAATGCTATCTTGATGCCCGCTTTTTCTAAGCCAAGGTCTAAGCCCATTGCCCCGGAAAAGAATGAAAGTGCTTTCACCTTCTTGCCTTCCTGTCGGCTACCATTCCGATCAGATGGATTGCTCTGTTTTAGCTTGGCGCTGTAAGAATTTACCGACTCGGTCTTTATGACCCATGTTCTTCCCAATTGCATTCCTTCAAGTTCACCCTTGCGTAGTAGGGCTCTAATGCTCTGCTCTGAGAGATTAAGTGCAAGGGCTGCATCTTTGGTTGAAGCGTAGGGTATATCCATAATTTCGACCTCGAAAGCATATTTATACCACAACTATATTTGCTTACCCAAGCTGTCAACCGACTAGCTCGTTTTCATTAACATTCAGAATTATCTTTCTTCTATTGATGCCGAGTAGTAACTTTCCTGTGCTGAAAAGCGGGGCGTAGAAACCCCTACTACAAGCGGCCTCAGTGCGCCGTGAGCACTCCCCACCATATGGTCGGGGAGGCGCATGTGTATGTCCAAGGTGAAAGCCTAAAGACATGCGCGACCTCTCTTGTAGTAGGTTTTCTAACTCCCCGATCACCAGGGGAGTCGCTATGTATTATCTATTCGGATTCTTAGTTATGGTTGTTGCAGTGATGTCTTTTTTACTGCCTAAAAAACCAAAACAAGACGTCAAAACTCCTAACTATGACCACCTACGCCCCACTCCGCTAATGACGGATAATGAGCGGGAGTTTTATCAACGGCTGCGAGAAGCTTTACCATCCTTCCACATATTTCCTCAGGTAGCGCTTAGCGGGATTATGCAGCCGGTGAAGGGCTTGTCATATGCAGACCGTATGCGGATATTTGGCTTTTTTGGTCAAAAGCGGCTAGATTATGTGGTCTGCAAACAAGACACGTTTGAGGTAGTCGCCAATATTGAATTGGATGACCGAACTCATGACAAAGAAAAAGACAGCAAGCGAGACAAGCTCTTGGAGGTGGTCGGCTACAAAGTCTATCGCTATTCCTCTTCAAAGCGCCCAGGTGTAGCCGAAATTGCGGCCCTTTTCGCAGAGCGCGAGATAGCAAATGACTCGCAGTTCTAGCAGCAAAGGCATGGAAGCCAGAAAGAAGGCTAAGCCAAGTCGGGGCAAGGCCGCTTCTTCAAGCGCTAGGCGAAGTGTAACGAAGAGCCTTGATGCGGCTGGGCAGCCGTCTATACTTGCATCATCCCCTTATAAGCGAGGACGACGCATGGAAGCCAACTACAAAAAGCGCACTGATAAAGAGGTTATGGCCCTCTTTAATGAGGCTGTGACTGACTTTAAGGGCTTAAGCAATGAGCTCGAGAGTGCTATTGGCGCTTACATGCTTGGCCGCCATGTGGGCTGGAAACCGCTGTTGCTTATCCATGACAAAAAGACGCTTCGGAAATACGAGAAGATTCTCAACATTGATTTCCGTGAGCATTTGGAACCCGAAGGGGCACTGGCAAATAAGTCCGTTGCTTTCAAAGCCGCTAAGGCATTCGGCAACTTCTGGAAGGCTGTTAGCGGTCACGAGCCGGGAATACGCAGCAACAAGCTCGACAACATGAAGCGGTAACTGCAACCCCTTAAGCGGTATTGACTACCGCTTTTTATAATGCTACGTTGGTTATGAATTAACCGCGTGAGGCATTATGTCCGAACATGACAATGAATTTGATGAAATCCCGTTTGATCTCGTGAATGAGGTGCCGGATTCCGTGAGCGCGCGCAGCGCCGAGCGAGCACAGCGAGCGGGGTACGGCACTAGTAACACCGTACCCAATCAGGACATGATCGACACATTCACTCCATGGCTATACTCGCTGGACAGCCTGTATCTGACATTTGTCGGCGGCATGAAGGAGGGGATAGAGTCCCAGCTAAAGTCCCTTCAAGAGAAGGCTCAGAGCAAAGAAAGAAAGCATGAGGCCCAATATCAAATGGGCGACCATATTTTTGAGGTGAAACCAAAAGGTAGAAACTTTTACAAATACGTTCTTATCGGCGGCAGTTATGAAATTGAAATCCTTGGCCCCTCTAATGCTCCTATCTGCCATGTCAAAGTGCTAAGCCCGCGTCTACATACGGCGTCATTATCAACTGTTGAGGCAGAGTTGTTTCTTTTGCTCGACACGATAGCCGTAAACTTAGAAACCGCAGTTCCTGTCCGTGCAGATTTGCATTTAGATTTCTCTTACCAAATAGAATCCATCACATCACTTAACCGTAAGTGCTTTGTCAGTCTTGCGAAGAAAAAGACTGAATATAGCGAGTCCGACAATACGACAGGTTGGGTCATTGGCGGTGGCGGCTCCACAATGGCACGGCTCTATAACAAGACTCGCCAGATTGAAGCGTGTGATAAAGGCGCTCTTAGCACCGAAATTGTGCAGAAACTATGGCAGCAGTATGGTTGGGACGGTGCCGAGGACGTATGGCGCATGGAATACCAAGTACGCAAAGATGCTCTGCAAAAGAGAGGCATTCATAATGTTGCTCAATTAGAAGAGAATCATTTGCGATTATGGAGTTATCTAACCAGTGAATGGCTTAAAATCTGCATCCCGAGTGAAACAGACCAGAAGCGCTCTCGGTGGCCAGAACACCCCTTATGGTCGGCTATCCACCAAGCGCCAATGGTTACTGGTTATGTGCAGCCATTAGAACGTCAGGATTTGCACCACAAAGCCCCCTCCAAAGCATATCTTGCAGAACGACTCGTGCTGGCAGCTGCTTCTTATGGCGTAGTGTGTGGTGCTGGTAATATTGTGCAGGTAACTACCCACGCATTCGATCTGCTACGCAATCTTGATATGCGCTACGGGCCTAAAGAAAGACAGTTAGATGTAGTAATGAAGCGCACCATCAATTTGCGTTACCGGGACTATAACCTGCGTATGAACGCCGACGTTTGGAAAGCCAAGCATTCGCCTAGCCCCGTCGGTGAATACATAGAGGAGATTCCATTTTGATTACTCCTCTGGAATCCCTCATCGAGCTTATTGCCCGTATCGAGGTGCAGCGATTTAACGAAGAAGAAAACCGCAAAGGCAAGCCACATGAAAGCCGTAATCTACGCCCGATACAGCAGCGACAAACAACGCGCATCCTCCATCGCGGATCAGGTGCGGAATTGCGAACAGTACGCAAACCAAAACGACCTACGGATCATTAGCATCTACAGCGATGAAGCCGTTTCTGGTTCTGTTCGTGACCGGGAAGGCTACCAACGCATGCTGAACGATGGCCGCAATGGCACATTTGAAGTTCTGCTCGTAGATGACCTGTCCCGCTTATCCCGCAATGACATTGAAATGAAGCGGGTGATTCAGGATTTCTCATTCCGGCGCATTCGGATTGTTGGCGTTTCAGAAGGCTATGTCAGCACGGCCCAAGGCAGCAAAATCTTTGCGGGCATGAAAGGGCTGATGAATGAAATGTACCTTGATGATCTGCGCGACAAAACCCATCGGGGCATGAGTGGTCAGGCCATTAAAGGTTACAACTGCGGTGGGCGCACCTATGGTTATCGCAATGTACCAATTGAGGATGGTCGGCGTTTAGATGCTTATGGTCGCCCCGCTATTCTTGCCGTGAAATATGAAATCCATGAAGAGCAAGCGGCATGGGTGAAGAAGATATTTGAGTGGTGGGTAAGCGGTAAGTCCTACCGCAGCATTGCGTTCCAGCTGAATGCGCTGGGTGTCCCATCTTCGCGGGGAACTACTTGGGCTATCTCGGCAGTGAAGGTGATTCTTGAGAACGATATGTACCGAGGGCAAGTGATTTGGAACCGGAAGCAATGGGTCAAAGACCCCGACACGGGAAAGCGGCTTTATCGCAAGCGTCCTGAGAGCGAATGGATTATCACCCCAGCACCTGAACTTGAAATTATTAGCCCTGCGCTATGGGAAGCTTCTATCAAGCGCCGTCCGCAAAACTATGATCGCTCCAAGGCGACACCGAATCAGCGCTATCTTTTCTCAGGCCTATTAGCATGTGGAGAATGCGGGGCTTCCTTTGCCGTAGCTACACAAGGCAGATTCGGCTGCTCCAACTACCATCGGCGGGGCAAGACGGTGTGTAAGAACGGCATTACCATTTCGCGCCATATCGTAGAGGAAAAGCTGTTGGGTGGGCTGAAAGAGCACCTAATGTCTGATGAGATGTATGAACTGTTCAATAGAACAGTGAACGAGTTGCTGGCCGAACCAGCAGAGCAAATAGATCGCCTGCAAATTGCGCGGCAATTAAAGAAGGCAGAGAAAGAGCACCAGAATCTACTGAGTGCTATTAAGCGAGGCATCTACACCGATTCCATCCAGAGCGAGCTACAAGCCGCCGAAAAACGGATGACAGAGCTAAACGAACAACTGACTTCCCAGCCTCCTGCTCCAAAGAAGCGGATTTTGCCAAAAGCGAAGGAGCGTTTCCAAGCAGCGATTCGGCAATTGGAGTCAACTTTAGTGCTACAGGCCTATGCCGCCCGCGAGTTGCTTAAGCAGCTGATAGAAGGAAAGATTTTGATGCATAACCGGGGTGATTTCCTAGAGGCGGAAATCCATGCAAAAACACCAGAGTTTTTAATGAAATCAGTCGGATATGATTCCGGTTTTATGGTTGCGGGGGCCGGATTTGAACCGACGACCTTTAGGTTATGAGCCTAACGAGCTACCGGGCTGCTCCACCCCGCGTCACCAATCAGTCGCCACGGCTTCGCAGTGGCGGAGGGTTTTGGGCGGGGGCCTCACCCCGTTGTCGCCTCACCCGTGGGTGCTGCCTGCGCATCTTAGGCGGGTTTGCCGCCCGATGCAATGCTATGCTTGAATGGTGGGTCCGGGAAGAGTTGAACTTCCGACCTCACGCTTATCAGGCGTGCGCTCTAACCACCTGAGCTACGAACCCATTCCAAGTGAGGCGTGTCTCTTACGGAGAACCGCCCGGCTTGTCAAGCGCGCCAAGCCTATTCGGAAAGGTTTTCTTGCATCACCCGGTTGCGGCCCGCATTTTTGGCACGGTACAGCGCGGCATCCGCCCGTTTGATAAGGCCCTGCAGGGAATCGGCACCATGCGTGCGCCAGGCGGCAACGCCGATGGATACGGTAATGACCCCGTAATGCTCGCCGGTCACCCGGTTTTTGAATTCGCGCGCGCTGATGAGCTTGCGGATGGCCTCGGCCACGATCATGCCACCGCCAATCGGCGTGCGCGGCAGGATCACTGCGAATTCTTCGCCGCCGAAGCGGGCGACCGTGTCGATCCCCTTCACCGTATCGGTCAGCGTGTGCGACACGATTTTCAGCACGTTATCGCCAATCAAATGGCCGAATTTGTCGTTGAACTGCTTGAAATGGTCGATATCGAGCAGAAGGAGGGCGACTTCGCCATTCTCTTTTTCCGCCTCTTCCAGCGCGGCGCCCAGGCGGCGCTCGAACGCCTTGCGATTATAGCAACCAGTGAGGAAGTCGCGTTCCGATTCCATCGTCGCCTTCGCGAGATTCTCGCGCAATTCAGCAATTTCGCTCTGCGCGCCTACCAGCTGTTTGGCCACGGTTTCGCTGGAGCTCATCATCACCAGCGCGCTATCGATCACCGATTTGCTCATGAGGCGAATCGCATCTTCCGACATCGGGTTCGGGATATTTTCAATCTGCTCGGCCAGCTCCTCGCTCACGCCCGACGCCGTGCCCGTGAAAGCGCCGATGCTATGCACCATCTCCGACAGGATGCGGCGGGTGCTGCTCGCGATATCCGCCACCGCGCGGTTCTGCTGCTCGGCAAGGTAATCGTTGTAGAGGCGCTCCAGCACTTCCACCGTCATCGGCTGTTTGTTGGCGCTCAGCAGATCCATCTCTTTAATCAGCTCGCCGGGCTGGCCGGCGGCATAGGCATAAAATAGAGCGAAATGTTTCGGTGTCGGCTCCACCCGCAAGCCTGCCATGACCTGCATCGCTTTTTCGGCATAAATCTGGGGGGTGGAGGGTGAAGTGGGCATCTCAGGCATGCCACGGGGGTACGCGCATCGCACCGACCCGTCAAGCAATTCCAGCGGAAAATGGCGGATTTTCGTTGCATTTCGCCCCATTCGTGACAGATTCAGGGGATGTTAAGCGACCCCAAGATTGCCGCCGATCATGAGCCCGCGGCGCGCCCCAAAGTCATGCGCCGCCCCGCCCATTTTTCGCAACGGGCGACGGTGGATCCTGTCGCCGAGATTCCCACCACGCCCCCTGCGGCCACGCCACCCGTCATTCGCTTGCCGGTGATCGCCAACCATGCTCCCGCGCGCCTGGCCTGGCAGGAAGACGGCAAATTCGGCTTCTGGCTGATTGTACTGATCGCGCTGGCCAATCTGGCGCTGGCCGTTGGCTTGCCGGGCGAGCGCGCGCCCCTGCCCGCCGCCAGCCGCCCACTGGCCGATGCCATGCGCCCCGCCAGCGCCCGCCCTGCCCCGCTGCCGGGCCGCATCACCATCTACAGCGAGCCCACCACCCTGCATGGCGATCGCGGGTTCTGATGCGCCTGATCCTGCAGAGCGATTCGCTGGTGGTGGGGCGCACGTTGAGCGACCTGCTGGCCAGCATGGGCTGCGAGATCGCCCCGGCGGATGCGGCGGGTGTGCCCGCCCTGCAAGTCACCGCGGGACAGATGCAGCTGCGCGACGCGCAGGGCCAGCCGGTGGCGCTTGGCACCCCCATTCGGCTGGAAGCGCTGGCCCAGCAGATCCGCCAGTTGCAGGCGGCGGCGCGCGGCGCGCCCATTGCCCTCGCCCATGGCTGGCGCTGCGAGCCGCTGGCGCGCATGCTGCATGGGCCCGAGGGCCAGCATGTGCCGCTCACCGAGAAGGAATCGTTGCTGCTGGCCGCCCTTGCCCGCGCCCTGCCCGGTGCCGCCCCGCGCGAGCAGTTGCTGCGCGAGGTCTGGGCCTATGAGGGCGAAGTGGAAACCCACACGCTGGAAACCCATATTTACCGCTTGCGCAGCAAGCTTTCGGCGCTTACACCGCCCCCCTGCGATATGGTGACCAGCGACGGCACCTACCGGCTGGTAGTGGAGTAGCATGCAACCGATGATGAAAACCGCCCTGACGAGCGACGACGCCGCCGAGAAACTGGCCGCGCGGGCGAACCTTGTCGGCCTGCCGCGCGCGTTGGTGGCATCGCAGTTGCAGGCGCTGGGCATCGAGCCGTTTCGCGCCAAGCAGATCTGGCAATGGATCTACCAGAAAGGCGTGACCGATTTCGCGCAGATGACCAATATCAAGCGCGACACGCAGGACATGCTGGCCGGGCATTTCTCGATCGCCCGCGCGGGCGTTTCGCGCAACGCCGTGAGCTTCGACCAGACGCAGAAATGGCTGCTCAAATTCGCCGACGAAAACGAAGTCGAAACCGTGTTCATTCCCGACAGCAACCGCGGCACGTTGTGCGTCTCCAGCCAGGTGGGCTGCACGCTGGCCTGCACCTTCTGCCACACCGGCACGCAGCGGCTGGTGCGCAACCTCACCGCCGGCGAGATCATCACCCAGATGCTGGTGGCGAAAGACGGGCTTGGCGAATGGGCGATGACGCTGAAAAAAGGCGAAGCGCGCAATGGCGACAGCCGCAAGGGTGTGCCTGCGCCGCCCACGCGCGCCATCACCAACATCGTCTTCATGGGCATGGGCGAGCCGCTGTTTAACTACGACAACGTGAACGCCGCCATCGACATTATGCTGAGCAACGAAGGCCTCGCCCTCTCGCGCCGCAAAGTCACGGTGTCGACCTCCGGTGTCGTCCCGAAAATCGTTCCGCTGGCGCACGATGCGGGCACCAACCTCGCCATTTCGCTGCACGCGGTGACGAACGATTTGCGCAACGAGATCGTGCCTATCAACCGCAAATACCCGATCGAGGATTTGCTCGAGGCCTGCCGCGAGTATCAATCCATCGTCAGCGACCGCCATATCATGTTCGAATACGTGATGCTCGACGGCGTGAATGACAGCATTGCCGACGCGAAAGAAATGGTGCGCCTGCTGAAAGGCATCCGCAGCAAGGTGAACCTCATTCCCTTCAACCCATGGCCCGGCGCGCCCTACAAGTGCAGCAGCAATAACCGCATCCATGCGTTCGGGCGCGAGCTGATCGCGGCGGGCATTGCTTCGCCCATCCGCAAAACGCGCGGCGAGGATATCATGGCCGCCTGCGGCCAGCTTAAATCGCTCAGCGAGCTGAAAAAAGGCCAGAAGGTCAAGCTGTAGCGGCTAGAACCCGGGCTGTTTTCCGCCCGGCAGCGCCACACGATCGACCGTGGCCGCAGCATGCGGCGCCGCCTCACCGGTCGCCGCCTGCATGAACGATTCCAGCATGGCCAGCGTGTGCTCGCGATGGCGCTTTTCCGCCTGCGCGCGCGCATGCAGCCGCGCCATCTCAAAGCCCATATAGGCCCGTTGCTCGCGCTGCAGGTCCTGCAGTTGGTCCGGGTTAAGTAGGCCTTTGTAATCCTGATGGTTACTCATGATACTCTCCTTTGATTGCCTCCTGTGAAATCGCGCGAGATGCGCCCGATCACCGATGCAAGCCCAATGCCATGCCGCCAATTGCCAAAGCAGTTCATGCGCTTAGTAAGCGGCTGAGAAATACAGAAAATACGGATAAAAATTTAGCAAACCCGAAACCGGCCACGAAAAAGGGCGCCGCAGAATGCGGCGCCCTTCGTCGTCATAAAACGGGATTCCCGTTTGCTTAGGCGGCTTCGCCGGTCTCGGGCGACACAGGCGGCAGCGACGCTGCCTTCTGCGCATCGAGTTCCGCATCGCGGCCTTTGGCGATCTTCTTCATGCGGGCGATCGCGGCACCGGTACCCGCCGGAATGAGGCGGCCCACGATGACGTTCTCTTTCAGGCCCGCCAGGCGATCCACCTTGCCCTGCACCGACGCTTCGGTGAGCACGCGGGTGGTTTCCTGGAAGCTCGCCGCCGAGATGAAGCTGCGGTTCTGCAGCGACGCCTTGGTGATCCCTTGAAGGACCGGCTGGCCTTCCGCGGTGCGGAAACCCTGGGCGGCGGTTTTATTGTTCACTTCGAGGAACTCTTCGCGGTCGACGATTTCGCCGGCCAGGAAAGTGGTTTCACCCGCATTCACAATCTCCACTTTCTGCAGCATTTGGCGCACGATTACTTCGATATGCTTATCGTTGATCGCTACACCTTGCAGGCGGTAGACGGCCTGCACTTCGTTCACCATGTACTGCGCCAGCGCCTCGACACCCATCACGCGGAGGATGTCATGCGGCACGGGGTGGCCGTCCATGAGAAGATCGCCTTTCTGCACGTAATCGCCTTCATGCACGGTGATGTGCTTGCCTTTCGGGATCATGTACTCGACACCCTCGCCTTCGCTCGCGTCTTTCGGACGCACGATCAGGCGGCGCTTGTTCTTGTAGTCCTTCCCGAACTCGACCACGCCTTCAATATCTGAAATGATCGCGTGATCTTTCGGCTTGCGGGCTTCGAACAGCTCGGCCACGCGCGGCAGACCACCGGTAATGTCGCGGGTCTTGCTGCTCTCGCGCGGGATACGTGCCAGCACGTCGCCGGCATGCACTTCCTGCTGGTCGTCGACCGAGAGGATCGCGTCCACCGGCAGGAAGTAACGGGCTTCCAGGCCGTTGGCGAGGGTGATGATCTCACCCTTCTTGTCGCGCAGCGCGATGCGGGGTTTCAGATCCTGACCGCGCGTCTGCTGACGGAAGTCGATGACCTTTTTGTTGGCGATACCGGTCGCTTCGTCGAGCACTTCGCGCAGCGAAACGCTTTCCACGAGGTCGCGGTAATGCGCCACACCCGAACGCTCGGTGATGATGGGGATGGTGTACGGATCCCACTCGACCAGCTTCTGGCCTTTCTTCACCGCGGCACCTTCTTCCACCAGCAGGCGAGCGCCATACGGCACTTTGTGGCGGGCTTTCTCGCGGCCTTTCTCGTCGCGCAGTACCACTTCGCAGGTGCGCGACATAATCACCGAACGGCCCTGGCTGTCTTTCACCACGTTTTTGTTCGAGAGTTCCAGTTTCGCTTCATGCGACGCTTCGATATTCGACTGCTCAGCACCACGCTGCGCCGCCCCACCGATGTGGAAGGTACGCATGGTCAGCTGCGTGCCGGGCTCACCGATCGATTGCGCGGCAATCACGCCCACGGCTTCGCCCAGGTTCACCGGCGTACCGCGTGCGAGGTCGCGGCCATAGCACTTGCCGCACACGCCTTCTTCGGCGTCGCAGGTCAGTACCGAACGGATCATCACCGATTCGATGCCCGCTTCGTCGATGGCTTCCACCACCTTCTCGTCGAACAGCTGGCCGGCTTTCACGATCACTTTCTCGGTGCTCGGGTGCAGCACGTCTTTCGCGCTGGTGCGGCCAAGGATTTTATCACCAAGCGGAATCAGCACTTCGCCGCCCTCGATGATGGTTTTCGCCACGATGCCTTTTTTCGTGCCGCAATCATCGATCGAGATGATGCAATCCTGCGCCACGTCCACGAGGCGACGGGTCAGGTAACCCGAGTTCGCGGTCTTCAGCGCGGTATCGGCCAGCCCCTTACGGGCGCCGTGGGTCGAGTTGAAGTACTCGAGTACGGTGAGGCCTTCTTTGAAGTTCGAGATGATCGGCGTTTCAATGATCTCGCCCGACGGTTTGGCCATCAGGCCACGCATGCCGGAGAGCTGCTTCATCTGGGCGGCCGAACCACGCGCGCCGGAGTTCGCCATCATGAAGATGGAGTTCACGCCTTTGCCGTTTTTCTTGCCTTCTTCCATGCCCACGCTCGAGATCTGCTTCATCATGTCGGAAGCGACCCGCTCGGTGCAATGCGACCAGGCATCGATCACCTTGTTGTATTTCTCTCCACTGGTGATGAGGCCGTCGGCGTATTGCTGCTCGAACTGCTTCACTTCCTTCAGCGTATCGTTCACGTGCTTGTCTTTCGTGGTCGGCACGATCATGTCGTCCTTCCCGAACGAAATACCCGCTTTCGCCGCATGTTTGAAGCCCAGACTCATGATGCGGTCAGCGAACATCACCGCCTCTTTCTGGCCGCAATGGCGGTAGACGAGGTCGATGACGTTCGAGATGTCTTTTTTGGTCATCAGCTTGTTGATGGCTTTGTACGGCACCTGTTCGTGCTTGGGCAGGTACTGCGCAAGCAGCATGCGGCCCGGCGTGGTGTCGATGATCTCGTGGCGGAGTTTGCGGCCTTCGCCCATGATGGCAAAGCGTGCCTTCACCTTGCTGTGCAGGGTAACGACTTTGTTCTCCAGCGCCATCTCGATCTCGTTCAGATCGGAGAAGGCCATGCCTTCGCCCGGCGCCTTATCGGATTCGAGCGACAGGTAGTACAGGCCCAGCACCATATCCTGCGAGGGCACGATGATCGGCTTGCCGTTTGCCGGCGAGAGGATGTTGTTGGTCGACATCATCAGCACGCGTGCTTCGAGTTGCGACTCGATGCTCAGCGGCACGTGCACGGCCATCTGGTCACCGTCGAAGTCGGCGTTAAAGGCAGCGCAGACCAGCGGGTGCAGCTGGATCGCTTTGCCTTCGATCAACATCGGCTCGAACGCCTGGATGCCGAGACGGTGCAGCGTCGGTGCGCGGTTCAGCAGCACGGGGTGCTCACGAACAACCTCAGCGAGGATATCCCACACTTCCGGACGCTCGGATTCGACCATGCGTTTGGCGGCTTTAATGGTAGTGGCAATGCCGTAGATTTCCAGCTTGGCGTAGATGAACGGCTTGAACAGCTCGAGCGCCATTTTCTTCGGCAGACCGCACTGGTGCAGTTTCAGCTCGGGGCCTACTACGATTACCGAACGGCCCGAGTAATCCACACGCTTGCCGAGCAAGTTCTGGCGGAAGCGACCTTGCTTACCCTTCAGCATGTCGGACAGCGATTTCAGCGGACGCTTGTTAGTGCCGGTGATCACGCGACCACGGCGGCCGTTATCGAACAGCGCATCCACCGACTCTTGCAGCATGCGCTTTTCGTTGCGCACGATGATGTCCGGCGCACGCAGCTCGAGCAGGCGCTTCAGGCGGTTGTTACGGTTAATCACGCGGCGGTACAGATCGTTCAGATCCGAGGTCGCGAAACGGCCACCATCGAGCGGCACGAGCGGGCGCAGCTCCGGCGGAATCACCGGCACCACATCGAGCACCATCCATTCCGGCTTGTTGCCCGAATCAATGAAGGCTTCGACCAGCTTCAGGCGTTTCACCAGCTTCTTGCGCTTGGCTTCCGAAGTCGCCTCGGAAAGCTCGGCGCGCATGGTGTCGCGCAGCTCGACGAGGTTCATTTTCTTCAGCAGTTCCTTGATCGCTTCCGCACCGATCATGGCGGTGAAGGTGCCTTCACCGTACTGGTCGAGCGCATCATAATAGGCGTCCTCGCTCAGCAGGTCGAGCGGCTGGAACGGCGACATCCCGGCATCGACCACGATGTAGCTTTCGAAATACAGCACCTTCTCGAGGTCCTTCAGCATGATGTCGAGCATGGTCGCAATGCGGCTCGGCAGCGACTTCATGAACCAGATATGCGCAACGGGAGCAGCCAGTTCAATGTGGCCCATGCGCTCGCGGCGCACTTTGCTGGTGGTCACTTCCACGCCGCATTTCTCGCAGATGATGCCGCGATATTTCATGCGTTTGTATTTGCCGCACAGGCACTCGTAATCCTTGATCGGGCCAAAGATGCGGGCGCAGAACAGACCGTCGCGCTCCGGCTTGAAGGTGCGGTAGTTGATCGTTTCCGGCTTCTTCACCTCGCCGAAGCTCCAGCTGCGGATTTTCTCCGGCGAAGCGATGGCGATCTTGATTTCGTCGAATTGCTTCGTGCCGCTCAATTGACCGAAGATGTTCATCAACTCGTTTGCCATTTTGTACCTCTAAAAATTCTTTTCGGTATTCGATATTCGGAAAATCGGCCCGCCCGAAGGCGGGCCGCATAGACTATGCTTCTTTCTCGACCAGATCCACATCCAGACCCAGCGAGCGCAGCTCTTTGGTCATCACGTGGAACGACTCAGGAATGCCCGATTCGAAGCTATGGTCGCCGCGCACGATGGACTCGTACACTTTCGAGCGACCCGCCACGTCATCCGACTTCACGGTCAGCATTTCCTGCAGGGTGTAGGCCGCTCCGTACGCTTGCAGCGCCCAGCACTCCATCTCCCCGAAACGCTGGCCACCGAACTGGCTCTTACCACCCAGCGGCTGCTGGGTAACTAAGCTGTACGGCCCGATCGAGCGCGCGTGGATTTTATCATCCACCAGGTGGTGCAGTTTCAGGATGTAGATGTAACCCACGGTCACTTCGCGGTCGAACTGGTCGCCAGTGCGGCCGTCGAACAGGGTCACCTGACCGGAGGTCGCGTGGCCTGCTTTCTTCAGCCAATGCTCGATGTCGGCTTCTTTCGCGCCATCGAAGACCGGAGTTGCAAACGGCACACCTTTTTTGGTGTTGGTCGCCAGCTCGATGAGGGCTTCCTTCTCCATTTTCTTGATCTCAGCCTGGTTTTCTTTCTCGTCGTAAACGGCGAGGAGAACGTCTTTCAGCTGTTCGATCTTGGCGCCACGCTGCACGTCGTCCAGCATCTGGCCGATCTGGCGGCCAATGCCCGCCGATGCCCAGCCAAGGTGGGTCTCAAGAATCTGACCCACGTTCATGCGGCTCGGTACACCCAGCGGGTTCAGCACCACATCGACCGGACGACCGTCTGCCGTGTGCGGCATGTCTTCCACCGGCACGATGTTCGAGATCACCCCTTTGTTGCCATGGCGGCCAGCCATTTTGTCGCCGGGCTGAAGCTTGCGCTTCACGGCAACGAAGACCTTCACCATTTTCAGCACGCCCGGCATCAGATCGTCGCCGGACTGAACCTTCTCGACCTTCTCCTCGAAGCGCTTGTTGAGCGAGTCCACCGCGTCATCGAGCTGCTTTTTCAGGGCTTCGAGTTGCTTGCTGGCTTTGTCGTCTTTCAACGCAATCTGCCACCAGAGGCCACGCGGGGTTTCATTCAATTGCTCTTCGCTGATCGCTTTTTCGATCTTGAAGTTTTTCGGGCCTTTCACGGCGGTCTTGCCCACCAGCAGGCCTTTCAGCGCATCGTACACGTAACGCTCGGCAATGCCGCGTTCGTCGTCGCGGTCTTTCGCCAGGCGGTCGATTTCCGCACGCTCGATCGCCACCGCGCGTTCGTCTTTGTCGATGCCACGGCGCGAGAAGATGCGCACGCCAACCACCGTGCCGGCGTTGCCGGGGGGCAGGCGCAGCGAGCTGTCGCGCACGTCGGAGGCTTTCTCACCGAAGATCGCGCGGAGCAGTTTTTCTTCCGGCGTCATCGGGCTTTCCGATTTCGGGGTCACTTTCCCCACCAGAATATCGCCCGGCTTCACTTCCGCACCGATATGCACCACGCCGATTTCATCGAGCGAGCGCAGGGCTTCTTCGCCCACGTTCGGGATGTCACGGGAGATTTCTTCCGGCCCAAGCTTCGTATCGCGCGCCATCACTTCGTATTCTTCGATGTGAATGCTGGTGAAGCGGTCTTCCGCCACCATGCGCTCGGAGATCAGGATCGAATCCTCGTAGTTATAACCGTTCCACGGCATGAACGCGACGAGCACGTTCTGGCCGAGCGCCAGTTCACCCAGATCGGTCGACGGACCATCGGCGATCACGTCACCGGCCTTCACCTTGTCGCCCACTTTCACGATCGGGCGCTGGTTAATGCAGGTGTTCTGGTTGCTGCGCTGGAACTTTTGCAGGGTGAAGATATCCACGCGCGGCGTGCCATCTTCGTTGGTTTCGTCGCAGCGGATCACGATGCGGTTGGCGGCCACCTGGTCGACCACGCCGTCGCGGCGGGCGGTGATGGCGGCACCCGAATCGCGGGCCACGATTTCTTCCATGCCGGTGCCGACAAGCGGTGCATCGGCGCGCACTAGCGGCACGGCCTGACGTTGCATGTTCGAACCCATGAGCGCACGGTTCGCATCATCGTTCTCGAGGAACGGAATGAGCGCGGCGGCGACCGATACCAGCTGCTTGGGCGCCACGTCCATGAATTCGATCTGGTCGGGGGTCGCCATCACGAAGTCGCCGTTTTTGCGGCAGCTGATGAGGTCGTCGGCGAACTTGCCGGCTTCCACCGGCGCGTTGGCCTGCGCAATGGTGTAGCGGCCTTCTTCGATCGCCGAGAGATACATCACCTCGTTGGTGACTTTGCCCTCTTTCACTTTGCGGTACGGGGTTTCGATGAAGCCGTATTTGTTGATGCGCGCGTAGGTCGCCATCGAGTTAATCAGGCCGATGTTCGGGCCTTCCGGCGTTTCAATCGGGCAGATGCGGCCGTAATGGGTCGGGTGCACGTCACGCACTTCGAAACCGGCGCGTTCGCGGGTCAGGCCACCCGGTCCAAGGGCCGACAGGCGGCGCTTGTGGGTGATTTCCGACAGCGGGTTGGTCTGGTCCATGAACTGCGACAGCTGGCTGCCACCGAAGAACTCACGCACCGAAGCCACCAGCGGCTTGGCGTTGATGAGGTCATGCGGCATCACGGTGTCGATATCCACCGAGCTCATGCGCTCGATGATACCACGCTCCATGCGCAGCAGGCCGAGGCGGAACTGGTTTTCCATCAGCTCGCCCACCGAGCGGACGCGGCGGTTGCCGAGGTGGTCGATATCGTCGATTTCGCCGATGCCGTCTTTCAGCTGCACCAGCGTTTTCACGGTGCCGATAATGTCGTCGTTGGTCAGCACACCCACTTCATCGGGGTGGTTGAGGTTCAGGCGCGCATTCATTTTCACGCGGCCCACTTCCGACAGGTCGTAGCGTTCGGTCTCGAAGAACAGCGAGGTGAACAGCGCTTCAGCGGCTTCCGCCGTGGTCGGCTCGCCGGGGCGCATCACGCGGTAGATATCGATCAGCGCGTCGTCTTTGGTCATGTTCTTGTCGGCCACCAGCGTATTGCGGATGTAGGCGCCCACGTTCACATGGTCGATTGCCAGCACGGGAATTTCGTTCACGCCCGCGTCGGTCAGGGTGGTGATGAGGTCCTTGGTCAGCTCATCGCCCGCCTCGGCGTAGATCTCGCCGGTTTTGGTGTTGATGAGGTCGGCGGCCACGTAGCTGCCGAGGATGAATTCATCCGGCACGAGGATTTCTTTCAGGCCGGCTTCCGCCAGTTTCTTCAGTGCGCGCGGGGTGAGTTTCTCGCCCGAGGCGGCCATGGCTTTGCCGGTTTTGGCATCGACCAGGTCAAAGGCCAGCTTCTGGCCACGCCACGATTCCGGCACGAAGCTCGCGGTCCAGCCCTTCTTGGTGCTCTTGAAGGTACGGGTCGCGTAGAACGCGTTGAGGATGCTCTGGTTATCCATGCCGATCGCGCGCAAAATGCTGGTCGCCGGCAGTTTGCGGCGACGGTCGATGCGCACATGCACGATGTCTTTCGCGTCGAACTCGAAATCGAGCCACGAGCCGCGGTAGGGAATGATGCGGGCGCTGTAGAGGTATTTGCCCGAGGCATGGGTTTTGCCATGGTCGTGGTCGAAGAACACGCCCGGCGAACGGTGCATCTGCGACACGATCACGCGCTCGGTGCCGTTGATGACAAACGTGCCGTTCTCGGTCATCAGCGGGATGTCGCCCATATAGACATCCTGTTCTTTGATGTCCTTGATTTCACGCGCGCCGGTATCTTCATCGACGACCCACACGATCAGGCGCAGGGTCACGCGCAGCGGCGCGGCGAAGTTGATGCCACGCTGGCGGCACTCATCCACGTCGTATTTCGGGCGATCGAATTCGTAACGCACGTATTCGAGGGTCGCGGTGTCCGAGAAATCCTTGATCGGGAACACGGTTTTGAACACGCCATGCAGGCCCGTGGGCTTACGGTCTTTTGCCACGGTGAACATCTGCAGGAATTGTTCGTAGGAGTTTTTCTGCACTTCGATCAGGTTCGGCAGGGTGGTTGCCGATTGCATGGTGCCGAAGCTTTTGCGAATGCGTTTGCGAGCGGTGAAGGAGTGGGTTTGCGCGGTTGCCGATTGAGCCATGGGTACTACCGATTCCTTGTGTATCTTGTGAAGTGCTTGTTTTTCCTGCATGCGGGCACTTCGGCACATGCGCGGTCTTTAATGCGCTAAAAGGAGCCTGCCGGTTCCACTGGGGTCGGGCAGGCTCCTTAGTAGCGTTGGCCGAGGCCGAGATTACTTGATCTCGACTTTCGCACCGGCAGCTTCGAGCTGCTTCTTGAACTTCTCAGCGTCGTCTTTGCTGATGCCTTCTTTCACGGGCTTCGGGGCGCTTTCAACGAAGGCCTTTGCTTCGCCGAGGCCCAGGCCGGTGATGGCGCGAACTTCTTTAATCACGTTGATTTTGTTTGCACCGGCATCGGCGAGAACAACGGTGAATTCGGTTTTCTCTTCAACAGCGGCGGCCGGAGCAGCACCAGCAGCTGCAACAGCTACGGGAGCAGCGGCGGAAACGCCCCATTTTTCTTCCAGGAGTTTGCTGAGTTCAGCAGCTTCCATTACGCTGAGGGCCGAGAGCTTCTCAACGATATCGTTCAGATCAGTTGCCATGATAATATTCCTTTTAGTTAGTAATCAAAGTTAGTCAGTTCAACCTGCCGCCCGAAGGCGACCGGTATGGGTTAAGCCGCGTCTTTCGTCGCGTAAGCGTTGAAGACACGTGCGAGCTGGCCCGCCGGGGCTTGCAGCACACCAGCGATACGGGTCGCCGGCGTTTGCAGCATGGCGATGATTTGGGCGCGCAGTTCATCGAGGCTCGGCAGGGTTGCCAGCTGTTGAATGCCCGCTTTGTCGAGGACGGTTTCGCCGAAAGCGCCACCGACCAGCACCAGCTTGTCGTTCTTCTTCGCGAATTCGCTGAGCGCTTTCGCCGCCGCCACGGGATCGTTTGCATACGCGATCGCGGTCGGGCCTTTAAACAGATCCACCACCTTCTCGTAGGCGGTGCCGGTGGCAGCGCGCTTGGCGAGCAGGTTTTTGGTGACCTTGAAACCGGCACCGGCTTTGCGCACACCGGCGCGCAGGTCGGTCATCTCGGCAACGGTGAGACCCTTGTAATGGGCCACCAGCACGATGCTGGCTTCCGCCATCTGTTGATTGGTGGATGCAATCCATTCCTGTTTTTGTGCTTTGGTTTTTGCCATGGGTTGCTCCTTACGCCGCTTGACCCAGCACATCCGCGAGATCGAGCTTAATGCCCGGGCCCATGGTGGTGGAAATGGAGATTTTCTTAATGTAGGCGCCTTTGGCCGCTGCCGGCTTCGCCTTGCTCACCGCATCGATGAAGGCTTGCAGGTTCTGCGCAATCGCCTCTTCGGTGAAGCTGGCTTTGCCCACGCCCGCATGGATGATCGCGGCCTTCTCGACCTTGAACTCCACCTGACCGGCCTTGGCAGCCTTCACGGCTTTCTCAACGTCCGGGGTCACGGTGCCCAGCTTGGGGTTCGGCATCAGCCCTTTGGGGCCGAGGATTTTCGCAACCTTGCCAACGGTGCCCATCATGTCCGGCGTAGCGATGCACACGTCGAAATTGATTTCACCCTTGCTGATCGCGTCGATCAGCTCGTCGCCACCGGCGAGTTCGGCACCGGCTTTTTTCGCGGCATCAACCTTGTCGCCCTTGGCGAACACAGCGACGCGCACGTTTTTGCCGAGGCCGTTCGGCATGGCCACCACGCCGCGCACCAGCTGGTCGCTCTGCTTGGGGTCGATGCCGAGGCTCATCGCCACGTCAACGGTTTCGTCGAATTTGGTTTTGCTGTTGGCTTTCAGCAGCTTTACCGCGTCTTTCAGCGCGTAGAGCTTCACAGCATCTACGGTTTCGCGGGCAGCGTTAATGCGTTTACCGGCCATCTTAGCCCTCCACCACTTCAATGCCCATCGACATCGCGGAGCCGGCGATCATGCTCATCGCGGCTTCTTCGTCGTTGGCGTTCATGTCGACCATTTTCTGTTTCGCGATCTCGCGGATCTGCGACTTGGTCACTTTGCCGACAATGTTCTTGCCGACCGTGCCGGTGCCCTTTTCGACCTTCGCTGCTTTCAGCAGGAAGTACGACACAGGCGGCTGCTTCATGATGAAGGTGAAGCTGCGGTCTTTGTAGGCGGTGATGACCACCGGAATCGGCATGCCCGGCTCTTTTTGCTGGGTGGCAGCGTTGAACTGCTTGCAGAATTCCATGATGTTGAGGCCAGCCTGACCCAGTGCAGGGCCGATCGGCGGGGCGGGGTTGGCTTTGCCTGCAGGAATCTGCAGTTTGATAAAGCCAGTAATTTCCTTAGCCATTACTAGTATCCTATCGGTTCTTGGTGTGCCCATCAGCCAGAAAACCCCATGTTTTCTGCGGCGGATTGCGGATGTTTCACGGGAAACACCCTCCCAAAGGAGCCGGGACTATAGTGGGGAGTTGTGGGAATGCAACAGGTTTTTTGGGGTTTCAGGTTTCAGGCTTCAGGTTTCAGCAAAAACAATTGCTTACACCAAAAACAAAACGGGGGCCGAAGCCCCCGTTGCGCTTGGAAAAGGCGGTTGCCTTAACCGTTCACTTTGTGCACCTGGTCGAACGCCAGCTCGACCGGGGTGGCGCGGCCGAAGATGCTCACCGAAACTTTCAGTTTCTGGCGGTCTTCTTCTACGTCTTCCACGGTGCCCACGAAGCTCTCGAACGGGCCGTCGATGATCTTGACCTGCTCGCCGATGTCGAAAATGATCGTGGTGCGCACGGATTTCGCGCCTTCCTCGGCCTGCTTGAAGATCTGCGCGGCTTCGGCTTCGGTGATCGGCTGCGGGCGGATGCCGCGGCCACCGAGGAACCCGGTCACTTTGTCGGTGTTTTTCACCAGCGTCCAGGTCGCGTCGTTCATGTCCATTTTCGCCAGCACGTAGCCGGGGAAGAACTTGCGCTCGGCCTGCACTTTTTTGCCGCGGCGCACTTCCACCACGTCTTCGGTCGGCACCACGACCTGCTCGAACGCGTCGGTCAGGCCTTTTTGCGCGGCCTGCTCGAGGATGCTTTGCGCAACCTTCTTCTCGAAGCCCGAATAGGCGTGGATGATGTACCAGCGCTTGGCTTTGCCTTTGGGGGCTTCGGCGGCAGCGTCGGCGGTGGGTTGGATGTCGTTGCTTGCGGCGGCTTCGCTCATGTTATGCTCCTAAACCGAGAATGGTGCGGATCCCCCAGGCGAAGAATCCGTCGACCAGCAGGAAGAATACGGCGGCGACAATGGCCAGCACCAGCACCATCATCACCGAAATCATGGTTTCGCGGCGCGAGGGCCAGGCAACTTTGCCCACTTCCTGACGCACTTCGCGGATGAATTTTGCCGGGTTCATTGCGGGCATGGTCTACCTTACCGAATTTCTCTATACAAAAATGCACCGCTTTTGGGGGCGGTGCGGCGCGATCTATAACGCGCCCGCCCGCGCTTGGCAACAGGTTTTACGCCCGCGCCAGCAAGGCCTCGATCTTGCGCTGCAACTCGTGCTCGGGATAGGGCTTGGCGAGGTAATCGTCCATGCCCGCCTGCAGGCAGCGCTCGCGGTCGCCGGGCGTGGCGTGGGCAGTCATGCCCAGAATGGGGATGCGCGCCTTGCCCGTTTCCATGGCACGGATGCGCCGCGTCGCCTCCAGCCCGTCCATCTGCGGCATCTGCACATCCATCAGGATCAGGTCGAAGCCGCCGCGCTGGTAGTGCTCCAGCGCCTGCAGGCCATTGGCCGCCACCGCATAGGGGTAGCCGAAATCGCTGAGGAACGAGCCGGCGACCAGCACATTCGGCGGATAATCCTCGACCAGCAGGATGCGCGGCGCCGCCGCAGAAGGCGCAGTGGCCGCCGCTTTTTTGGGGGCGGGCTTTTTGCGCGTTTTGGTTTTGGCGTAGGCCACCGGCAGGGTCACCGTGAAGACGCTGCCACTGCCCATGGCGCTTTGCAGCGCAATGCTGCCGCCCAGCCCCGTCACCAGATGGTTGACGATGCTGAGCCCGAGGCCGGTGCCGCCATAGCGGCGGCTGATCGACGCATCGGCCTGCGTGAATTTCTCGAACACTTTCTGCTGCTGCTCGGGCGCGATGCCGATGCCGGTATCGCGCACCTCGATCACCAGCTCGCCATGCGCATCGTCAAGCCCCGGCTCGCAGCGCAGATGGATCATCACCCAGCCCTGTTCGGTGAACTTAATGGCGTTGCTGCACAGGTTCAGCACGATCTGGTGCAGGCGGTGCGGGTCGCCCATGAAGCGCTGGCCGCGCAGCGCATCCAGCCCATCGGCGCGCAGGCCCAGCCCCTTTTCGCGCGCCCGCACATGCAGCAGCGTCACGATCTCCTCGATAATCGTCACCGGCGCGAACGGCACCTGCTCGTAGATAACAGCCTGCGATTCAATTTTTGCAATATCGAGCAGGTCATTAATCAGTCCCAGCAGCGACTGCGCGCTGGCATCGAGCGTTTCCACGAATTCCTGCTGTTTGGGCGAAAGCGGCTGGCTTTTCTTCAGCAGGTTGGTAATCCCCACCACCACATTCATCGGCGTGCGGATCTCATGGCTCATGTTAGCGAGGAATTCGCTTTTCGCCTGGCTGGCCTCGTCGGCATGGATTTTCGCCTGCTCCAACGCATAGTTGGCTTCTTCCAGTTCGGCCGTGCGGGCGCGCACTTTCTCCTCGATCTCCTCGTAGGAGGCATTCAGCTGGCGGTTAATTTCCTGCAATTCCGCCGGGCTGGGCAGGGTGAGCGCCGTGGGCATGAGCCGCCAGACGAACAGGGCCGTCGCCCCCGACACCAGCCCGGTGAGCAGCATGAGCAGCCCCTGCAGCCCGTAGGCCGGAAGCCACAGCACGACAATGCCCATGACATGCGTGATACCGCACAGCGTAATAAAAGTCGCAAACAGCAGGAATACTTTGGTGAACGGCATGTCGGGCCGCCTGCGTGCGAAATGCCAGAGGGCGAGCGGAATGCTGAAATAGGCGAGCGCGATCAGCGCATCGGCCGCGACATGCAGCCAGACGATCTCCGGCAGCCACAGGAAACAAAAGCCATGCGGCGGAAGGAAATTTGTGCTGAAGAATTGCTGAAGCCGATCCATCGGTTCCCCCGTACCGTACTTTGGCAAAAAGCGGTATAAGGAATCGATTGGGCGCGCTTTTTTGCGCTACGATCGTTCGGCAGTGTGGCCGGTGACCGCCGCGCGCAGCATCTGTTGCGCCGCATCATACACGCCGGGGCGGCGGCGCTGGGCCAGAAGTTGCGTCTGCGGGCCGTGGATGGCCGCCTGCTGCAGCAGCTTTTGCAGCAATTGCTTATTGGCCTCGTTTTCCTGCCGGTCGAGTTCAAGATTCGGCAGGTTCAGGAAGACGCCGAACTGATACGGAGGCTCATCGCGTCCCGTTTCTTCGCGCGCACCCTGAAAATATTTATCGGCCGCGCGCTTCACATCCTGGAATTCCGGTGTTTCCATCTCACCCTGGAAATAGTGCACCTGATCGCGCCGCCGCTGGCTCACTTGCATGGCGACATCATGGTCGGTAATGTGGTTGGCTTTGCGCAACGCGGGGATTTTATCTTTCAGCGCCATGCGCTCGGTGCGCAGCGGGGCAATGAATGCCTCCAGCTGTGCCTCCAGACCATCGCTGTAAAGCGGCAGCGTTGCCCCGGATTCGGCCATCGCCCGCAGGATGCCAAGCAGCGGCTCAGCGCGTGCGTCGCCCTCGGCCTCAAGGGCGGCGATGGCTTCGCCCAGCGCTCCGTGGAACGCGGCGGGGTCATACAACGGCTCGCCGTGCTGCAGGCAGCTGAAATCATGCCCGAGCTGTCCTTTGGCCAACAAATCGGTGAGGCCTTCAATTGCTTCGATGCGGTCTTTCGCGGCCATAATATCCTGCAGCGCCTGCTGCTGTTGCTGCGTGTAGGTAGGCAGCGCGCCTGCGTCGCCGGCATGGTGCAGCAGCATACCCGCCTGATCGAGCTGCTCGCGCAAATCCAGCATGCGCGTCCATTCCGCGCGGCTTTTCAGGGTAAAGACCATTGCCGACTGCGGGCGGCCCAGCCCATCGCGGATGCTGCCGAGCGTGAAAAGCTCGCGGTTCTGGTCAATGAGCCCGGTCATCAGTTTTTTGCGGGCCGCCTCGCGGCTGAAACTGGCGGGCTCGGCAACGGGGGCGGGGGTCACCGTTTTTGCGTCTTTGTCTTTGCCCCATGTGGCGTTGGCATGCGCCTGCAGCGCTTCCCACGCCACTTCGGTGGCCGAAGGCAGGGCAATGCCGCCCCCGCGGCGGCGCAGCTGGTGAATGAATTCCGACGATACCGGGCGTAGCACGGCCGCCACATCGCGCCCCCGAATCCCATCGACGCTAAAAGATTCGCCGTGGAAATACGGTTCCGGCAGCTGCGCATAGGGGCGGCGCTTCTGTTTCGCCTCTTCCAGAATGGCATCGCGTTCGGCGTTCTGCCGGGCGGCAATCTGGTCGAAATGGATGACCGGAATCTGGCCATGCAGGTAGGTCAGGCAATCGATCACCACATTGCCCTGCCGGTCGCGCGGTTGGGCCTGCAACCATGCCTGAAGGGCCTGGGTTTCCGCTTCCAGCGCCGCACTGTCGGCCTCGAGCCGCGCCCCCGAGGCAATGTGGCGCTCAAGCCCGCGCGCCGGGTTGCCCTGACGCTGGCCGATCGGCAGGCGAATGCCATGCTCGGCCTGCTGGAAATGGGGCAATAAGGCCTGCGCCGCGTGGCGGGGCGCGGCCAGCTTGCGCAACGCTTCGGCCAGCATGGTGCGCTCGGAAAGATCGCGCTCCAGCATATCCGCCGTGTAGACGAGGCGCACCGATTGCAGCGTGCCGTCGCGGGCATAGCCGATCAACTCATGCCACGCCATTTCCTCCGGCGACTTGGCCGGGGCGCGGCGCGTATCATGCAGGCGTTCGCGAATAATTGCTTTTGCCTCGGTCATGGAGTTTTCACTCAATTGCACGTCGCTATTGCCGCGCTGATGCGGGGCCAGCGCCTCCTGCCAGTGCTGGGCATCGCTGGCGCTGAGCTGCAGCACAAACAGATCGACCGGCGGCAAACCCTCCACCCGCTCCAGCCATTGCAGCGGGTGCTTTTTATCGAGGAACCCGCTTTGCTGCAGTTGCTCGCGGAATTGCTTCGACTGCGCCACCGGCACCTGCAAACCAAGGCGCACTTTGCGCAGCGACGGTTTCTTGCCGCGATCAAGGTTGGGCTTCAGCAGTAGCCGCTGGCGCACCGCCTGCCCAAAAATAACCTTCGCCGCTTCCGCGCGCGGATCGCGCGTATCCTTGCGGCCCCCATCATAGGCCGGTGCAGGCGTCGCTTTCACCGCCACACGCTGTGCATGGGCACGCACACACGCCCCCTGATCGGCCTTCTCCAGCGTCGCATAAGCATGCGCATAGGCGGGAATGCCTTTTTCCTGCATCAGATGCTCGGCCAGCGCGGGGGCGATGGCGATGCGGCAAATCGCCGGGATCACCTGCTCGCCGGTGGCGTAGCCGTGCTGCGGGTTGATCGTGCCGTGGATGGCGCCCACATAGCGCTGCAACCGCACCCGGCTATCGCCGGTGATGTAGAGATAGGGCTGGCTTTGCGCCCCCTCGCCCACATACATGACCTGCAGGTCGTGCACCATTTCCTGGCGTGGGGTGCGGCCCATGGCAACCTGCCCGGTCGGCATCCAGTCGCCTTTCTGATAGACGACCTCCTGCGCGTGCATGGGCGTGTGGTAATCCGTGTCGATAAAGCGTTCATGGATCGGCTGCGCCGCAAAATCCGGGTGGGCCAGCAGCCGTGCCTGCCCTTCCGTAGTATCGAGCAAATAGCAATGCGCCTGATTGCTGTATGCTTTCAGCATGATTGGGGTTTTGCAGCTTTTGTGGCTGCCCATCGCCGGCGCCAGTTTTTCGATCGCCGCATCGCCATCGGTGTGCAGCAGCAGCTGCGTGGCTTTGCCAAGGCGATAGCGGTATTCCAGCCGCGTCACATGCGGTGCCAGCTGCTCAAAAAAGCTATCGAGCGGCTTTGTCTGCGCCATCGATACGGGTGCAGGCTTGACCTTTTTCGCGGGCTGCGCCGCTTCTTTCTCGGGCGCGTGGTAGTGCATCTGCGCCAGCCCCTGCAGGCGCGCCGAAAGCGCATAAAGCTCGCCGGTCGGGTCATCGGGCCGGGCCACCGCCGCCAGCTCTGCTGACAGATCGGTCAGCGATGCATCGGCGCGGCGCAGCGCCTCGGCCACCGTTCGGCTGATGGGCAGCGCGAGGAACACCCCGCCATCCGGGTTGCGCATCTGCGGGCTGAGCAGTTCGAACGTGCCATCGCTCAGCCGTTCGCGGTCTTTTTTGAGATCGCCCTCCTGCCGCGCGCTGCACAGCAGGTAATGCGGCAGCGCCGCCTCGGGCCGCGCGGCGATGGCCGCGCGCACCCCCTGCCGCCCCGCCAGCTCCAGCGCCAGCAAGGCCGCGTCCGGCGCGCCCTCGCCCAGCTGCGGGGCTTCGGCCAGTACCTGCGTGGCAATCGCGTGCTTCACATAGGCCTTCTGCTGCTGCCCCTCGCCGGCCCATTCGCGCGTGGTCAGGGCCTCGGCCCGGCGCAACCCTTCCAGCGCATGGGGCGTGGCATAGACCGCGTAATCGCCGCTCGATGCCTCGGCATGTGCCGTCAGTGTGGCGGGGTAAGCAAGGTTCTTCGGCTCGCGCACAAGCACCGCGTCGCCGCGTTCGAGCAGCGCGCGCAGCCGGTTGCAGGCCGCCGCATGTTTTTGCGATTCTTGTTTTTGCAAGTCTTGGGTCGTTGCCATGTGGCCACATTAGCCGTGGAGATTAGGCAACAGGTGTGACAGTTTTGTGAAGTTTGCTGCGATGCGAAGGCACCGCCCGTTTTGCTGCGGAAAAAAGCGTTTATGCACTTGGCCTTGCGCCATGAAACCCGGTAAGCAAAGCCATGCGTTCCGATTACCTTACCCTCGCCTGGGATCTTGCCCGCCATGATTTGCGCGCGCGCTATGCCCGCACCACGCTTTCCGCCGCGTGGATTGTGCTGCCGCCGCTGTGCCTGCTTGGCATCTACACCTTCGTCTTTTCCTACCTGCTGAAGGTGAGCTGGCACATGCCCACGCCCGAAGGCGACCAGCAGGCGGGCTTCGTGCTGCCGTTTTTCGTCGGGCTCTCGCTTTACCTTACGCTGGCCGACCTGGTGAATTCCTCTGCCACGCTCTACACCAGCAAACGCACCTTCGTGGTCAAATCGCCCTTTCCGCTGTGGGTGCTGTGGCTGGCAAACCTGCTGCGCGCGGGCGTGCATGCCAGCGTCACGCTGGTCATGGTCATCGCGCTGGCGGCCATTCAGGGGCGGCTCACCGCGCTTGGGCTGGGCGGCGTGGCCATGGCGGTGGGCGCCAGCATGCTCTTTCTTGCCAGCCTGTCGCTGTTTTTGTCGAACCTTGGCCCGTTCATGGGCGACATTTCCGAGATCAACCGGCTGGTGCTGCGCGTGCTGTTTTACCTGACGCCGATTTCCTACCCGCTCGCCCTGGTGCCCGAGCAATGGCGCGCGCTGGCATGGCTCAACCCGCTCACCTGCATGGTGGAAATGCTGCGCGACGCGCTGGTGTTCGGCCAGCTGCCGCCGCTGGGCATCTGGGCTGCGTTTGTGGGCGGCACGCTGCTGTTTACGCTGGCTTCGGTGTGGATGTTCCGCCGCGTGAAAGGGGTGATCGCCGATGTCGTCTGAGTTACTGCTGCGCGCCACACGGGTTCAAAAAACCTATGCCGGCTCCACGCATCCCATGGCCACGCTGATGCATGCGCTGTTTGGCCGGCGCATGGAAAAGCGCGAAAGTTTCAAGGTGCTGCACCATATCAGCCTCGATATCCATCGCGGCGAAACGGTGGGCATCATGGGGCAGAACGGCGCGGGAAAAACCACCCTGCTCGGCATTCTCGGCAACGTAATCGAGGCGACCGGCGGCACGGTCGAGCGCTTTGGCCGCATCGCCACGCTGCTCGGCCTCACGGCGGGCTTCAACCCGAATTTCACCGGCCGCGATAATGCCTATCTGTTTTGCAGCATTCAGGGCCTAAGCCGCAAACAGACCGACGCGCGCATCGACGATATCCGCAAATTCGCCGATCTAGGCCGCTATTTCGATTTGCCGCTGCGCACCTATTCTTCGGGCATGCAGGCGCGGCTCGCGTTCGCCTGCGCGGTGCATGTGTCGGCGGATCTCATTATCATCGACGAAACCCTCGCCGTGGGCGATGCCAATTTCCGTATGAAATGCTACGACCGCATCCGGCGCATGAAGGCCGACGGCCAGACCTTCCTGCTGGTCAGCCACAGCCCCAACCTCGTGGCGAATTTCTGCACCCGCGGCATCGTGCTCGACCAGGGGCATGTTGCGTTCGACGGCAACACGCCCGAAGCCATTGACTGCTATAAAAAATTGCGGCTGGAAGCGACCAAGGCCGAACATATGCAGGTGCGCCACCTTGAAGACGATCCGGAAGAATCCAGTGACGAGGAAACGCAACTCAGCGATTTTTCCCTCAGCGAAGAAGCCTCGCCGCATGGCCCGGTCGGCGTGATTACCGCCACCCTCACCGCCCGCCGCGACATGGAAAATGTAACCCTTAATTTCAGCGTGCTGAATGGGCAGGGCATCGTGGTTTGCGCCTATGACGGCGTCAAGGCCGACCAGTTTATTCCCGAACTGAAGCAGGACACGCCCTATCCGGTGCGCATGCTGTTTGCAAAAACCATGCTGCCGGGGCGCTATTTCTTCACCTGCTATGTGCGCGAACTGGTGGGCGACGAAGCGCGGGCCCACAGTATCCACCAGAATTTCCTGTCGGTGGAGATTCCCGGCGAAAGCTCATTAAGCGGCCTGGCCAATCTCGATCTTCGCCTCGAATTTCCGGGGAAAGCCGCATGAGCCAGCCCGGCACGATTCGCGTGTTCGTCGCGGCCACGCCATCGGAATGGCTGCCGACGAAATTACTGGAATTCTCCATTCGCGAAACCACTGCGCAGCCCGTCGAAGTGCTGCCCATCTATCAGGCGGGCCGCACCATTCCCACCCCGCGCGCCGTGCAGAACCGCGCGCGCACGCCGTTTTCTTTCCAGCGCTTCCTCATTCCCGAACTATGCGGCTTTGAAGGGCGCGGCATCTATCTCGATTCCGACATGCAGGTGTTCCACGACATCGCCGAACTGTGGAACTGGCCAATGCAGGATCACGACCTGCTCACCGTGCAGCAGGCGGGCGACGGGCGCGTGGGCCAGTTCAGCGTCATGCTGCTCGATTGCGCCGCGCTGGGCTGGCGCATCGACGACATCATCGCCCAGCTCGATGACGGCACGCTCGATTACGGCAGCCTGATGTTCGACATGCGCGCAGCCCGCCATATCGGCGCCACCATCAGCCCGCACTGGAACGCGCTGGAGCGCTTCGACGCGGCGCACACGCGCCTGCTGCATTACACCGACATGGACACCCAGCCATGGGTCGCCACCACCAACCCGCTGGGCCATGTGTGGATCGCCTGCCTGCGCCGCGCCATCACCGCCGGGTTCATCACCGAAGGCGACATCGCGCGTGAGATTGCGGCGGGCCATGTGCGCCCCTCGCTCGCCGCGCAGCTCGCCACGCTGATCGACGATACGCTGCAATTGCCGCGCCACATCCGCGCGCTCGATCGCGGCTTCATCGCCCCGTATCGCCAGCTGCAAAGCGGGCACAAGCGCCCATGGGCATCGCCCATGGCGTTGCTGCACATCGCCCGCCGGCTTTATTACCGTTCGCCGCTGCCGCGCCTCATGCACCGCAGCGCGTAAGCTGCCCGGCGGCGAGCCGCTCGGCCAGCGCGCGCGGCACCGATGGGAACAAAACCCCCTCCTGCCGGTATTGCCGCATCCCCTCATCGAGCGCCGCCTGCAGCAGGATCACCCCACGGCAGGTTTCAAGATGGTCTTCATCGGCGAAGAGGTCCCAATCATCCATGTAATGCAATGACGGGCGGTTGAGGTCGATAAACGGCAGGTGGTACTGCTCGGCCACCCGCTTCAGGTCGCGCACATGGTCGCGCAGGCCATATTGCGTCTGGAACGCATAGAGGTCGGAGCGCACCGGCGGCTGGAAAAAGATGATCTGGATATCGTGCTTTCGCCCCCACAGGGCGAACATATCAAACAACCCATCCCAGGGTTTGGCAGAAGGAATCGACAGCAGGCGCTGCACTTTGCCGTTCTCCAGCGCAATCGGCCCCACATCGCCGGGGTGGGATTGCGGCGGCCGCACGCGCTCGCCATCGGACAGCAGCTGTTTCAGCAGCGGGTCGTCGGCAATGGGCATGGATTTGCTATCGTAGCCCAGCAGGCTCGACAGGCGCAGATGTTGCCGGACTTTGGGAAAAAGGAATTTCCATGGACGCTTTTGCTGCTGCACGGCGGCCACCTGCGCGCGCCATGGCTCCCCACCCGGCAAGGCATCGCGCAGCGGCAGCAGCGATTGCAGCAGCGGCAGGTATTTGCGGTGGTCGTTTTCAACGATCAACCGCGCCGGCCGGCGCAGCAGCAGCGAGCTTTCGACATACAGGGTGCGCACATGCGGGAACATGCGCCGCACCACTTCGGCCTGCAGCAACAGGCCGTAGCTGATTTCGTTGTAGCTGTTGCCCGAGCCATTCACCGCCTGCATGTTGCCCAGCCATTGCGGCCGCACCACTTTGGTGCGCGAGGTGCCGACATAGGCCTGCGTTACCGCCGCTGGATCGGGGTGGCGGGCAAACAGGGCCACGTTATGCGCAATGGTCTGGTTGTCGATCTCGCGATCCTGAATCACCAGATGCGGCAATTGCCTGAGCAGCACCGGCACCGAAACGCCCGACATGGTTTCCGCGGGCATGAAAAACAGCCGCACCGCCCCTTCCAGCAGAAGCAGGACGGCCAATACCGCGCCGAACGATAATAGGATGTTTCTGGAAAAGCCGCGCATACTCAGAACTGGAAATAAATAAAGGCACTGCCGTCGGTGTAATACACCGCGCAGAACCCGGTTAACAGGGCAATGGCCGCCACCTGCCGATACCATGGCTGGGCCGCCATATCGGCCTGCCAGGTGGTGCGGTGGATCAGCCATTGCAAGGGCACATACCACAGCAACAATTCATAGAACGCCGCCGCCAGCCGCGTGTCCAGCCAGCCGGGCTGCCAGCTTGCCATGCGGTCGAACACCGTCAGCGCGGCGGCAAGGTCGGGCGCGCGAAAGAATACCCACGCGGCAAAGACGACCAGCATGGTCATGCCCCAGCCCACAATCGGCACCGCCGCAAACCGACCCGGCAGGCCAAGCCGCGTCCCCGCATCGCGCCAGGCGCGATGCGCCGCAAGCGCCGCCCCGTGGATGCCGCCCCAGATGATGAAATTCCAGCTCGCCCCATGCCACAAACCGCCAAGCAGCATGGTGATGCCGAGATTGCGGTAGATCTTCCAGCGGCGCGCCTCCTGCGAGCCGCCGAGGGTGAAATACAGGTAATCGCGCAGCCAGTTGGAGAGGGTGATGTGCCAGCGCCGCCAGAATTCCTGAATCGAGCGCGCGGCATAGGGGGCATTGAAATTCGCCGGAAGCACATAGCCAAACAGCAGCGACGAACCGAGCGCCATGAGCGAATAGCCCCAGAAATCGCCTAGGATCTGCACGCCGAATCCGAGGGTGGCCATCGCATTATCCATGCCGGAATAATCGGCAGGGTGGGCATAGATGACGTTCACAAACGGCGCCAGCCCATCGGCCAGCCCGCATTTCAGCGCCAGCCCGCACGCGAATAAATACAGCCCGTTATAGCATTGCCGGCCATCGAACCGTTGCAGGCGGTTCACCTGCGGCAGGAACTGGCCACCCCGGCAAATCGGCCCGGCGATGAGATGCGGGAAGAACAGCACGAAGATGGCAAACGCCAACGGATTGCGCTCATGCGCGATGCGCTTGCGCGCCACATCGACCGTGTAGGAAATCAGCTCGAACATGTAAAAGGAAATGCCAAGCGGCAGCACATGCTGCAGGGGCGACCACGCGCCCTCCTGCCCGAAAGCCGCGAGCAGCGCACCGATATTCTCCGCCAGAAATCCGCTATATTTAAAATAGGCCAGCACCCCAAGATCGAGCATACAGATGGCGACGATCCAGCGCTGCGGCGGGCGGGCCTGCACCATGAACCCGACCACCCAATGCACCGCAATCAAGGCGACCAGCATGAGGGTGAAGGGGATGCTCCAGCTCGCGTAGAAATACAGGCTCGCCGCCAGCACGATGAGCTGGCGCAGCACCAGCCGCGGCGACAGCCAATAGGCCAGCACGGCAACCAGCAAGAGCAGCAGGTAAGCTTCCGAGTTGAAAAGCAAAACCCCTCCTTATGATGCCGCTAGCGGCCGCGGGATCAGCATCACCACACTGATCAGTACAAGCAGGGTGAACACCCCGAACAGGGCAGCTTTCAGCCGGTCGGACGCGATGAAACGCTCGCGCAGCTGCAACACCGGCCACTCGAAATAGCGGAAGGAAATCCAGGTTAGGGCGAGGGATGCCGCAAAAAACGTGACCCCCGGCAGCCAGCTGCCGCTACCAAGGAATTTCAACGTGGTGGACGACACGAAGAAATGAATCAGGTAGGCGCCGTAGCAGCGTTTACCGATGGCGGCGAGCCACCCTGCCCGAATGAGTGGGCGAAGATGGATCGTGGCATAGACCAGCAGCGCGAGCGCTAGGGTGATACCGTGCCAATACCAGCGGAACGCCGAGAAATCCCCGTGATGGGCCAGCGCATACCACAGCAAAAATACGCCCCATGCCGCCAGCAGCACACGCAGGCCGGTGCGCGCACCAAGTGCAAAGGCCGTGCCCATGGCGATGTAATGCATCGCCCCGTGCGTTTTCTTGAAAATCGGCCCGGCACCCCCATAGATCAGGCCCGAATCGAACAGCAGTCCGGCGAGGATCACGAGGAAAATAACCATGCCGATACGCTCTTTGCGCACCAGAAAAAACACCGCCGGCCAGAGCAGGTAGAACTGCTCCTCGATCGCCAGCGACCACATCACGTCGGTGCGCACCATGGGCTCGATGCCATACGCGTAGGCGTAGTTATTAATCATCAGGAAATTGTAGAAGATTTTCGGCAACTCGCTCGACCAGACGATACCGCTCAGCGCCAGCGCCACCAGCATGAGCGGCCAGATACGGAAAATACGGTTCATGTAAAACCGGCAGAAATAAAGCGGCTGGCCCTCGTCTTTCATGAGGATACGCGTAATAAGGAACCCGCTGATGATAAAAAACAGCACCACCCCATGATAACCATAGCCACCGAAGCCGGGCGGCACCCATGTCCAGAGCGAGGCGCTGTGGCACCACATCACCCACAGTGTGGCCAGACCGCGCAACTCATCGAGCCCGGCGAGGCGAGGTTTGCCGGGGAAATCCTTGTCATCGATCATCGCTGCACCAGTCATGCGGCCACCTTGGGGTTGCAATAGGGAAAAATGCTCATTCCCTGATACTTATCCCACAGAGCTTGGCAAGCTGCTGCTCCAGCTTATGCAGGGAAAAATGCGCGGCGCAATGGGTGCGGGCGGTGGCCAGCGCCTGCGCGCGCGCGGCGGGGTGATCTAGCCAGTGCTGCATGGCGGCCTGCCAATCGCCGGGTTGCAGCAACTGCCCGCCGCCTTCGGGCATGGCGGCCTCATACACCCCGATCGCGCTGGCAAGGGTGGGAATGTCCGCCGCGCTGTATTCGATGAATTTGGTCGGGGCCTTGCAGCGGTTGAACGACGCATCGACCAGCGGCGCGAGGCCGATATCCCATTGCAGTCCGGCCAGCGTGGCGAGGAAGTCGCGGTAGGCTTTCTGCACCGTGTAGTGGCGGGTGCGCTGCGGGAAGGCGCGCGCCAGCACCTCGGGCATGGCAATGGTGCCGAACACTTCGAAATGCAGCGTGGGGTTCGCTTCCATCACCGCTGCGATCTGCGGCACCAGCATCGCCAGATCTTCGTGATGGCCCTTCGAACCCATATAGCCCATGATCGGGTATGGGCGCGGGGCCGCGGTCACGGGCTCCAATGCATCGCCCATGTAAGGCGCGTAGATACCGTGGAAGATCGTGGCGTTGGGGTAGCGCGCCTGCAGCAGCGCGGCGAGGTAGGGCGTGGACGCATAGATCGTGTCGGCACGTTGCAGCATGGCGTCGCGCGCCTGCGCCTGCGCCCCTTGCCGCTGCTTGATTTCCGCGCCGAGCGAATCCGGCACATGCAGCAAATCGTCGTCGATATGGTAGATGACCGGCACACCGCGCTGCCGGAACAGGTCGATCATCGCTGCGCCCTCTTCCCCGCCATAGCGGGTGAAGATCACCGTATCGGGGCGAAATTGCTGCAGGCAGCGGGCCGCGTAATCCACGCCGCCATGGCGCGCAACAAACGCCTGCGAAGTCACCGCCACATTCACCTCACCGCGCGCATGCATGGCGCGCAGCGGCAGATCGAAACTAATGAAATAGGTGGCGTTGACATGCTCGGTGAAAATGAGCAATCGCCTGCCTGCCGCATGGCCGTCGAACGCCAGCTCGTAGTCACTGTTCGGCGCGTAGCGCAGCGCAGCCATCCAGCGGCGAAGCATTAGCTTGCGTGCCTTTGCTGCGCAGCCAGTTTTGCCTCATAATCCTTGATCGCCTGCTGGCGGCGCTTCTTCGCGGCGTAGACTTCTTTGTGCGGCACATAGCCCGCCACACGATCCATGGCGGCGTTCTGTTTGTCCCATACCCGGTGCAGGAAGCGCGGCAGCAAATGGCGGTATTTCACGTCGCGCAGCAGCGAGGGCCGGAAATAGCCCAGCGCGATTTCTTTGCGAATATCGTTTTCTTGCAGGGCCCCGGCAGCCAACATGTGCCGCACCTCGGCGAACCACAGATAAGCATTGGCGTTGCCCACCGCCGTCCATGGCTGGGTGTAGACATCGGTGTAGTGGATCAGGCGGGTGTTGGCATCCCAATGCTCAAGGCTGTTCCACTCGAACGGCACGCCGTATTTCACTTCCGATTCGTCGAGGATGCACATCTCGTACATCAATTGTTCGTAATCGTATTGACCTTCGTCCATGCCGCGCACGATGCGCGCCACGTCCCAATCCAGCCGCGCACAATCGAGCAGCATGACCGCACATTGTTTTTTGCGTGTTTTGGGCGCTCCGGCTTTCTGGGTGGTTTCGTCCTGGAATTTCACTTCCTGCTGGATGACGATTTTCGCGCCGTCGAACGGAATCTCCCACAACTCGCGAATGTCACGAAACACCAGCATATCGGCATCCATGTAAATGGCTTTGCCCTGATAGCCGGCCATGTTCGGGATACAAAAACGGCTGAAGGAAAACCCGGTGCGTTGGCCGTTGCGCGGGTCGGCCGGGGTCGGCACCGGCAGGTCGAGCATGGGAATCACTTCGACCTTCGCCGTGGTGTGGCGCTTGATGGAATATTCCAGCACCGGCACCGCCAGCAATTGCGAGCGATCGACGCCGACATACACGCGGATGGTTTCGTCTTCCTTCATAACAGCCCTTATAAATTGCCGTTGGCGAATTCTTCTTGCGCCCATTTGGCGAGTTGCGCAAGCCCGGATTCGACCGAAACGCGCGGCTTCCAGCCAAGTATCTGCCCCGCCTTGCGAATATCGGCGCAGGCATGGCGGATATCGCCGATGCGGAACGCGCCGGTAATGCGATACGCATCGTCGGCACGGCCGAGATTGCGCATGAGGATGCGGGCAACATCGAGGATGGTTTCGGCGCGGCCGGTGCCGATATCCATCACCCATCCGTGCGGCACGTCCTTGATACCGGTCAAGACCAGCGCTTCGACCACGTCGTCGACGAACACGAAATCGCGCGCGATGTTGCCGTCTTCGTAAATGGCCAGCGACTCGCCATTCAGTAACTGACGGGCAAAAATCGACAGCACGCCGGTATAGGGGTTGCGCAGCGACTGGCCCGGCCCGTACACGTTCTGGAAACGCAGCAGGTTGGCGCGCCATGGCGTGCCCTCGCCCAACTGCGTCAACACATATTCCTGCATCAGCTTGGTCGAGGCATAGATCGAGGCCGGAGCCACCGGCAGGCCGCCATGGCTGGGGGCGGGGTGCGCCGGCAACTGCGCGCTTTCCGGCAGGCGCACGGCGAAATCGCCGACGCGCATGGGCGCTTCCTCGCGCGGCTGGCCAATGAATTCGCGCCCTGCCGCATCGCGGTAGGCGCCTTCGCCGTAAACCGCGCGCGAACCGGCCAGCACCACCGTGCGCGTGGCCGGGCAGGCGCGCAGTGCCTCGGCAAGGTAGGTGGTGCCCAGCACATTCACCCGGGTGTAATGGCTCGGCATATCGTAGGACTGGCCGGTGCCGGTTTCCGCCGCGAGGTGGTACACAATCTGCGGCATGGCGGCCTGCACGGCGGCCTGTACTGCATCGGCATCGGCCACGTCGCCGCGCAGGAAGGTGACGTTGGCGGGAAATGCGGGGACGGCCGCATGGGCCCCGTGCACTTGCGGGTGCAGGTTATCGAGCACCCAGATGCGGCAATCCGGCAGGCGCTGTACCAGCGCACGCACCAGCCGGCTGCCGATGAACCCGGCACCGCCGGTGATAAGAATCGAAGTCATGCCGCCTCTGCCTGCTGCCGGGTGGAAGGAAAAAGATCCGCGACCATACGGCTTGCCGCGTCGCCGTCCAGTACATAACGCCCGGCAAACGCGCGCAGCGCGTCGGCATGGGCACCGGCCTGCCCCGCAGCGAGGCCGCCAATAAAATCCGCCCAGTCAGCGGCGTGCTGCAGCAGCGGCAACGGCGCGAACCGCGCGATGGCATCCTCGTCGGCGGCGACGGCCACCGGCACCCCCATGCGCGCCGCATCGAGTGCCACCGTGGAAGGGGTCGTTATCACCCCCTGCATGTGCTGCATCAGTGCCTGCGCCGTGTATCGTTCCCATGCCGGATTGGCGGGATCGGCAATCAGCAGGTTCGTGTGCGATGGAAGATCGCCCGCATGGCGTTTGGTCAGGTACATACCGGCATGGTGGGGCTTCACCACGAACAGGCAGTGCGGAAACTTCTCGGCCATAGCCTCCAGATTAGTCAGGAAGGCCGCACGGTAGGCATCGTCGAAACGATGCCAGTGCAGGTTCTCGAAGACACCGATCACCGTTGGTACGCCGGCAGGCCAGAGTCCCGCGAGCTCGGCCGGAAGGACCTGCGCCGGTTTGGTGCAGCCCATGGGGACGCATTTCGCCCGCGTGGCTTCGCTCACCTGCGGGTGCAGCGTGTCCAACCCCGCCCACAGATACAGGCGCTGCGCAGCAAATGTCACCCGCCCGATGGGTTGCACCGCGTCGCTGTAAGTCAGGCCAATATTCTCAAGCCCATGCTGCATGGTGGCGGTGAAAATGCCTTGTTGGTTGGCTTTTTTCACCAGCGCATGGCAAAAATAGTGCGGCCGCAAATTACTTTCCGTGATGGCAAGCACCGCCCGAAGACGCTCCGAAAAATGGCGATGGCGTTGCCCAAATGCGTGATCTGCCCACACGGTCATGGGCACCTGCGCTTGCTGCAATTGCGCCGTTACGCGGGGAGATTGTTTAATCAGCGTCATGCTGCACCATGCCGCCACCGCCACGTGCGCACGCTGCGCCGCCACAATCACTGGCATGGCAAGGTCAAGATCCTGCACCAGTTGCAGGGCCACTACCAGTTCGGGTGCAACACGCGGCGCCGGCGCAGCAACCGTCTGCAAGACCCGATCCCATGCCTGCGCAATCACGGGAATGGAGAAATGCTGTGCGATCGCCTGCTGTCCGCGCATCACATCGGCACGGGCCGCCTCTTTGTCGCCGAGATAGCGCCGTAAGCCAGCAAGGAAATCATCGGCCACAAAGCTGCCCGCCAATGGCGCGAGGGCAGGTGTCATGGTTGCCACCACCGGGCAGCCATGGTTCAGTGCAAGTACCGTACGGTTCGCCGATTTGCAGATGCTGAACGGATCTTTGCTGTTTGGAATAACGACGACGGCAGCACTGGCCAGGGCCTGTTCCACCACACCCGGCCGCCATGGAATGTAGCGCGAATGGATGGCCATACCCGCGATCGACTGATGGTATTTATCCTGACTGTTGCTGATGACCCAGAGCTCTACCGGATATTCTTTGGCCACGGTTTCCAGCGCTTCGCGAATCAACAAAAGATCGCGCATACCGAAATTGGCATAGGGTGCTCCGTGATTGCCGTACCAGACAATCACCTGCCGTTTTTCGGCCCGTGCCTGCGCTGTCGCCATCGTCAGGGCGGCGCGTTCCCTTGGTGGGCTTCGCCGCGGCACGTTGCATAGCAAGGCCCGGCCCGCATCGTAGCAACGATAGGCCAGTTTCAGCCAGTATTTCCGGTGCAGCCACTTCCGCACCCGTTTCACACCGCGCCGCAGGTATTTGAGTATCCAGCTCAGCAGGCGCCGTAGCCGCTTGATCACACGCACGGTAGCGCGGCGCACCAATGCAACCGGTCGCCGCGCCGCCCGCCATGCCATACGCATCCATCGCCGGAGCATGGGGCGCAGGCCCCTGAAACGGCGGCGACGGAATCGCCATGGCACCCGCACCCGCAATGTTGCAAGCGCATTAAACTCTGCTGCCTGAAGTTCGGGTGTTTCGTTGCCATCGGGAATGACAAAGACCGGCATCTCCGGCACCCGTTTGCGCACCACATCGGCAAGTGGCTGTGTGGTGACCACCACTGCCTGCGCATGGGAGGCAATCAGCGCAAAAACGCTGGCGGCCGATGCAAAGCCACCTTTGGTCTGGTAGCCCTCGATAAAAATATCATCGCACAAATCATAGATTACCGAAATGCCACGCCGATGCGCTTCCTGCGCCAGGAGAATATCGCCTTCCTGAAGCGACTTGACAAAAATCAGCCGGTCAATGCCACGCAGATGATACGGATCGGCTTCATCGAAAATCCGGGATTGGTAGCCTCGCTCCGCAAGGCCAAGAATGGGCATCAGCGCACGGTAGCGCACACTGGCAATCCCTGCATCGGCTTTTGCCACGCGCCAACCGATGGTCAGGGTATTTTCAGGCGCAACGTTGGAGATGGGTGGGAGCATGCCGCTACTATTCAAAAATTCGCATGCAGCGCAAGGCGTTTTGTTAAAAGGCGGGCACTGGCTTTCCTGCCATAAAAAAGCCACCGCGATGGGTGGCGTGTTTTGTGGCAGGGGCGACAGGAATCGAACCTGCAACCTTCGGTTTTGGAGACCGACGCTCTACCAATTGAGCTACACCCCTGTGTGAGGCGCGCTTATAGCAGAGCCCACCCGCGATGCAAGCTACTCGATGCGGCCCTTCAGCCATGCGGTAAATTCGGCCCCCAGCTCGGCATGCGCCATGCCCAGATCGACGCTGGCCTGCAGCAGGCCCAGCTTGCTGCCGCAATCGTAGCGCACCCCGCGATACCGGTAGGCAAAGACCGGCTCATGCCCAATCAGTGCGGCAATGCCGTCGGTCAGCTGGATCTCGCCGCCCGCGCCGCGCGGCTGGTTGCGGATATGGGCAAACACCGACGGGCTGAGGATGTAACGCCCGGCCACGGCGAGGGTGCTGGGTGCCCTTTCGGGTTCGGGTTTTTCCACCAGCCCCTGCACCGCCACCAGATCGTCCTGCACGGGCTCGCCCTGCACAATGCCATAGCGCCGCGTGTGGGCGCGCGGCACTTCCTGCACCGCGAGGATGCTGCCGCCATGCTGCGCATGCATCGCGGTCATTTGCTGCAGCACGGGTGGCTCGCCCACCATCAAATCATCGGCCAGCAGCACGGCGAAGGGGGTGTCGCCCACCAGCTTCTCGGCGCACAGCACCGCGTGGCCAAGCCCAAGTGCTTTGGGCTGGCGCACATACACGCATTCCATATCCTCGGGCTTAATCGCATCGATTAGCGCTTTAAGCGCCTGTTTGCCGCCTGCTTCCAGCTCGGCTTCCAATTCATAGGCGGTGTCGAAATGGTCTTCGATGGCGCGCTTGTTGCGGCCAGTCACAAAAATCATCTGCCGGATGCCGGCGGCATAGGCCTCTTCCACCGCATACTGGATCAACGGCTTATCGACCACCGCCAGCATTTCCTTCGGGCTCGCTTTGGTGGCGGGCAGAAAGCGCGTGCCCAGCCCGGCCACGGGAAAAATCGCTTTGGTAATCGGTGCATTGCTCATGCGCGCTTTCTACCCAACTTGCGGGCGGGATGCAAAACGTCTTTGCGGCAAGCCCTTCCCCCCTGCTAATAACGTTCCATGGCGATGACTGCGATCATTCTGGCGGGCGGGCAAGGCACCCGCCTGCGCCCGGCGCTGCCCGACCTGCCCAAGGCGCTGGCGCCGGTGGCGGGCCGCCCCTTTCTTTCGCACCTGCTCGATCACTGGATCGCTCAGGGCGTGGGCGAGGTCATCCTCTCCGTCGGCTACCGGCATGCGCAAATCCGCGATGCGTTCGGCAGCGCGTATCGCGGGGTGCCCCTGCACTACGCGGTGGAAGAAACCCCGCTCGGCACCGGCGGCGGGTTGCTGCTGGCCGCCGCGCAACTCACCCGCCCCGACCCCGTGCTCGTGCTCAATGGCGATATTCATTTCCCGGTCGCGCTCGCGCCACTGCAAACGCTGCATGCGCAAAAACAGTCGGCGTGGAGCCTCGCACTGTTCCATGCCGACCAGCCGAGCCGCTTTGGCCGCATCCGCTGCGAGCGCGATGGCCGCGTGCTTGCCTTCGACCGCGAAAACGCCGCCATCGGTGAGCCGGCCAATGCCGGTATCTACTGGATCGACCCCGCCGTGCTGCAGGACGCACCATGGCGCGCGGGCGATGCGGTGTCGCTGGAAGCGCACTTGCTGCCAGCGCTTATTGCGCAGCAAACGCGTTGCTACGGCACGGCATATGGCGGGAAATTGATTGATATCGGCCTGCCGGACGATTATCGTCGCGCCCAGCAATTACTGAGCCCGCCATGACCGCCGCCGCCTTACTGAAAAAGAACCTCGAAGCCTCAATCGCCGCCAAGCAAAGCTTCCTCGGCGATGCGGGAGAAGCCGCGCGCTTTGAAGAAGCCGCCGCGATGGTGGTCGAACATTACCGCAAGGGCGGACGCCTCTACATCGCCGGCAATGGCGGCTCGGCAGCCGACGCGCAGCATATCGCCGCCGAATTCGTGGGCCGCTTAAACCGCGACCGCGCACCCCTGCCCGCCGAAGCGCTCACCGTCGACAGTTCCATCCTCACCGCCATCGGCAACGATTACAGCTACGACGAAATTTTCTCGCGGCAGGTCGCGGGGAAAATGACGGCAAACGACGTGTTCCTCGGCATCACCACCTCGGGCAATTCTAAAAATATTGTGCGCGCGCTGGAAGTGTGCCGCGAGCGGGGGCTCGCCAGCATTGTGTTTACCGGCCATGAAGGCGGCGCGGCCAAAGCGCTGGCCGACCACTGCATCATCGCCCACGGCCATGCCACCAGCACCATTCAGGAAATCCATCTCGTGCTGGCGCACAGCCTGTGCGAGGCGGTCGATCTCGCCATGTTCGGCGACCATGGCTGAGACGCTGCGCCCGGCCGTTTTTCTCGACCGCGACGGCACGCTGAACGTCGATACGCACTACCTCTACAAAGCCGAAGACTGGGTGTGGATTGCCGGTGCGCCGGCGGCGATTGCGCGGCTGAACGCGGCGGGTTTTCTGGTGGTCATTGTCAGCAACCAATCCGGCATCGCCCGCGGCTATTACACCGAGCAGGATCTCGCCACGCTGAATGCGTTCATCGCGCGTGACCTTGCAAAAGCCAGCGCGCATATCGACCTGTTTTTGCATTGCCCGCATTACCCGGAAATTTCCGGCCCCTGTGCCTGCCGCAAACCCGGCACCGGCATGATCGACGCGGCCTGTGCGGCGCTACCGATCGACCGGACACGGAGCTTTCTGGTGGGCGACCGGCTGAGCGACGCCGAGGCGGGACGAAACGCCGGGCTTGCGCCCCTGCTTGTGCGCACCGGCTCCACGGCCGAGCAAGTCATGGATTTGCCCGCCCAGCAGCAATTTCCGTCGATTGTTGAAGCGGTGGATTTTATCCTTCATACGCACCCTGCCTAATAAAAGAAAGAACAGGCCGGCGATGGGGAACCGGCCTGTTCGGTGCAGCGCTTTGGGTCACTGCATGGGGGAAACTAGTAACTCGATTTTTTGTCGATGACGGTCGTACCATTCACCGTTTTCTCATGCTTCACGGTCAGTTTACCGTCGTTCAACTTCTCGGTAGTTTTGGTTTTGGTGGTGTCTTTATTCCATA